>NZ_SSXE01000126.1 GCF_021699195.1 Nonomuraea sp. MG754425 | reverse complement strand
CACCCACACACGCCCCGGCCCCACCACCCGCCCACGCCCCGGCGTCCATGCCGGTCCGCTCCCCGGCGTTCTCGCCCACCGGCACCTCGGCGGTCACGCCGGTCCGCCCTCCGGTGTTCTTGCCCGCTTGCGTCTCGGCGGCCATGCCGGTCCGGACTCCGGTACCACCGCCGGTTCGCGCCCGGGACGGCTCGCCGGGGTCGTCGCCCGGTTCCAGCCCCGTGCCACCGCCCGTGTCGCCGCGCGGGCCGCGCTGGCGGCCTGGTACGCCTCCCAGTTCGCCACCCCGCAGGCCCGCGCCGTCGCCGACCCCTCGGCGGGTCAGGTGCGTGCGGCCGTCACGGCGGGGATCGTCAGCCTGCCCGCGCTCCAGGGCGCGCTGACCGCCAGGGCCGGCGCCCCCGCCGCCGGTCTCGCGCTCGCCGCGGTGGTCCCGCTGGCCCGCCGCCTGGCCAGGAAGCTGTCCCCGACATGATGCGATTCGGCTACGGCACGAACGGCTTCGCCAACCACCGTCTCCCGGACGCCCTCGACGTCATCGCCGGCCTGGGCTACACCGGCGTGGCCCTCACCCTCGACCACCACCACCTCGACCCGTACGCCGACGGCCTGGGCGGGCGCGTGGCCAAGGTCGCCGACCGGCTGCGCACGCTCGGCCTGGCCGTGGTCGTCGAGACCGGCGCCCGCTACCTGCTCGACCCGCGCCGCAAGCACGCCCCCACCCTGCTCGACGACGACAGTGACCGCCGGGTCGACTTCCTGCGCAGGGCCGTCGCCATCGGGGCCGACCTGGGGGCGGATGCGGTGTCGTTCTGGTCGGGCATCCGCCCGGCGCACGTGCCGCCGGACACCGCCTGGGACCGGCTCGTGGCGGGCTGCGCGCGGGTGCTGGAGACGGCGGACGGGATCCCGCTGGGCTTCGAGCCGGAGCCGGGCATGCTCGTGGACACGATCGCCGGCTGGCACGCGCTGCGCCGGGCGCTCGGCGCGCCCGCCGGGTTCGGCCTCACCCTGGACATCGGCCACTGCCGGTGCAACGAGCCCGGCACGGTGCCCGACCGCGTGACCGACGTGGCGCCGTACCTCGTGAACGTCCAGATCGACGACATGCGCCGGGGGACGCACGAGCACCTGGAGTTCGGCGAGGGGGAGATCGACTTCCCGCCGGTGCTGCGGGCGCTGGCCAGGTCCGGCTACCGCGGCCTGGTCGCCGTCGAGCTGCCCCGGCACTCGCACGCCGCCCCCGACGTCGCCGCCCGCTCCCTGACCTTCCTCCGCCAGGCCGAACAGGACTCCCTCCGCCGGCCCGAGCCGGACTCCCGAGGAGGCAGACCGTGACGCCACCCGAGCGGCTGCGTGCCGCGCTCCGCGACACCCCCCACGCCGCCTGGCTGGAGCAGGCCCTGGCCGAGCCCGGCAGGTTCACCCGCTCCTTCGCCGCGGCGGGCAGGCGCACCGGCCGGGCCCCGCTGCCCGGCGCGCCCGGCTGGACCGCCGACGAGGCCGTCCGGGCGCTGCTGCTGGAGTCCCTGCCCCCCGGCCGCGCCGCCGCCGAGGCCCACGACCTGTACCGCCACGGCGACGCCGACGAGAAACGCGCCGTGCTCAAGGCCCTGCCCATGCTCCCCGCCGGCGCGGACGCCCTGCCCGTCACGGTGCCCCTGCTGCGCGACGCCATCCGCACCAACGACGCCCGCCTGCTCGCCGCCGCCCTCGGCCCGTACGCCGCCCACCTCGACCAGGCCGCCTGGCGGCAGGCGGTGCTGAAGTGCGTGTTCATGGGCGTCCCGCTGTCGGAGGTGGACCGGCTGGACGAGCGGGCGGACGCCGAACTGGCCGCCATGCTGGCCGCGTTCGCCGCCGAGCGGGAGGCGGCCGGCCGTCCCATGCCCGGCGACGCCGCCGCCCTGCTCGGCCGCCTCACCGGCGACCGCACCCCCGAGGAGACCTGATGCGCATCTTCGACCCGCACATCCACATGACCTCACGCACCACCGACGACTACGCGCGCATGGCCGCCGCCGGGGTCGCGGCCGTCGTGGAGCCGTCCTTCTGGCTGGGGCAGCCGCGCACCGGCCCGAGCTCGTTCACCGACTACTTCGACTCGCTCGTCGGCTGGGAGCCGTACCGGGCCGCCCAGTTCGGCGTGGTGCACCACGCCACGATCGCGCTCAACCCCAAGGAGGCGAACGACCCGCGCTGCCGTCCCGTGCTCGACCTGCTGCCCCGCTACCTGGACAAGGACCGGGTGGTCGCGGTCGGCGAGATCGGCTACGACTCCATGACCCCCGAGGAGGACGACGCCTTCGAACGCCAGCTCGCGCTGGCCGTCGAGCACGAGCTGCCTGCGCTGGTGCACACCCCCCACCGCGACAAGGCCGCCGGCACCCGCCGCACCCTCGACCTCGTCAAAGCCTCCGGCCTCGAGCCGGGCCGGGTCGCCGTCGATCACCTCAACGAGGTCACCGTCGGCCTCGTGCACGGCTCCGGCTGCTGGATGGGCTTCTCCATCTACCCCGAGACGAAGATGTCGCCGCCGCGCATGGTGGAGCTGCTGCGCAGGTACGGCACCGAGCGGGTGCTGGTGAACTCGGCCGCCGACTGGGGCGTCTCCGACCCGCTGCTCACCCTGGAGACCGCCCGGGAGATGCTGGCCGCCGGATTCGACGAGGACGACGTGGACCAGGTGATGTGGCGCAACCCCGTCGAGTTCTACGGCCAGTCGGGCCGCCTCGACCTGAGCGCCGTCACCGGAGCCGCCGAGCCCACCTTCGCCGGCAGCTCCATCAAGCGCGGCGGCGAGTGATGCGGCTGCGCCACCCCGGCGGCACGCCGCTGCACCTCGGCTACTGCACCAACGTGCACCCGGCCGAGGACCTCGACGGCATCATCGCCCAGTTCGACACGTACGCGGTCCCGATCCGCGACCGGCTCGGGGCCGGCGTGCTCGGGCTCGGGCTCGGGCTGTGGCTGGCCGCCCCCGTCGCCGGGGCCCTGGCCGCCGACCCCGTCCTGCTCGCCGGGCTGCGCCGTGAGCTGGCCGCGCGGGGCCTGGAGGTCGTGACGCTGAACGGGTTCCCGTACCGCTCGTTCCACGACCCGGTCGTCAAGCACGCCGTCTACAGCCCCGACTGGACCACGCCCGCCCGCCTGTCGTACACGCTGGACCTGGCCCGCGTCCTGGCCGGGCTGCTCCCCGACGACGCCGCCAGGGGGTCGGTCTCCACCCTGCCGCTCGCCTGGCGCGAGCCCTGGGACGCCGCCATGGCCGATCGGGCGGCCCGCGGCCTCGACCGGCTCGCCGCCGGGCTGGCCGGCGTCGAGTCCGCCACCGGCCGCGTCGTGCGGGTCGCGTTCGAGCCCGAGCCCGGCTGCGTCGTCGAGACGACCGGGCAGGCGATCACCCACCTGGCCGGAGCCGACACCGACCGGCTCGGCGTCTGCCTGGACCTGGCCCACCTGGCCTGCGCCTGGGAGCAGCCGGCCGCCGCGCTGAAGGCCCTGCGCGAGGCCGGCCTGCCCGTGGTCAAGGTGCAGCTCTCGGCCGCCCTGGAGACCGCCGGCCCCCAGGGGCTGCGGGAGTACGCCGAGCCGCGCTTCCTGCACCAGACCCGCAACCCGCACGGCGGCGCGGCCGACGACCTCGACGAGGCGCTCGATCGCGACCTGCCGGGCCCGTGGCGGGTGCACTACCACGTGCCGCTGCACGCCGACCCCGCCCCACCGCTGGCCACCACCACCCCGGTGCTGCGCGAGGCGCTCAAGGAGCTGGCCGGCGGCCCCGAGCCGCTGTGCGACCACTACGACGTGGAGACCTACACCTGGGGCGTGCTGCCCGACGCGCTGCGCCCCCGGACCCCCGCCCAGCTCGCCGACGGCATCGCCGCCGAGCTGGCCTTCGCCCGTGCCGAGCTGCGCGACCTGGGAGTGACGGGATGACCAAGCTGCTGGTTCTCGACGTGGTGGGGCTCACGCCGAGGCTGCTGGAGCACATGCCCCGCCTGCGGGCCGTCGCCGGTGACGGCTTCCGAGCCGAGCTGGGCACCGTCCTGCCCGCCGTCACCTGTTCGGTCCAGTCCACGTTCCTGACCGGCCTGCCGCCGTCCGGCCACGGCGTCGTCGGCAACGGCTGGTACTTCCGCGACCTCGGCGAGGTCCTGCTCTGGCGGCAGCACAACGCCCTGGTCGGCGGCGAGAAGGTGTGGCAGGCCGCCGGCCCCGGCTACACGGTGGCCAACGTGTGCTGGTGGTACGCCATGGGCGCCGACGTCGACTGGACGATCACCCCGCGCCCGATCTACCGCGCCGACGGCCGCAAGGACCCCGACTGCTACACCGACCCGCCCGAGCTGCACGACGAGCTGGAGGCCAGGTTCGGCCCGTTCCCGCTGTTCAGCTACTGGGGTCCGGGGGCGGGGATCGCGGCGTCGTCGTGGATCTGCCGTGCCGCCGAGCACGTCATGACCACCCGTGACCCCGACCTCACCCTCGTCTACGTCCCGCACCTCGACTACGACCTGCAGCGGTACGGCCCCGGCGACCCGCGCTCGGCCGCCGCCGCCCGGGAGCTGGACGCCGTCCTCGCGCCCCTGCTGGACGCCGCCGGCGACCGCACGGTGGTGGCGCTGTCGGAGTACGGCATCACCGACGTCTCCCGCCCCGTGGACGTCAACCGGGCCCTGCGGGCCGAGGGGCTGCTGCGCGTGCACACCCAGGACGGCATGGAGTACCTGGACCCGTGGACCTCGCGCGCGTTCGCCGTCGCCGACCACCAGATCGCCCACGTCTACGTGCGCGACTCCGCCGACGTGCCCGCCGTCGCCAAGCTGTGCGCCGCCGTCGAGGGCGTGGCCACCGTCCTCGACCAGGACGGCAAGGCCGCGCACGGCCTCGACCACCCGCGCTCGGGCGAGCTGGTCCTGCTCGCCGAGCCCGCCTCCTGGTTCACCTACTACTACTGGCTCGACGACGCCCGCGCCCCCGACTTCGCCCGCGTCGTCGAGATCCACCGCAAGCCCGGCTACGATCCGGCCGAGCTGCTCTTCGACCCCGCGGCCCCGGGGGCGGCCAAGCGGCGGGCGGGGCTCGCGCTGCTGCGCAAGAAGGCGGGCCTGCGCTACGTGATGAGCGTCGTCGGCCTCGACGCGGGGGCGCGCGCCGTGCGCGGCTCCCACGGCCTGCTGCCCGCCGATCCGGCCGACGCGCCCGTCCTGCTCTGCTCCGACCCGTCCCAGGCGCGCGAGCGTTACGAGGCCGTGGAGGTCAAGGATCTGCTGCTGCGGCTGGCGGGCAAGCGGTGAGCCGCGCCCGGACGGCCCAGATCACCGGATCATGCCGCTGAACAGGGCGATCGCCCGGATTCTGGGCATCGGGCCGCCATTGCGGCCAGAAGGTGAGGGCGGCGACGGGGAAAGCTCGGGTATGGCCCCGCGCCGTCCCGCGGCCCGCGTAAGGTGTGCCGATGTGAAGCGCGACCGGCGCCGCCGAGACCTCGCGGCGGCCGTGGCGGGCGTGGCCGCCCTCGCCCCCGTCTACTACCTCGCCGACGCCGCCGCCCGCAGCCTGCGCGCCGGCCTCGCCGCGTTCTCGCCGGCGCCGCTCGGGCTGGCCTACCTGGCGGCCGTGGCGGTCGTCGTGGCCCTCCTGGCCTCCTGGCCGGCCGCCGCGCTGGCCTGCGGGGTGCCGCTGGCGGCGGCCGGCGTGCTGTTCGCCCTCGACCTCGACGCCGCGATCGGCCTGGCCGGCACCCTGCCCTGGGCCCGCGCCGGCGGCCTGCCGTGGCCGCAGCCGGACGGCGCGCCGTGGGCCGAGGCCGCCGAACCGCCCGGCACCCTGGCCGGCATGAGCGGCCTGTACGCGCTCATCGGCGTCGTGCTCGTGCTCTCGGCGCTGCTCCCGGCCCGCCGGCGATCTATCCTGGACCCGTGAGCGGGCGGGATCCGGATCGGCGCAGAGCGCTGCTCGACGCGGCCGACCGGGTCATCCTGCGGGAGGGCCCCGGTGTGTCGATGGCGGCCATCGCCGCCGAGGCGGGCATCACCAAGCCCATCCTCTACCGCCACTTCGGCGACAAGCACGGCCTGTACCAGGCGCTGGCCGACCGGCACGTCCGCACGGTGATCGCCCAGCTCCGGCCCGAGCTCGCCGAGACCCGGGCCGGCCTGCGGGGCAGGGCCAGGGCGGCCATCGGCGTCTACCTCGACCTGATCTCGGCCAACCTCAACCTCTACCGGTTCCTGTTCCACCGGGTCGGGGCCGAGGACAGCAGGGTGCGCTCCCACATGACCGCGCTGGTGCGCAGCCTGGGGGAGGAGCTCGGCGGGATGCTGGCCGCCGAGCGGGTGGTGCCCGACCCGACCCGCGCCCAGGTGCTCGGCCACGCGTTCGTCGGCATGGTGCAGACCACCGGCGACTGGTGGCTGGAGCATCCGGAGGTGGACCGCGCCGTGGTGGTGGAGGGCCTGGTCGACGTGATCGTCGCCGCGATCGCCCCGCGCGGGGAGGTCAGCCCTTCGTGAGGTCCGGCCGCTCGTCCAGCAGCCGCAGCAGGTCCCACTCGTTCTCGCACACGCGCCGCCCGATGGCGGCCAGCTCCACGGAGCGGGCGCCGCCGCGCAGGTGCCGCATCGTCTGCATGACGCAGATGACGCCCCACTTGAGCACCCCGAACGTCTCCCACCAGCGCAGCGCCTCGTGGTCCACCGCCTGCCCGCCGGCCTCCTCGTAGGCGTGGACGAGGTCGTCGTAGCCGCCGAAGCCGCCCACCGGCAGCGGCGAGCCGAACCGCCACGCCTTCACGCACAGCCACCCGAGGTCCTCCAGGGGGTCTCCGGCGTGCGCGAGCTCCCAGTCGAGCACCGCCCTGATGCCCTCGGGGCCGACGATGAGGTTGCCGTTGCGGAAGTCGCCGTGCACGACCGTGGGCCGCCGGCCGCGCGGGCGGGTCCCGGCCAGCCGCCGCAGCGCCAGCTCGAACACCGGGTGCGGCTCGCCGAGCTGGTCCAGCACCTCCCGCCAGCTCAGCAGCGGATCCTGCGCGGGCCGCGCGGGCGCGGGGAGCGCCGACAGCGGCATGCGGTGGATGGCGGCCAGCGTCTGCCCGCACTGCCGGGCCAGGCGGGGCCGGGCCGCCGCGTAGGCGTCGTCGCGCAGGATCCGGCGCGGGATCGTCTCCCCGGGGACGCGGGTCATGAGGATGTACGACTCGCCGCCGGCGATGATCCGCGGCACCGGCACCCCGGCACCGGCCGCGGCCCGCATCAGCCGCGCCTCCGCCGCCAGGCCCGCGCCGGTCTCCGGCGCGCCGCCGGGGGAGTCGAGCCGCAGGATCAGCTCGTGCCGGCCGCCGTCCGGCGTGGCCACGTCGAGCGCCCAGGTCTCGCGGGAGGCCCCGCCGGGCAGCCGGACGCGGGACTCGACGGCCGCGCCGGGGCCGAACGCCTCGCGGACGATCGCCGGCAGGTCGCTCATCGCGCCCCGAACTCCCACGAGCCGCCCGCCGCGTACTCGGCCAGCAGGCGGCGGCCGACCGAGTCGATGTGCACCTCGTCGGGCCCGTCGTAGATCCGCCCGGCCCGCGCGTGCCGGTACATGCGCTCCAGCGGGGTGTCGGCCGTCAGCCCGGCGGCGCCGTGCACCTGGATGGCCCGATCGATCACGTTGTGCAGCATCCGCGCGCCCACCACCTTGATCGCCCCGATCTCGACCCGGGCCTGCGAGCCCCGGTCGATCGCCTCGGCGGCCTGCAACGTGAACAGCCGAGCGGACTGGATCTCGGTGTAGGAGTCGAACACGTGCCGGCGCATGAGCTGCTTGCCGGCCAGGGGCCCGCCGAACGCCGTGCGCTCGTGCAGCCTGCGGCACATCAGGTCGAAGGCCCGCTGCGCCTGGCCCAGCCAGCGCATGCAGTGGAAGATGCGGCCGGGCCCGAGCCGCCGCTGCGCGATGACGAAGCCCTGGCCGCGCGGGCCGAGCAGGTTCGCGGCGGGGACGCGGACGTCCTCGTAGCGCACCTCGCAGTGGGCGCCGTCGAGGCCCAGCACCGGCGTGTCGCGGACGATCCGGTAACCCGGCGTGGAGGTCGGCACGAGGATCATGGAGAAGGCCAGGTGGGGTGGCGCGTCCGGCTCGGTCCGGCACATCACGGTGGTGTACGCCGCCCGCGAGGCGCCGGTGGTGAACCACTTGTGCCCGTTGATCACCCACTCGTCGCCGTCGAGCACCGCGGACGTGGTGAGCTGCGTGGGGTCGCTGCTGGAGACGCCCGGCTCGGTCATCGCGAAGCTGGGGGAGATGTCACCGCGCACCAGCGGCGCCAGGTAGCGTTCGCGCTGCTCGGGGGAGGCGTGCTCGTGCAGCATCAGCGAGTCCTGGAGCGTGTACGTGCCCAGCGCGAGCTGCCCGTACTCGCTGCGCCCCTGCACCTCGTTGACGTAGACGTAGTCGAGGAACGGCAGGCCGCCGCCGCCCAGCTCGCGCGGATGGCCGAGCGCCCACAGGCCCTCCTTCCTGGCCTGGGCCCGCAGCTCGTCCAGCGTCGCCGCGGCCTCGGGGCCGCCCGCGTGCAGCACGGGTTCGGCGGGCTCGACCCGTTCGATCATGAACGCGCGCACGGCGTCGCGAACCGGCCGGACGCTGTCGGGGACCGCGAAGCTCATGCGAAAACCCAACCCGAATCCCCGGCGGCGGTCAACGGTTCAGGGCAGCCAGCTCACCCGGTCGCGCAGGAAGGCGTACCCGACGAAGGCGACGGCGTCGATGAGCGTGTGGGCCGCGATGAGCGGCATGCAGCGTCCCCACCGCTGGTACAGCCGCCCGAACACCAGCCCCATCACCACGTTCCCGACGAACCCGCCGAAGCCCTGATAAAGGTGGTACGAGCCGCGCAGCAGCGACGACACCACGACCGCCTTCCACGGCGTCCATCCGGCCTGACCGAGCCGGTGCAGCAGGTACCCGGCGACGATCACCTCCTCCAGCACGCCGTTCTGGGCGGAGGCCAGCAGCAGCACCGGCACCTGCCACCACTGCTCGGGCAGCGCGCCCGGCACGACCGTCAGGTTCACCCCGCTGGCCCACACCGCCAGGTAGAAGGCCAGCCCCGAGCCGCCGATGGCCGCCGCGAGCAGCGCCCCGCGCGCCAGGTCGCCGCCGGGGCGGCGGAAGTCCGCGCCGATCGTGCGCATCGACTCGCCCGAGCGCACCAGCAGGTACGCGACCAGCCCCACGGGCGCCACCGCGATCGCGATCTGCGAGAGCTGCAACGCCAGGTCCAGCCAGGGCCGGCCGGGCGCCATCGACCCGACGAGCACGGCCTGCTGGCCCTTGAGCTCGCGCGGCGCCGTGAGCGCCCCGACCAGCCGCACGATCGCCATCAGGGCGCTGGCGCCGAGCGAGACCGACATCACGACGAAGATCTCGGCCCTGATGAGCCGGGGTCCGAGCAGCGGGGACGGCTCAGGAGGGGACTGAAGGTGCATGGCCGCAGACTAGTCCGTACATGATCGGATGTGGATAAAGCGGGCGTAGGGAGCCCTGGGCGCACCGGGCCGGACGTGCTAGGCAGGAGGGGTGAGCGCTCCGCACGACGTCCCCACCGCGGCCCAGCTCGTGGCCGCCGTCCGCGACTTCCTCGAGACCGAGGTGCTGCCCGCCGTCGAGGGCCGGGTCCGCTACCACACCCGCGTGGCCGTCAACGTGCTCGGCATGGTGGAGCGGGAGATCGAGCTCGGCCCCGAGCAGGCCGGGCGGCACGCCGCCCGGCTGGCCGAGCTGGGCGTGGCCGATGACGCCGAGCTGGCCGCCGCGATCAGGCAGGGCCGCGTCGCGGACGACGCGGCCCTGGTGAGCGCCCTGGAGGCGGCGGTACGCGCGAAGCTGGCGGTTGCCAACCCCGGCTACCCGTCCGGCGGCTGAGCCCGCACCCCCGCCCGCCGCCTCAGTGCGACGCGGTGAGGCCCCGGTCCTTGACCTGCGGGTCGCCCTCGTCGGCGAAGTAGTCGCCGCGCGCGGTCGCGTCCGCGCCGTCGGCCACCTTCGAGGCCCGGAAGATCACGGTCGCCAGGGCCGCCACCACCAGGTTGACGGCCAGCGCCAGGAAGCCGGCGTAGATCGTCATCTTGGTGTCGAAGCCCAGGTTCGACAGCGCGAACGCCGAGCCGCCGAAGTGCTGCTTGCCGTTGGCCGGGTTCGGGATGAGGTAGAGCATCCACATGCCCGCCGCCAGGCCGGCCGCCCAGCCCGCGATCAGGCCGCTCTTGTGGAACCAGCGCGTGTACAGGCCCAGCGCCACCGACGGGAGCGTCTGCAGGATGATCACGCCGCCGATGAGCTGGAGGTCGATCGAGAACTGCGGGTCGAGCAGCAGGATGCACAGCACCGCGCCCACCTTGACCACCAGCGAGACCAGCTTGGAGACGCCGGCCTCCTGGGCGTCGGTGGCGTTCTTGTTGATGTACTCGCGGTAGATGTTGCGGGTGAACAGGTTGGCCGCCGCGATCGACATGATGGCCGCCGGGACGAGCGCGCCGATGCCGATGGCCGCGTACGCCACGCCGGTGAACCAGTCGGGGAACATCTGGTCGAACAGCATCGGCACGATCGTGTTCGTGTCGGCCTTGCCGTCCGTCGTGACCGGCTTCGTCCCGGCCGCGATGGCCATGAAGCCGAGCAGCGCGATCAGGCCCAGCACGAGGCTGTAGGCGGGCAGCGCCGACATGTTCCGCTTGATGACGCCCCGGCTCCTGGAGGCCAGCACGCCGGTGAGGCTGTGCGGGTAGAGGAACAGGGCCAGCGCCGAGCCGAAGGCGAGCGTCACGTACTGGAGCTGGTTGTTGGCGTTGAGGAGCATCCCGTCGCCCGGCGCCGGGGTGGCGTCGAACTTGGCCTTGGCGGCGTCGAAGATCGAGTCCCAGCCGCCCAGCTTGGCCGGGATGTAGATGATCGCGGCGAGGATCACGATGTAGATCAGCGCGTCCTTCACGAACGCGATCAGCGCGGGCGCGCGCAGGCCGGACTGGTAGGTGTAGGCGGCCAGGATCGCGAACGCGATGATGATCGGCAGGTGCCCGGTGATGCCCATGGCCTTGAGCACCGCCTCGATGCCGACGAGCTGCAACGCGATGTACGGCATGGTCGCGACCAGGCCGGTGATCGCGATCGCGAGGGCCAGCGTCGGCGACCCGAACCGGGCCCGTACGAAGTCGGCCGGCGTGACGAACCCGTGCACGTGCGACACCGACCACATCCGGGCCAGCACCAGGAACACCAGCGGGTAGACCACGACGGTGTACGGCAGCGCGTAGAACCCGAGCGCTCCGGAGCTGAACACCAGCGCGGGCACCGCCACGAAGGTGTAGGCGGTGTACAGGTCGCCGCCGATCAGGAACCAGGTGATCCAGGAGCCGAAGCTGCGCCCGCCCAGGCCCCACTCGTTGAGGCTGGCCAGGTCGGTCGGCCGGCGCCACCGCGAGGCGACGAAGCCCATGCCGCTGACCAGCAGGAACAGCAGGATGAACACGACCAGTTCGGTCGTGTGGGCGCTCACTTGGTCATCCTGTAGACGATGGTGGTGCACGTGACGCCCACGATGATGAACGCGATCTGCAGCCAGTAGAAGAGCGGGAAGCCCAGCAGGCGCGGCTCGTCTGAGTTGAACAGGAACGTCAGCAACGGCAGCACGATCGGCAGGACCAGCAGCCAGTTCCAGGGGCTGCGGTCGGTGCGTGGCTGCCCGGGTTCCCCGGTAGTCATCGACCCTCCGATGAACGGATCAGAACCCGGTTGTTTGCCGGATCCTGACAGGTGTGTCAATGGAGGGAGAGTAGCTTTGCGGGGATATTAAACCCAATGTCGCCAATATTACGGTTTGGCCAAAAATAACGGGGAGAAGTCGTGCGATGTGAGACATGCGTAGATCGCAGGAAACTGTAACGACAGGCACCCGGTGAACGGGACCGTCGATCGGCGAATGGTCGGTTACTCGCGTTGAACGGTCAGATCGTCGGCGATGTCGCGGGACCCGTATCCCTCGGGCGCCGGCACCTCCACGATCGGGTCCGGCCGGTCGTCGAACTCCAGCCGCAGCGCCCGCGCCATCGTGGCGTGCATCTCGTACAGGCAGATCGCGTACGTCAGCTCCAGGATCTGCTCGTCGGGCAGCCGCCGCCGCAGGGCGTCGAACAGCTCGTCGGGCACCCGGCCGCCGTCCAGCACCAGCGCGTCGGCGTAGGCCAGCACGGCCCGCTCCGGCTCGGTGAACAGGTCGCTGACCGTCCAGTGCGCGACCGCGCGCACCTTCTCCTCCGGCACGCCGAGCGCCCGGAGCTGCTTGCAGTGCTGGGAGAAGACGAACTGGCTCTGCCGTGCCCACCCCGCCCTGGTCTGGCCCAGCTCGCGCAGCACCGGGTCGAGCGTCATCTCCCGGTAGACCTGGAAGCCCTTGACGCAGTGCCGGAAGATCTTCGGGTCGAGCGCGAAGACCTCCCACCAGTCGCCCGGCGAGCCGGTGGCCGTGCCCCCGCCGGGCAGGATCAGGCGGTCGTGGAAGCCCCGCACGACCGGGTCGGTCATCTCCTCGCGCGGCACCCGGCGCAGCCGGGGCATCAGCCGGCCCGGCCCGCCGTGCGGTCCGCGGCGGTCCTCGGCTCGTGCCGGACGTCGCCGGGCCGCCCCACCTGCCTGGTCCAGGCGGCGAACTCGACCAGGATCCCGTCGGGGTCCTTGAAGTAGATCGACCGGACGAAGACGCCGTCGTGCATCTCGGGGGCCACGCCGAACTCGCTGTCGTCGTGGTTGAGCAGCACGCCCACGTCGATGCCCTTGGCGACGAGCCGGTCGCGGTACTCCTCGATCCGCTCCGGCGGCACGTCGAAGGCGATGTGGTTCATCGAGCCGGTGGCCGACAGCAACTCGCCGCGGTCGGGCAGGTTCTTCGGCGCCGAGACGCCGGGCACCCCGTCGGGCGCGTCGGGGAACCAGAAGAAGGCCAGCGCGTTGCCGCCCCCGCAGTCGAAGAAGAAATGCTGCCCCCAGCCCATCGGCAGCTCGATGGTCTTGATCAGCGGCATGCCCAGCACACCGGAGTAGAAGTCGACGGTCTGTTTCATGTCCGAGCAGACCAGGGCGACGTGATTGACTCCGCGGAGCTCGAATTCGCTGTTCATAGTAAATCCTTACTTATCACAGCGATCTGGTGAATAACATGACACGTCGCGCCGGTTTCCCGGGCCCGGCAGGCGCTAGCGCGGATCGTGTTCGGCGTACAGGCTGGCCGTGCGGGCGGCGGCGTCGGCCGTCATCGCCCGCAGCTTCGGCGGGTCCAGCACCTCCGCCTCCGGCCCGAACCGCAGCACCTGCGAGAACGCCACCTCCAGCGACTCCACCGCCAGCCGCACGGTCCCGTCGGGCCGCAGCGAGGCCAGCGCGTCCTCCAGCGCCGCGGGGTCGGCGACGTGCCGCAACATCCGCCGGCCCCGCTCGCTGAGCCGGAGCGTGACCACCTCCCGCAGCAGCGAGCGGGCGAACTCCGCCGCCTGCCCCGCCCAGAAGGTCGCCAGGTCGAAGCCCGGGTCCCGGTCGAAGCGCTCCTCCAGCACCGAGACCTCGCCGAACCGGTGCACCCGGTAGATCAGGAACCGGGAGCGGTGCCGGGCCGCCGCGTACCAGACGCCCGCCTTCAGCACCAGCCCGTACGGCTCCAGCACCCGCCTCTCGCCCTTGTACACCGCGGCGACCCGCCGGTCCCGCCACACCGCCCTGGCCAGCGGCGCGAGCGCGGCCGGCGGCGGATCGCCACCGGCGAACCAGCCGGGCGCGTCGAGGTGGAAGCGCTGCGCGGCGGTCGCCGGGGCGTCCCGCAGCGCGGGCGACAGCGCGGCGGCGGCCTTCAGCCGGGCCGTGGCCGCCACGTCCTGCAGCCCCATCTCGCGCAGCGCCGCCGGCACCCCCGACAGGAACAGCGCCTCGGCCTCCTCCCGGTCCAGCCCGGTCAGCCGGGTCCGGTAGCCGTCCAGCAGCCGGTAGCCGCCGCCCCGCCCCCGGTCGGCGTAGACCGGCACGCCCGCCTCCGACAGCGCCAGCACGTCGCGGTGCACGGTGCGCTCGGAGACCTCCAGCTCACGGGCCAGCTCCGCCGCCGTCATCCCGCCCCGGCCCTGCAGCAGCAGGACCAGCGACATCAGGCGTGCGGCGCGCACAGCGGCAGCACCACGGCCGAGGGATGGACGGGGGAGTGGAAGACCTCGACGTCGGCCGGCACCATCGCGCCGTCCGCGCCGAGCAGGTCGCCGGTGCCGTGGTTGCGGGCGATCGTCGGGTACGCCCCCGCCGCCACGTGCACCCTGATCCGGTGGCCGCGCGCGAACCGGTGCCCGATCGGCCACAGATCGACGTCCACGCGGCGTACGCCGTCCCCGTCGGGGATCGAGGGGACCAGGCGGCGCACGCCCTCGCACACGTTCATGGAGCGCCCGCCGGGGTGCACGTCGCACACCCGCACCACCACGTCCGTGGACGGCGTGCTGGAGCGCACGTACAGCTCGGCGCGCACCGGGCCGATCATCTCCACGTCCGACCCCAGCTCCGCCGAGTCGTAGACCAGCACGTCGCGGCGCCGCTCGAGACGCCGCTGGTCACGCGGCCGGGAGTCGCCCAGCAGGACGGGCCCGCCGAGCGACGGCGTCGGATGGGACGGGTGGTAGCGGAAGTGGTCGGGCCCGGCCTCCAGCGGCCCTTCGACGCCGAGCCCGAACCCGTGCTGCAGGTGCCAGCGCTGCTCCCGCATGCCGGGCACCGGCCAGTCGGGGTGGTCGCGCCACTCCTCGGCGCCCGTCACGTAGAGGCGCACCGGGTCGGGCCGCAGCCGCGAGGGGTCGCCGAGCAGGTGGGCGCGGAACCAGGCGGACGCGTCCTCCATGGTGGGCCGGCTGTGCCGGGTGTCCACGTGGTACCAGGGGCCGATCGTCAGGTACGGCCGGTGGCCCGCGGCCCGCAGCGCCGCGTAGTCCTTCAGCTCCCACGGCAGGAACACGTCGTACCAGCCGCCCAGCATGGTGACCGCCGCCTCCACGTCACGCACCTTGGCCGAGAAGTCACGTCTGTCCCAGTAGGGGACGGCCGGGTCGGCGTGGTGCGTGAGCAGGTCCTGGTAGAACGGCAGCGGCCGGCCCGCCGAGGCCAGGTCCAGTTCCGCCACCGGGCGGCCCGACAGCACCGCCCGCCGGGTGAGCCGGGGCGCGGTCAGCGCGGAGGTGCCGCCGAAGCGGCGGGACATGCCGTCGGTGAGCGTGGTCCAGCTCAGCGCCGACTCCAGTGCGAACGCCCCGCCCACGTAGGCGGCGTCCCTGAACTGGGAGGCGGTGATCTGCACGGCCATGGCCTTCAGCTCCGATCCGGCGTAGGGCGCGACGGCCCACTGCGCGTAGCCGAGATAGGAGGGGCCGAACATCGCGAACGCGCCACCGTACCAGGGTTGCTCGCGTAGCCACGCCACGGTGGCCAGGCCGTCCTCGTGCTCGTCGCCGAGCGGGTCGAGCAGGCCGCCGGAGCCGAAACCGCCCCGGCAGCTCTGGATGACCACGTGGAACCCCTGCCGGGCGAAGCCGCGGCCGTAGTACCAGCCGAACAGGCCGCGCCGGCCGTAAGGGGAGCGCATCAGGATGACGGGGGCACGCTGCCCGCCGGCCGGGGCATAGTGGTCGGCCAGCAGCGTCACGCCGTCGGGCATCGGCACCGGAAGGTCGCGATGGAGCCGCACGCGTCTCATATACCAACCAGTAACATATGCCGCCGGGTGCGTGGTACCCCAGGGTCGGCCACCGCGCCCCCGGCCCGTGCGGAGCGGGGGCGCGGCGGCGGTCAGGAGGCGGCCCGGTCGGGACGCTCGGTGACGCGCAGCCCGTTCACGATCGTCGCGCCCTGCCGGGTCGCGAAGCGCACGTTGAGCTGGCCGTCGGTCACCTTCACCGTGTACTGCCTGCTCACCGCCGTGTACGTGCCCGACTCCAGGGCCAGGTCGAGCGCCGGGATCGCGAGCTGCCCCTCGACCAGGACGTCGAACACGCGCTGGCCCATCCGCATGTTCCTGACCTCGGCGAAGTCCAGCTCGACCGTGTACGTCCCGGCCGGCACGCCGTCGAAGCGGTACTCCAGCATCGACTCCCTGGCCGTCCTGAACAGCGCCTGGTCGCCCGTGCCGGAGATCGTCTTGGACGTGCTGTGCGTGCGGTTCTGGTCGGCCAGGTAGCCGTAGCCGCCCTGGACGTACTTCCGGTCCGGCGTCCAGGTGTCACCGGCGGAGTCCACGAAGTTCTTCGTGGCTCCCGTGTCGATGGCCACCTGGTGCCTGGACACCACGACCGTCACCTTGATCTCGATGGTGGGCTGCCGGCCGCTGGCCGACTCGACGGTCAGCCGCCCCTCGCGGAACGTGCCCGGCGTCACCCCGTCGCTGGACAGCTTCACCTCCAGGCGCACCGTCTGGCCCTTGGCCAGCTCGCCCGACGCCGGGCTCACCGTGAACCACGGCTCGCCCGCCACCGTGTACGGCGTCGCCGAGCCCAGGTTCGTCAGCTCCACCGTCCGCGTCCGGCTCGATCCGGCCGGCATCACCACGGCCAGCTCCGCCGACGACGCGCTCACCCGCCCGGTGACCAGCGCCGTGTCGATCCGGGTCACCTCCGCGGGGGCGAGCGTGACCGGCTGGGTGAAGGTGCCGTAGTGCGCCCTGGACACCGTGACCTCATAGTCGCCGGCCAGCACCTGCCCGTAGAACGAGCCGTCCGCGCCGGTGGTGAAGGTGGCCACGTCGCCCACCTCCACCGTCGCCCCGGCGATCGGCTCGCCGTCGTTGGCGTCGGTGACCACGCCGGTGACCAGCCCGTGCCGGCCCGCCGTGAACGTCAGGCCCTGCCCGGTGGACAGCACCGGCTCCTCGTAGGAGTACAGCAGCGCGTCGTCGCCGGCCGCGTTCTCCACGCCGATCGTGGCGCTGTCGCCCCGGTCGCGCTCGCTCTCGATGTCCTTGTAGCGGAAGCCGATCGAGCCGTCCTCACCGAGCAGCGCCGAGAACGACACCCGCTGCCCGCTGTCGTTGTAGAAGCCCACGTTGCGCCACTCGACGACGAACGTCCGGTGCGGGGCCGTGCCGGTCACCGCCGTGTAGACCCCCGCCTGGGCGTCCACGATGAGGTCGTCCCAGTAGGGGTAGACGGCGTTGTTGGGCGTGCCCGTCGTGGGCAGCCGGCCGTTGCTGCCGGTGGTGACCCGGTCGGCGGCGAACGTGACGAACCCGTTCGTGCCGATCCACGCCTTGGTGTGACCCGTGCCGTAGAACGGCACCGGGAACGGCAGCGTCACCTGCTGGGCCTCGTCGTCGCCGGTCAGCGCCAGCTTCTCGGTGCCCGCCGCGTACTCCTGCGGCCCGCTCGCGCAGGTGTAGCCGAAGTTGTCGCCGCGCAGCGGCAGGTCGACGTCCTCGGTCACGTCGCCGGCCACCGTGACGGCCGCCGTCGCGGTGTTCGAGCAGCGGGAGGACGGGGTGATCCGCAGCTCGTACGAGCCGTGCGGCAGCGTCAGCGAGTACCGGCCGGCCGCGTCGGTCACCGCGCTCACCGGCGTCCCGGCGGCCTCCACCGTCGCGCCCGCCTCCGGCGTGCCGGCCGTGCCGACCACGCCGGACACCGTGGCCGTCGGCAGCGGCGTGATCGGCACGTCCGCGCTCGCCGCCTGGTCGGCGGTGATCGTGACGGCGGCCTCGCCCCGGCCGTAGCCGAACTTCTCCGCGCTCACCCGGTAGGCCCCGGCCAGCAGGCGCGGGACGGCGTAGCGGCCGTCGGCCCCCGTGACCATCGTGCGGGTCATCGGGCCGGTGACGGTGACGGTGACGCCGGAGACCGGCTCCCCGCCCGAGGTGACCGCGCCGGACAGGTCGCCCAGCCCCTCGTCGGGGGCGGCCAGCACGGCCGCGTAGCTGTCGAGCTTGCCCTCGCCCCAGACGTTGTTGTCGGCCGCGCTGCCCCCGCAACTGGTGTCGGACACGTCCACGGCGGTGCCGTCGAGCAGCGGCCGGGTGGCGGCCACGTTCCCCTGCAGACCGGGCGAGCCCGACCAGATCAGCGCCACCGTGGCCGCCACGTGCGGCGAGGCCATCGAGGTGCCGGTGAAGGCGTCGTAGCCGCCCGGGATCGAGGAGCGCACGTTCACGCCGGGGGCCGCGATGTTCGGCTTGATCTCGCCGTCCTCGCCCGCGCCCTTGCTGGAGCGGGCGTAGAGCGCGCCCGCGCTGTCGAACGCGCCCGCGCTGTAGGCGGTCACGTACTGGCCGGGCGAGCCGCTGGTCTGGCAGGCGGGGCCCTCGTTGCCGTTGGCGAAGGCCGGGAAGATCCCGGCCGCCAGCCAGGCGTCCACGACCTCCTTGTAGAAGGGGTCGAACCCGTCGCCGCCCCAGGAGTTGTTGACGATGTCCGGCGCGAGGTCCGGGCGCGGGTTGCGCCCGCTGAGGTCGGTGGGCCGCACCATCCACTCGCCGGCCTTCAGCAGGGACGCGTCGGTGCAGGTGTTGACCTCGCAGCCCTTGGCCGCGATCCACCTGGCGCCGGGCGCCACGCCGATGCCGTTCGCGCCGACCATGGTGCCCATGACGTGCGTGCCGTGGTCGTTGTTGTCGCAGGGGGCCGCCGTCGGGCAGATGCCCGCCGGGTCGAACCAGTTGTAGTCGTGGGTGTAGGAGCCGTCGGGGTTCCTGCCCCGGTAGCTGCCGGCCAGGTCCGGGTGGTCGAACTGGACGCCGGAGTCGATGTTGGCGATGACGATGCCCTCGCCGCGGTTGCCCGTCTCGTCCCACACGCGCGGGGCGTTGATCCGGTCGATGTTCCACTCGACGGCCGCGTCCTGGGCCTTGACCCTGGCCTGCGGCGTGCCGGCGACGGGCTCGGGCAGGGCCAGGGTGCGGATCGGGGCGATGCGCTCGACCTCGGCCAGCTTGGCGATCTCCCCGGCGAGCTTCTCGTCGGCGGTCACCTTGACCGCGTTGACGATCCAGTACGGGACGTAGTCGGCGTGCCGGGCGTCGAGCAGCTTGCGCAGGCCCTCCTGGGAGGTTTCGGCCTGCTCATTCTTGGCCTCGAAGACCAGTTCGGCCTTCGTCTCCTTGGCCAGGGCGCGGCGGGCGCCGCTCAGGTCGGCGCTGCCCTTCATCCGGACCCAGAAGGTGGCCTTGTCGTCCTGGGCCAACTGCGCCTGGACGGTCGCGTCGATCTTGCCGGGATCCGGCGCCGCCTGTGCCGCGGCCTGCGGGACCAGCAGGCCGGCGACGGTCGCGATCCCGATCAGGGCCGCGCGTAAGCGGGGGGTGTGGGGCACTGGCTCTCCTTCACGACATGGGGAGAGGTGATCTTTACGCCTCTGTCGAGAAGGGTGAAGAGATCGTGTTCGGAAAGCAAGAGATGTCGTGAAAAGTTACTTTTCGCGGTGAAATGTAATCTGGTCAGACCGAATGTCGTCTCATCCGGCCCGATAACCGACCTGCTGGAGGATCGCCATGAAATGCGCCGCGATCCCCTCCCGGTCCTCGTGTTCCGCCAGGGTGCTGGCCTGGTAGATCACCGCCGAGGTGAGCATCTCCTGCAGCACCGCCGGATCCACCTCGCGCGGCAGCCGCCCGAGCTCGCGGGTGCGGATGAGTATCTCGCGCACCACCGCCGCCCGCCGTCCGCCGTTGACCAGCCGGTAGGCGGCCATCAGCTCGGGGTAGTCGTCCACGCTGCCGTAGAGGCGGCGCAGCAGGCGGCGGTTGCGCGGCACCGCCAGGTACGCCGCCCAGTCGGCGACCATGTGCTCGATGTCGCGCCAGCCGGTGAACCCCGGGTCGTCGTCGTGGTTGGCCCACTCCAGCGTCCGCACCAGCAGCGCCGTCTTGTCGGCGAAGCGGCGGTAGACCGTCGCCCGCGTCACCCCGGCGCGCCGGGCCACCTGCTCGATGCTGGTCAGCGCCGCGCCCTGGTCGATCAGCAGGTCGAGCGCCGCGGACAGGATGGCGAGGTCGGCCTCCTGGCTGCGCGGGCGGCCAGGAGGCCGTGCCGGTCGCGTGCGGCCGGTGTCGTGCCCGGCTACCTGGTGCCCGGCTTTCTGGTGCTCGGCCATGCCCCTCGCGTCGTTCTCAGCTCGTGTCAGGTCGTCCGGCTGGAGTCTATTGACCCGCCGTCACCCCCAGGTGACGGGCAGGCGGTGCACGCCGTAGATGGCCATGTCGGTGCGTAGCGGCACCTCGCCGGGCTCGACGGCCAGGCGCAGCTCCGGGAAGCGGGCGAACAGCGCCGGATAGCCCGCCAGCATCTCCACCCGCGCGAGCTGCTGGCCCAGGCACTGGTGCACGCCGTGGCCGAAGCTCACGTGGCCGCCGGCCGGCCTGAGCACGTCCAGGCGGTCGGGGTCGGGGAAGCGGGCGGGGTCGCGGTTGGCCGCCGCGAGCGAGATCGTGACGGTCTCCCCGGCGCCGACCCGCTCGCCGCCCAGGTCGAGGTCCTCCAGCGCGGTGCGGACCAGGAAGGGGACGATGCTGAGGTAGCGCAGCAACTCCTCCACCACCTGCTCGACGCGTTCGGGCCCGGAACGCAGCAGGGCGAGCTGGCCGGGGTCGCGCAGCAGCGCGAAGGTGCCCAGGGCGAGCATGTTGGCGGTGGTGTCCAGCCCGGCGCCCAGCAGCATGAAGCCGATGTTGGCCAGCTCCTCGTCGTCGAGGTCGCTCCTGGTCAGCCCGCTCAGCATGTCGTCGGACGGCGCGGCCCGCTTGGCCTGCACCAGCTCCTTCATGTGGGCCTGCATCGCCAGGTAGGCCGCGAACCTGTCCTCGTACGACACGTCCGCGCGGCTGAGCATGGCGCCCTGGGCGATGAACCGCGCGCGCTCGTCCTCGGGCACGCCGAGCAGCTCGCAGATCACCACGGCGGGGATCGGCGCGGTGAACGCCTCCACCAGGTCGGCCGGGGGGCCCTGCCGCTCCATCGCGTCGAGGTGGACACGGGTGACCTCCTCGATCCGCTCGGTGAGCTGCCGCATCCTGCGCACGGTGAACTCGCCGGTCAGCAGGTGGCGGTAGCGGGTGTGCACGGGCGGGTCGGTCGAGATGAACATCCCGGGCGGCGCGGGCCGCCCGGCCTCGCCGGAGGGCTCGATGGGCATGTGCCGCAGCTCGGAGCGCGCGCTGAAGCGCTTGTCGGCCAGCACCTCGCGGACGAGCGCGTGGCTGGTGACCAGCCAGCCGAGATGGCCGTCGGGGTAGGACAGCCGGGTGATGGGCCGGCTCCCGCTCAGTTCGCCCAGCTCCACGGGCGGGTCGAACGGGGTGGGCCGTGCGGTGGGCAGCGCGATCGCCGTCATGTGGGGATCAGCCTCGGTCATGGGGGACTCCCTTCCTTCAAATACAGTACAGCCCTGTATTGAAACCCGTGCGAGCGGGGCCCGGCGAGTCGCGTTGCGCGATCATGGTCCGGCGGTTACCCTGGTCTTCATGCGATATCACGCTCAGCTCCAGTGGTGGCGCCGCTTCTAGGCGGCGCGTGTTTCGCATTCCCAACGGACGGCCGCCCCGGATTGGCGGCCTTTCTCGTGTCCGCGCCGGGGCCCGATCATTTGACGTGGTGAAGGGGCAGGAAGTGGAGACGAGCGGATATACCACTGCCGGGGGCATCAGTGTCGAGCGCGAGACACGTGAGGTGGACGAGGCCGCCCTCGAAGAGATCGTGACAGCCCTGACGGAGCGGCGCGGCGGCGCCTTCTCCTCGGGCATGGACTACCCGGGCCGCTACAGCCGCTGGGCCTTCGGCTACGTCGATCCATGCCTGGAACTGGTCGCCAAGGGCCGCAACATCTCGGTGACCGCGCTCAACGAGCGGGGCCGGGTCGTGCTGCCCGCCGTCGCCTCGTGCCTGCTGGCCGCGGGCAAGCCGGTCACCGAGCCCACCGCCGACCGGGTCGAGGTGCACGTCCCCGACTCGGAGGACCTGCTGCCCGAGGAACTGCGCAGTCGCAGGCCCACCGTCTTCACCGCGATCCGCGAGGTCATCGCCGCCTTCCGGGGCGACGACCCGCACCTCGGGCTCTACGGCGCCTTCGGCTACGACCTGGCCTTCCAGTTCGAGCCCATCAGACAGGAACTGGCCCGCCCCGCCGACCAGCGCGACCTCGTGCTGCACCTGCCCGACCGGCTGGTCGTGATCGACCGGCAGCGCGAGACCAGCATCGAGTACCGCTACGAGTTCACCGTCGACGGCGCCACCACCCGCGGCCTGGAGCGCACCGGCTCCTCCGCCCCGCCGGTCGTCCCCGCCGCACTGCCGCAGGACCCGGTCAGGGGCGAGTACGCCAAGGTCGTGGCCGCCGCCAAGGAGAAGTTCAAGCGCGGCGACCTGTTCGAGGTCGTGCCCGGCCAGGTCTTCCACGCCACCTGCGCCGACCCGTCCGCCTTCTACCGCGGCCTGCGCAAGAGCAACCCGGCCCCGTACGAGTTCATCATCAGCCTCGGCGAGGGCGAGCACCTGGTCGGCGCCTCGCCCGAGATGTACGTCCGGGTCAGCGGCGACCGCGTCGAGACCTGCCCCATCTCCGGCACGATCGCCCGCGGCAGCAACCCGGTCGAGGACGCCGAGGCCATCCGCACCCTCCTGTCCAGCGTGAAGGAGGAGTCGGAGCTGACCATGTGCACCGACGTCGACCGCAACGACAAGTCGCGCATCTGCGTCCCCGGCACCGTCAGGGTCATCGGCCGCCGCCAGATCGAGCTGTACTCCCGCCTCATCCACACCGTCGACCACATCGAGGGCCGGCTGCGGCCCGAGTTCGACGCGCTCGACGCCTTCCTCACCCACATGTGGGCGGTCACCGTCACCGGCGCGCCCAAGACCTGGGCCATGCAGTTCATCGAGGACCACGAGGCCACCACCCGCCGCTGGTACGGCGGCGCCATCGGCTTCATCGGCTTCGACGGCACCATGAACACCGGCCTGACCCTGCGGACCGCGCAGATCAAGAACGGCGTGGCGACCGTCAGGGCCGGGGCCACGCTGCTGTTCGACTCCGACCCCGAGGCCGAGGAGCGCGAGACCGAGCTCAAGGCCAGCGCCCTGCTCGGCGCCCTCGCCGCGGTCAACCAGCCCGAGGTCGTGACCGGCCCGCAGGTCAGGGAGCAGCCGGGCCAGGGCATGAAGGTGCTGCTCGTCGACCACGAGGACTCCTTCGTCAACACCCTGGCCGACTACTTCCGCCAGGAGGGCTGCGACGTCGTGACGCTGCGTCACGGCTTCCCCGCGCCGATGCTCGACGAGATCGCCCCCGACCTGGTGGTGCTCTCGCCCGGCCCCGGCTGGCCGACCGACTTCGGCATCTCGGCCCTGCTCGACGAGGTCTACGCCCGCGACCTGCCGGTCTTCGGCGTCTGCCTGGGCCTGCAGGCCATGGTGGAGCACGCGGGCGGCACCCTGGAGCTGCTCGACTACCCCGAGCACGGCAAGCGCGGCCAGGTCGCCAAGCTGGGCGACAGCGCCCTGCTGGAGGGCCTGCCCGAGGAGTTCACCGCGGCCCGCTACCACTCCCTGCACGCCAAGCGGCCCGGCGTGGTCGGCTTCACCCCGACCGCGCTGACGCCCGACGGCAACGTCATGGCGATCGAGGACGCCGAGCGGCACCGCTACGCCGTGCAGTTCCACCCCGAGTCGATCCTGACCCAGGAGGGCGGCGCGGGCGCGAAGGTCATCGCGAACGTGCTGCGTCTGTCCCGCAGGTAGGTAAAACACGGGCGGGGGCGTGCGGGGCTCCCCTAGAGTTCCCCGCATGCTCCCCGTAGACCTGCCCGGCACGGTGCGTGACGCGCTGCTCGCCCCGCTCGTCGATCACCACTGTCACGGGGTGCGGCGCGACGATCTGGGCCGGGCGCAGTTCGAGCTGCTCCTCGGCGGGGGCGGCAGCCCCGCGCCGCCCGGCACCACCCACTTCGACACGCCGTTCGGGGTGGCCGTGCGCCGCTGGTGCGCGCCGCTGCTCGACCTGGAGCCGCACGCGCCGCCCGCCGTCTACCTGGCCCGCCGGGCCGAGCTGGGGGCGGCCGAGGTCAACCGGCGGCTGCTGGCCGGGGCCGGGGTGGTGGCGTTCCTGGTCGATGCCGCCCCCGACGACCTTGAGGTGCTGACCGCCGCCGAGATGGGCCGCCACGGCGGTGCCGCCGCCGACGAGCTGGTCCGGATCGAGCGCATCGAGCGGGACGTCGCCGCGACCGCCGAGCTGGCCGTGGACTACCTCGACACCCTGGGCGACGAACTGGCCGCCAGGGCCGCCAGGGCCGTCGGGCTCAAGACCGTCATCGGCGCCCTGTGCGGCCTCGACTTCGACCCGGCCAGGCCCGCCAGGGGAGCGGTGATCGCGGCGGCCAACCGCCGTCTGGCCGACCCCAAGGAGCCGCTGACGGACCACGTCCTGCTGCGCCACCTGCTGTGGAGCGCGGTGGACATCGCGCGGGAGCGGGGCCTGCCGGTGCAGTTCCACAGCGGTTTCGGCGGCGGGTACGCGGGAGGTTCCCGGGCCGGGCACGGCTGGGAGCACGGGGGAGCGGCCTTCGAGCCGCACCGCGCCGACCCGGCCAGGCTCAGCGCGTTCGCCGGGGCGCTGCAGCCGCTCGGCGTGCCCGTGATCCTGCTGCACTGCTACCCGTTCCACCGCCAGGCCGCCCACCTGGCGGGGGTCTTCCCGCACGTGTACGTGGACGTCGGCCTGGCGCTGCCGTACGGCGCCGGAGCCGCGGCCAGGGCCATGGACGAACTGCTGGAGCTGGCGCCGTTCCACAAGCAGGTGTTCAGCTCCGGCTGCCGCGGCCTGGCCGAGACCGGTTACCTGGGCGCGCTGTCCTACCGGCGGGCCCTGGCCGGCGCGCTCGGGGCCAGGATCGCCGCGGGGGAGTGGAGCGCGTCCGACGCGGCCCGCGTCGCCCACATGATCGGCTCGGGCAACGCGCGGCGCATCTACCGCCTCTGACCTCGCCCGCTGCGGACCGTCACCGACGGCCGCCCGCGACCGGCGGATCGTCACCGGACGCCTGCACGGCGGCGGCGGGCCGGTGTCCCTCTCGGAAGGCGAGCGGTGGAACTACTACCCGGCCACCGACGGCAGACAGGCGGTCTGGGCTCGTACGACGCCGAGTTCGCCGCTTTCCGCGTCCACGCCAGGCCCCTCGACGCGAGCAGCCCGCCGCGCCGGTCAAGGTCACCGCGGCAGCGGGCGTCAGCGGGTACTCGCCGTCGATCAAGGGCGGCCGGCTCGTCTGCACACGTACCACCGGCCTGGTGACCCGCGACCGGGCCGCCGTGCGCTGCTGACCTGCGGCGCGAGCTGAGGAGGCGCCCGCCGTACCGAGGTGAGGGGGCGGCGGGCGCCGACTCGCGCGCGGGGGCCCGACCTGGTTTGCTTGGGTCGTCACATCGCCGACACGAGTGGGGGCCCGGATGGGCGAGGTCGAGCCGCAGACCGAGATCAAGTTCCGCAGCGACATGGACGTGGAGCTGATCAAATCCGCCGCGTCGGACGCCGACGTCCTCTGGGCGGCGCGGGTCTCGACCAAGGGCGAGAGCTCGCTGGCCGAGATCGAGGCCGACCCCGAGCGCTCCAAGGGCCTGATCAACTTCCTGATGCGCGACCGGCACGGCACGCCGTTCGAGCACTCCTCGATGACCTTCTACATCAGCGCGCCGATCTTCGTCTTCCGCGAGTTCATGCGGCACCGGACGTTCTCCTACAACGAGGAGTCCGGCCGCTACCGGCAGCTCGAACCGGTCTTCTACGTGCCGGGGCCCGACCGCAAGCTGGTCCAGGAGGGCAGGCCCGGCAAGTACGTCTTCACCCCCGGCAGCCCCGAGCAGCACAAGCTGGTCACCGAGGCGACCCAGGAGAGCTGCCGTCAGTCCTACCGCGCCTACCTTGAGATGCTGGAGGCGGGGGTGGCGCGGGAGGTGGCCCGCACGGTGCTGCCCGTCGGCCTCTACTCCTCGATGTACGCCACCTGCAACGCCCGCGCGCTGATGAACTTCCTGTCGCTGCGCGTCAAGCGCGAGGACTCCGCCTTCCCGTCGTTCCCGCAGCGCGAGATCGAGATGGTCGCGGAGCGGATGGAGGAGCAGTGGGCGCGGCTCATGCCGCTCACCCACGCGGCGTTCGAGGCCAACGGCCGCGTCTGCCCCTGAGCCCGTCCAGGCCGGGGTCTGTCACCGGGCCCCGTCCTCGTCGGCGGCCGGACCGTTCAGGCGAGCGCGGGGAGCACGTAGACCTCCGCGCCCGGCGGCAGGGCGCAGTCGAGGCCGCCGAGCCCGCGGGAGTTCTCCCCGCACACGATCATGCTGATGTGCCTGCGGATGCGCCCGTAGTCGTCGCGCAGCCGCTCCTCCAGCATCGGATGCGTACGCCGCAGCATGTCGAGGGCCGAACCCAGGGTGGGCGGGGAGTCGCGATCGGCCCCGACGGCGAAGACCTTGACCTCGGTGCGCCCGCTCACCCACCGGCGCAGCGAACTGGGCAGCACGAACACGACCATCGTCACCGGTTTGCACGGCACGGTCACAGCACCGCCGCGCGCACCGTGAGCACGTCGGGCAGGTGGCGGCCGACCAGCGACCAGTTCTCGCCGTCGTCGCGCGAGCCGTAGACCTCGCCGTCGCGCGTGCCGAAGAACACCCCCGCCTCCGAGGCGGTCATCGCGTCGCGCAGCACGGTGGCGTACACCGGCCCCTCGGGCAGCCCGGCCGAGAACGCCTGCCAGTTGGCGCCCCCGTCGTCGCTGCGGAAGACCCGGTAGCGGTGATCGACCGGCATGCGGTCGATGTCGGCCGCCAGCGGCAGCACGTAGACGGTGTCGGGCCGCGACGGGTGCACCACGATCGGGAAGCCGAAGTCGGACGGCAGCGCCGAGCCGATGTCGCGCCAGCTCCCGCCGAAGTCGTCGCTGCGGTAGACGCCGAAGTGGTGCTGCAGGTAGAGCCGCTCGGGCCGCGTCGGGTGCATGGACACCTTGTGCACGCACTGCCCGAACTCGGGATACTGCTGCCCCTCGGGCATGAACGGGGCCCGGATGTTCTTGTTGGCCGCCTCCCACGACAGCCCGCCGTCGGTCGTGCGGTAGAAGCCGGCCGCCGACACCGCGACCGCCATGATCTCGGGGTCGGTGGGGTGGTTGACGATCGTGTGCAGGCACAGCCCGCCGCCGCCCGGCTGCCAGCTCTCGCGGTGCGGATGCTCCCACAGCCCCTCGACCAGCCGGTAGGTGACGCCGCCGTCCTCCGAGCGGAACAGCGCGGCGGGCTCGACGCCCGCCCACACCACGCCGGGCTCCGACGGCGAGGGCGTGAGCTGCCACACCCGGCTCAGCGTCGCCTCGGTCTTCCCGGGGAAGGCGATCGGCGGACGCTCCGCCTCCTGCCAGGTCTCACCGAGGTCGTCGGAGTACATGACGGACGGCCCGAAATGGCCGTACTCGATGCCGGCCAGCAGCCGGGGGGTGCCGGCGCGGGTGTCGATCGCGACCGAGTGGACCGCGACCGTGGAGAACCGGATCGGCTCCATCCGGAAGGGGCCGCCGCCGGTGGAACGGGCGAGGAACAGGCCCTTGCGGGTGCCTATCGCGAGCACTGCGTCACTCATCGAATCTCCTCAAGCGAACGTGCGTATGTGGCGTTGGTGCCGCTTGCGGCCGACCGCCGGGGTGGAGCGGGCGGGTGACCGCCGGGTGGGCGGGACCTCTTTCTTCAGGGCGGGAGTGCAGCGAGGCGTCGCTCCCGTGTCGGTGGTCGCTCGCGGCCATCGTGTCACGCGCCACCGACAGTTACCGAGGACTGGGCGATTCCCGAGGAAGCGGGCGACGGACCACCCGCTTCCCGCACGCCCCGCTCCGGCCCCATGACCTGGGGGGTAATCGAACCCCTTCCCCGGGTCCCGCTACCGTGTCCGTCATGGGAGCCGTCGCCGTACCACAGGATTCCTTCGGTGAGCTGCTGCGATCGTGGCGGCAGCGCAGGAGGGTGAGCCAGCTCGACCTGGCCATCGAGGCCGACGTCTCGGCGAGACACATCAGTTTCCTGGAGACGGGCCGCGCCCGTCCGAGCCGCGAGATGGTGATGAGGCTGTCGGAGGAGCTGGAGGTGCCGCTGCGGCACCGCAACAGGCTGCTGGTGTCGGCCGGGTTCGCCCCCGTCTATCCGGAACGGGAGGTGCGCGCCCCCGAGATGGACGTCGTCCGGCGGGCGCTGGACAAGATCCTGGCCGGGCACGAGCCGTACCCGGCGGTCGTGGTGGACGCGGTGTGGAACCTGGTGGCGGCGAACTCGGCCGCCGGGATGTTCATGGAAGGGGTGCCCGCCGAGCTGCTGGCCGAGCCCGTCAACGTGATGCGGCTCTCGCTGCACCCGCAGGCCATGGGCGGCCGGCTGCTGAACCTGGCCGAGGTGCGCGCCCACCTGCTGCACCAGCTCCGCAGGCAGGCCGAGATGTCGGGGAACGGCCAGCTCGCCGAACTCCACGACGAGCTGGCCTCCTACACCTACCCGGGCGTCGATCTGAACGTGGCGCACGTGCCCTCGCCCGCCGACATCCTGGTGCCGCTGCGGATCGCGGCCGGCGACCGGGTGCTGTCGATGTTCACCACGATCGCCACGTTCGGCACCCCGGTGGACGTGACGGTGTCTGAGCTGGCCATCGAGACGTTCTGGCCGAGCGACGAGGAGACCGCCGCCGCGTTCGGCCGCCCC
>NZ_SSXE01000125.1 GCF_021699195.1 Nonomuraea sp. MG754425 | reverse complement strand
TGTCGGGGTTGGGGGTGGGTACGTTCTGAGCTTCGTTAAATGTGGGGAAATTTCCTAATAAAAACGATTGACCTCCCTCTTGTTCGGTTTGTGAGCTGGTTGCTATGGTCAGGTCAATCGTTTGACCAACGCGCATGAGGGAGACCACCAGGGATGGCAGTCACGATCGACCTGACGGGCCGCACCGCGCTCGTCACGGGCGGCGCGGGAGGTCTCGGGTTCGCCTGCGCCCGCGCGCTGACCGACGCAGGAGCGGACGTCGTGCTCTCCGACCTGGCGGGCCCGCGCCTCGACGCGGCGGCGGCCGAGCTGGGCGGCCGGGCCGAGGCGCGGGCGGCCGACCTCACCGACCGGGCCCAGGCCAGGGCCCTGGTGGACGGGCTCGACCGGATCGACGTGCTGGTGAACTGCGCCGGCGTCATGCGCACCACCCCCCTGCTCGACATCGAGCCGGAGGAGTGGCTGCGGATCGTCGACGTCAACCTGAACGCCACGTTCTGGCTCACCCAGGCCGCCGGCCGCCGCATGGTGGAGCACGGCGGCGGCTCGATCGTGACGCTGGCCTCGGTGGCCGCCCGTTCCGGCCGGCCCAACGCGGCCCACTACTCGGCCACGAAGACGGCGCTGCTGTCGCTGACGAAGTCGGCGGCCGAGGCGCTGGCGCCGGTCCGGGTGAACGCGGTCTGCCCAGGCGTCTTCCTCACCTCCATGTGGGACGAGATCATCAGCGACCGCGACCGCCGCTTCGGCCCCGAGGCGGGCGCCCGCTACCTGGCGGAGGTCGGCGAGCGCTCGCCGCTCAAGCGTCCCGGGCGGCCGGAAGAGGTCGCCTCAGCGGTGTTGTTCCTGGCCAGCGACCTGGCGTCGTTCGTGACCGGCCAGGCTCTGAACGTCGACGGCGGACTGGAGATGAACTGACCTTGAACAGGCAGACGTTCAAGCTGCTGCCCGAGTTGTTCGGCGACGACGGGATGGCGGAGATCTTCTCCGCCGAGCGCACGGTGCTGGCCTGGCTGCGCACCGAGGCGGCGCTCGCGCGGGCCCAGGCCGGGGCGGGCGTGATCGGGGCCGAGGACGCCGCGGCGATCGTGCGGGCCTGCGTGCCCGCCAACATCGACCTGACCCGGCTGTGGTCGGAGGCGGTGAACGTGGGCTACCCGATCCTGCCGCTGGTGCGGATGATCTCGGCGGCGCTGCCCGAGGGGCCGAACGGCCGCGTGCACTACGGCGCGACCACCCAGGACATCATGGACACCGGCCTGGCCCTGCAGCTCGGCGAGGCGCTCGACCGGCTGGCCGCGCTGCTCGGCGCGTTCGGCGACGCGGTGGCCCGGCTGGTGGCCGAGCACGCGGGCACGGTCATCGCCGCCCGTACGCACGCCCAGCAGGCGGTGCCCACGACGTTCGGGGCGAAGATGGCGGTGCTGCTGGCGGAGGTGACGCGGCAGCGCGAGCGGGTGGCCGCCACGGCGCGCCAGGTGCGGGTCGTGTCGCTGTTCGGCGCGGGCGGCACCTCGGCGGCCATGGGCGAGCGCTCGGCCCTCGTCCGCGAGGGCATGGCGCGCGAGCTGGGGCTGCGTACGACAGCGGTCCCGTGGCACGTGGCCAGGGACGGCGTGGCGGAGTTCGGCGTGACGTGCGCGTCGCTGGCGGCGACCGCGGCGCGCTTCGCCCGCGAGGTCGTCGACCTGTCCAGGACGGAGGTCGGCGAGGTGCGCGAGGCGGGCGGCCACCACCGGGGCGCCTCCTCGACGATGCCGCAGAAGGCCAACCCGATCGGCTGCGAGGCCGTGATCGGCATGTCGGGCACGGCGGGCGCGCTCAGCTCGGGCCTGTTCCGCGCGATGGAGGCCGGGCACGAGCGGGCGGCCGGCGAGTGGCAGGTCGAGTGGTACGTCGTGCCGCTGCTGGCCGAGCTGGCCGCGGGCGCGCTGGCCACGGCCGCCGAGGTCACCGCCGGGCTGCGGGTCTACCCGGAGGCGATGCGGGCCAACCTCGACGCCGAGGGCGGCCTGATCATGGCGGAGGCGTACATGATGCGCCTGGCCCCGGCACTGGGCCGGGAGCGGGCGCACGACCTGGTCTACCGGGCGGCGCACGCGGCGCGCGAGGGCGGCCGGGCGCTGGCGGACGCGCTGCTGGAGGTGGCCGGACCCGGCGACCTGGACAGTCTGGGCCCGCTGCCCATCCCGCCCGAGTCCTACATCGGCGACGCCGAGGCCGTCTGCGCCGCGGCGCTGGACGCCTGGAGTGACCCGGCGGGCGGGCCGGCGGCCCGGGAGGAAGCACTGGAGGAGTCGGCATGAGCGAGAGACGGCTGGCGGACCTGCTGGCCATGTGGCGGATCCGCGCGTTCGAGGAGAAGGTGCGTGACCTGCGGGCCGAGGGGCCGATCGTCGGCTCGGTGCACCTGTGCATCGGCCAGGAGGCCGTCCCGGTGGGCGCGTGCGACGTGCTGGAGCCGCAGGACGCGCTGTTCGCCACCTACCGGGGCCACGGGTGGGCGCTGGCCAGGGGCGTTCCGGCGGAGCCGCTGTTCGCCGAGCTGATGGGCCGGGCGAGCGGCGTCAACGGCGGACGGGGCGGCTCGGCGTACTTCACCGCCGCCGAGTACGGCTTCCACGGCGAGAACTCGATCGTCGGCGCGGGCGCGCCGATCGCGTGCGGCGCGGCGCTGGCCGGCCGGCACGACGGGTCGAACCGGGTGGCGGTGAGCGTGTTCGGCGACGGCGCGATGAACCAGGGTGCGGTGCACGAGGCGATGAACTTCGCCGCCGCGTTCTCCCTGCCGGTGGTGTTCGTCTGCGAGAACAACCGGTACTCGGAGCTGACGCCGATCGCCGACATGGTGCGCAGCCCGCGCCTGGCCGACCGCGCCGCCGCGTACGGCATGCCGGGTCACCGGATCGACGGCAACGACGCCGAGGCGGTGCGCTTCCACGTGCGCGACGCGCTGGAGGTGGCCCGCGAGGGCGGCGGCCCGACGCTGCTGAGATGGCGGCCGCCGCCCAGGCGGCGCAGGCCGCGCCGCTCGCCGACCCCGCCACAGCCAGGGAGCACCTGTATGCGTGAGTTGTCCTACGGCGAGGCCGTGAACGCGGCCCTGCACCGCCTGATGGAGGAGCTGCCGGAGACGCTGGTCTACGGCGAGGACGTCGGCGTGCCCGGCGGCGTGTTCGGGGTGACGCGGGGGCTGCGCAGGCAGCACGGCGAGCGGGCCTTCGACACGCCGATCAGCGAGTCGGCCATCCTGGGCAGCGCGGTGGGCGCGGCGATGTTCGGCCGCCGCCCGATCGTGGAGATCATGTGGGCGGACTTCTCGCTGGTCGCGCTCGACCAGATCGTCAACCAGGCGGCCAACGTCCGGTACGTGTCGGGCGGGCGGCTGACGGCGCCGCTGACGATCCGCACCCAGCAGGGCAACGCGCCGGGCGCGTGCGCGCAGCACTCGCAGTGCCTGGAGGCGCTGTTCCTGCACGTGCCGGGGCTGCGGGTGTGCATGCCGAGCACGCCGCAGGACGCCCACGACCTGCTGGTGACCGCCGTGCACTGCGACGACCCGGTGCTGGTGATCGAGAACCGCACGCTGTACTTCGGCCCCAAGGAGCCGGTCGAGACCGGCGGCCCGGTGCGGCCGATGGGCGGGGCGCGCACCCGCCGGGCGGGCTCCGACGTCACGATCGTCACGTGGGGCGCGATGACGCACCGCGTGCTGGAGGCGGCGGAGACGCTGGCCGGCGACGGGATCGAGGCCGAGGTGCTGGAGACGCCGTGGCTCAACCCGTTCGACACCGAGGCGGTGCTCGCGAGCGTGCGCCGCACGGGGCGGCTGGCGGTCGTCCACGAGGCGAACGTCACGGGCGGCTTCGGCGCCGAGGTGGTCGCCCGGGTCGCGGGGGCGGGGGCGCCCCTGCTCGCGCCGCCGATCCGGATCGGCACGCCGGACGTGCGGATGCCGGCCGCGCCGGTGCTGGCCCAGGCTCTGGTGCCGGACGCCGCGCGCATCACGGGGGATGTACGGGCCCTGGTCAAGGGCTGACCGCTAATCGCTCCGCGAGCGGAGCACGAAGTCAAACGATTGACTCCGGCAGGAGAACCATGAAGAAGGCATTCCTCGTCGCCGCCGCGCTGATCATGAGCGCGACGGCCTGTGGCGGATCGACCGGCGCCTCCGGCGACGGCAATGACGGTAACGACGGCAAGAAGGAGTACACGATCGGTGTCTCCAACCTGGGCCTGAGCTTCCCCTTCCCGGCCGCCATCGGCAAGGGCATCAAGGAGGAGGCCGCCCGGCTCGGCGTCAGGATCGTCGAGCTGGACGCGCAGGGCAAGGCCGACAAGCAGAGCAACGACATCCAGGACCTCATCGCCCAGCAGCCCGACGGCGTGCTCATCCTGCCGGTCGACTCCGGGGTGGCGCAGGGCCTGGCCGACCGGCTCAAAGCCTCGCAGGTCCCGACCGTGGCCGTCGCCTCGCAGGTCGGCGACCCCAAGACACGCCAGCTCAAGGACGTCTACCCGGGCCTGGTGGCGCTGGTCACCCAGGACGAGTACGCGGCGGGCGGCAAGGCCGGCGAGATCGCCGCCGGCGTCGTCCCGGGCGGCGGCAAGCTGGCCGTCGTGGAGGGCCAGGCGGGCTTCGCCGAGGTGGTCCAGCGCTTCCAGGAGTTCCCGGGGGCGGCGGCGGCCAAGGGCGCGACGTACGAGGTCGTGGCCCGCCAGCCCGGCGACTGGGTGCAGGACAAGGCCCAGTCGGCCTGCCAGAACATGCTCTCGTCCAACCCCGACACGCACCTGTTCTACGCCGAGTCCGACGACATGGCGGTGGGCTGCGCCAAGGCGGTCACGGCGGCCGGCTCCAAGGCCCGGATCGTCGGCGTCGGCGGCAGCAAGCTCGGCATCGACGCGGTCAAGGCGGGCACCATCGCCGGCACCGTCTGCTACAAGCCCGAGGACCTCGGCAAGCTCGCCCTCACCACGCTGTACCAGCACCTGACCGGCGAGAAGAAGCAGGACGCGGCGTTCGTCACGTACGACACCCCGGCGATCACCAAGGACAACCTCGCCGATTGCACGCCGCAATGGTGAGCGGCGCCCCCCTGCTGTCCCTGACGGGCGTCGGCAAGGAGTTCCCCAACGGCACGGTCGCGCTCAAGGACGCCCGCCTGACCGTGCAGGCCGGCAGCGTGCACGGCCTGGTCGGGGCGAACGGCGCGGGCAAGTCGACGATGATCAAGGTCATCGCCGGCGCGCACGCGCCGACCTCGGGCGTCGTGCGGTGGAAGGGCGAGGAGGTCGTCTGGCGCACTCCCGGCGCCGCCAGGAAGGCGGGCGTGGCCACGATCATGCAGCACGTGCCGCTCGCGCCCACGCTCACCGTGCTGGAGAACGTCTTCCTCGGCGCGTCCGGCCCGTGGCGGATGCCCCGTTCCCGGCGCGCGGAGTTCGCCCGGCTGCTGGAGCGGGTCGGCTACGCCATCGACCCCGACGCGGAGGTGGCCGGCCTGGCCATCGGCGAGCGGCAGATGGTGGCGATCCTGCAGGCCCTGGCCACCGGCGCGGAGCTGGTCGTGATGGACGAGCCGACCGCCTCACTCGCGGAGGGCGAGCGGCAGGTCGTCTTCGACGTCGTACGCAGGCTGTCCGCGCAGGGCACGGCGTTCCTGTACGTCTCGCACTTCCTGGACGAGGTGCTCTCGCTGACCGACCACGTCACCGTGCTGCGGGACGGCACGGTCGTGGAGGAGGGCGGCACCTCCGGCTACGACGAGGACCGCCTGGTCCAGGTGATCGTCGGCCGGGAGCTGCTGGAGGTGGAGCGGCGCAGCGCCGAACCGGTTCCGGCCGACGCCCCGGTGCTGCTCAAGGTGTCCGGGCTCGGCTCGCCGTCGGGCGTGCGGGAGGTGTCGTTCGAGGCCAGGGCGGGCGAGGTGATCGGGCTGGCCGGGCTGCTCGGCTCGGGCCGTTCGGAGATCCTGCACGCCGTCTACGGCGCCGACCCGCGCGCCACCGGCGAGGTGCTGGTCGAGGGCCGCCCGGTCGGCCGCGGCCCGCGCGCCGCCGTGGCCGCGGGCATGGCGCTCGTGCCGGAGGACCGCGGCGCGCAGGGCCTGGTGGGCACGTTCCCGATCTGGAAGAACGTCTCGCTGCCGCACCTGCCGTCGCTGTCGGCGCGCCGGTCGCTGCCGCGCGAGCCCGCCGAGCGGGAGCGCGCCGAGCGGGCCATCGCCGACCTCGGCATCGTCTGCCCCGGCCCGGACGCGCTGCCGGGCGAGCTGTCCGGCGGGAACGCGCAGAAGGTCGTGTTCGGCAAGTGGCTGTACGGCGGCGCCCGCGTCTTCATGCTCGACGAGCCCACCGCCGGGGTGGACGTCGGAGCCAAGGCCGACATCCTCGAACTCGTCCGCCGCTTCGCCGCGGACGGCGGCACGGTGCTCGTGGTGAGCAGCGAGTTCGAGGAGATCCTCGCGGTGGCGACCCGGGTGCTGGTCGTCCGCGAGGGCCGCGTCGTCGCGGAACGGGCGGCGCACGAGACATCCGAGGAGGAGTTGCTGATGCTGGCGAACGGATTCGGCGAGGGAGGTGCGCAGCACCATGCCGCCTGAGAAAGCGACGGCCCCGGCCCCGTCGGGAGCGCGCTCGCGCCTGGCCGCCGCCCTGCGCCCGGGCAACGCGGGCGTGGTCTACGCCCTGCTGCTGATCGTCGCCGTGCTGACGCTGCTGAGCGCGCAGCTCGGCCGCCCGCCGTACCTGTCGGCGACGAACGTCATCAACATCCTCGACCAGTCGTCGCTCATCGCGATCCTCGCCGTGTTCACCACGGTGGTCCTGATCAGCGGGAACTTCGACCTGTCGGTGGCCTCCGTGGCGGCCTTCTCGGCGGCCACCGTGCTCAGCCTGGTGGCGCCGCTGGGCCTGCCGCTCGCGATGGCGATCGCGCTGGGCGCCGGGCTGGTGTGCGGCGCGGTCAACGGGCTGATCGTGCAACTCGTCGGCATCAACGCGTTCATCGTCACCCTGGGCACGATGACGGCCGTGCGCGGGCTGGTGCTGATCCTGACCGACGGGCGGACGATCACCGCCGAGGACCCGGCCGCGCAGAGCTCGCTCATCGCCCTGCAGGCCGGCTACTGGACGGTCCCGCACGTCCTGGCCGTCCTGGGGGTGGCGGCGGTCGCGGCGGGCGTGCTCGTGCTGCTGCGCCGCTCCCGCCGCGCCGGGATCGCGATCGTGGTCGCGGGGCTGGTCGCCGTCGCGCTCAGCCCGGTGCTCGGGTTCGAGCTGCGGCTGAGCAAGCCCACCTACTACCTCATCGTGATCGCCGGCCTCACCTGGGCGGTGCTGCGCTACACGGTGATCGGCCGCCGCCTGTACGCGGTCGGCGCGAACGCCGAGGCGGCCCGCCTGTCCGGCATCAACGTCAGCCGCTACAAGATCGGCGCGTTCGTGCTGAACGGGCTCGGCTCCGGCTTCGTCGGCATCCTGTTCGCCGCCAAGCTGCTGGCCATCAACCCGACGGGCCTGCAGGGCACCGAGCTGACCGTGCTGGCCGCGGCCATCCTCGGCGGCACCTCGCTGTTCGGCGGGCTGGGCAGCGTGCTGAAGTCGGTGGTGGGGGCGCTCATCCTGTTCACTCTGGACAACGGCTTCAACGTGCTGAACCTCGGCGCGAACTACCAGGGCGTCATCGTCGGCACGGTCGTCGTCGTGGCCGCCGCCATCTACACCGTCGCCGGCCGTCAACGGCAGGTCAAACGGGTGAGGGAATCGACGAAACCGCAGGCACCGGTCAGACAGGAGGCGCTGAGATGAGAGGCGTCTGGCATTTCTCGTTCACCGTCGCCGACCTCGACAGGTCCGTGGCCTTCTACCGCGACCTGCTCGGCTTCACCCTGGTGCACCGCCAGGAGCAGGACAACGACTACACCCGCCGGCTGGTCGGCTACCCCGACGCCGTGCTGCGCGTGGCCCAGCTCGCCGTGCCCGGCCAGCCGCGCGGCGTCTCCTCCCACGACCTGGAGCTGGTCGAGTACGTCCGGCCGCGCGGCGCGGGCCGGGATCCGTCGCGGCACCTGCCCGGCGCGGCCCACCTCGCGCTCACGGTCGAGGACGCCCGCGCCGAGCACGCCCGGCTGGCGGCGGCCGGGGTGCGCTTCGTCAACCCGCCGCAGGAGATCACCGCGGGCGTGAACAAGGGCGGCTACGCCTGCTACTTCGTCGATCCCGACGAGATCACGCTGGAACTCGTCCAGCCTCCTGCTACCTTGTGACGCTCAATCGATTGATCTTGTGAGGAGGGCTGGATGCCCGTAGTCGACGCCCACCAGCACTTCTGGAACCTGCGGACGGGCTCGTACCCGTGGCTGACGCCGGAGCACGGGCCGATCTTCCGCACGTTCGAGCCGGAGGAGCTCCTCCCGCAGCTCGCGGCGGCCGGGGTGGAGCGCACGGTCCTCGTGCAGGCGATGGACTCCTACGCCGACACCGACGCCATGCTCGCGCAGGCCGACGCGCACGCGTTCATCGGCGCGGTGGTGGGCTGGGTGCCGCTGCACCGGCCCGACGAGGCGGCCGGGGCGCTGGAGCGCTACCGGCGCCACCCCAGGTTCGCCGGAGTCAGGCACCTCATCCACGACGAGCCCGACCCCGACTGGGTCCTCCAGGACGCGGTGATCGAGGGCCTGCGGCTGCTGGCCGCCGCGGACCTGCCGTTCGACGTGGTCGCGGTGCTGCCGCGGCATCTGGAGCACGTGCCGGTGCTGGCCGAGCGGGTGCCGGGGCTGCGCATGGTGATCGACCACCTGGCCAAGCCGCCGATCAAGGAGAAGGGGTGGGAGCCGTGGGCGTCGCTGCTGGCCCGCGCGGCCGAGTGCCCCGGGGTGCACGCCAAGGTCTCCGGGCTGAACACCGCCGCCGACGCCGCCACATGGACCGGCGCGGACCTGCGGCCGTACGTCGAGCACGCCGTGGAGCTGTTCGGGCCGGAGCGGCTGATGTTCGGCAGCGACTGGCCGGTGGCGACGCTGGCCGGCGACTACGCCAAGGTGTGGCGGGAGACGCGGGCCGCGCTGTCCGGGCTGGACGAGGCCGGCCGCGCGATGGTGCTGGGCGGCACGGCGGCCCGGTGCTACGGCGTCACGTTCCCCGGCGATCCGGGCGATCAGGAGGTGGCGTCGTGATCCGCCGCCACGAGACAGGGGAGGTGCCGCGATGATCGACGTGTTCGCGCCCATCGCCGCGGCCGTGGACCTGACCGTCCCGGCCGCGCACCGGCGGCCGATCGCCGTCGTGGGCGCCGGGGCCATCGTGGACGTGGCCCACCTGCCCGCCTACCGGCAGGCCGGGCTGGAGGTGACCGGCCTGTACGACCTCGACGCCGGTCGCGCCGCCGAGGTCGCCGCCCGTCACGGCGTGCCCAGGACGTACGCCACGCTGGAGGAGCTGCTGGCCGACGAGCGGGTCGCGGTCGTGGACATCGCGGTCGCGCCGCGGGCGCAGCCCGGCATCGCGCGGGCGGCGCTGGCGGCGGGCAAGCACCTGCTGTGCCAGAAGCCGTTCGCGCCCGACGTCGCCACCGGCCAGGGCCTCGTGGACCTGGCGGCGGCCACCGGGCTGAAGGTGGCGGTCAACCAGCAGCTCCGCTTCGACGAGGGCATCGCCGCCGCCCGCGCCATGGTGCGCGCCGGCTGGATCGGCGAGCCGACGGCCATGACGTTCACCGTCAACATCCTCACCGACTGGAGCGCGTGGGACTGGCTGGTCACGACCGACCGGCTGGAGATCGTCTACCACTCCATCCACTACCTCGACGCGATCCGCTCCGTCCTGGGCGACCCCGAGCTGGTCTTCTGCACCGGCAGCCGCACGCCGGGCCAGCTCGCCAGGGGCGAGACCCGCACGATGAGCACGCTGGTCTACCCCGGCGAGGTGCGGGCGCTGGTGCACGCCACGCACGAGAACCGCACCGGCGACGGGGAGGCGTCCTTCCGCGTCGAGGGCACCGAGGGCGCGATCAAGGGCACGCTCGGCCTGCTGTACGACTATCCGCACGGCCGTCCCGACACCCTGGAGGTCAACAGCCGGGTGGTGCCGACGGACGGGTGGCTGCCGTACCCGGTGACCCGGCGCTGGCTGCCCGACGCGGTGGCGGGGCCGATGGGCTCGCTGCTGAGGGCCGTCGCCGAGGGCGGCGAGCCGGAGACCTCGGGCCGCGACAACCTCGGCACGCTGCGGCTGCTCGACGCGCTCTACCATTCGATGGACAGCGGGCAGAGCGTGCGGCCAGGATCAGCGGCATGAAGCGCACCCGCGTGACGCTCGCCGACGTCGCCGCGATGGCCCGGGTCGATCGGGCCGTCGTCTCGCGCGTGGTCAACAAGGACCCCACGCTCAACATCCGCCAGGAGACCCGCGAGCGGGTGCTGGCGGCCATCGACGAGCTGGGCTACCGGCCCAACGTGGCCGCGCGCAGCCTGCGCACCTCGCGGGCGCACATGTTCGGGCTGTTCATCCCCGACTTCGCCAACCCGGTCTACGCCGAGATCATCAAGGGCGCGGAGGCGGAGGCGGCGGCCCAGGGGTACGTGCTGGTCACCGGCAGCGCGTCGGGGGCCGGGCTGAGCGAGTACATGGACCGGATCGGGCAGGGCCGCATCGACGGCCTGCTGCTGGCCGGCACGGGCGACGACTCGGCGCTCACCCGGCAGCTCGACCAGGCCGCCATCCCGTGGCTGATGCTGAACAACCGCAGCAGGGGCGTCAACCGGTACGTCATCCTCGACGACCAGCGGGCCGCCGCGCTCGCCGTGGAGCACCTCGTACGGCTCGGCCACCGCCACATCGCCCACCTCGCGGGCCCGTCGCGGGCCGACACCGCCGCGCGCAGGTCGGCCGGCTACTCGGCGGCGATGCGCGAGGCGGGCCTGCCGGAGGGCCCGATCGTGGCGGCCGACTACACGCCGGCGGGCGGGGCGGCGGCGATGACCCGGCTGCTGGCCGCCCCCGAGCCGCCGACGGCGGTGTTCGTGTCGAACGTGGCCTCGGCCATCGGGGCGATGGAGGGGGTGCGCGCGGCCGGGATGGAGATCGCGCGCGAGGTGTCGATCGTGGCCGTGCACGATCTCGACCTGGCCAGCTACCTGCACCCCGCGCTCACGACGGTGCGCATGCCGCTGGCCGAGCTGGGCCGGCGCGGCGTGACGCTGCTGGGCAGCCTGAAGCCGGACGACACCGTCGCCGAGGTGCTGGCGGGGCCGATAGAGCTGATCCAGCGCCGTTCCACCGCTCCCCCCGTGCGATGACTTTCGCCGCGTCCGGCGGTCTACCGGTCATGAGCAAACTGCTGTACTCGGTGACCATGTCGGCCGACGGCTTCATCGCGGGGGTGGGCGGGGACATGTCCTGGCTGTCCGCGCACCTCGGGCCGAACCCGGAGGCGGACGCGCTCGCCGGCCGGGTCGGCGCGCTGCTGGTGGGCAACCGCACCTTCGGCGGCGACGACCCGAACCGGGGCACGGACCAGGAGGGCGCGTTCAGCGGCACGTGGCACGGGCGGCAGGTCGTGCTGACCCACCGTCCCCCGGACACGCCGGTGCCGGGCGTCGAGTTCGCCGGCGACCTGGACTCCGCGGTCGCGGCGGCCAGGGCCGCGGCGGGCGGCCGGTACGTCAACGTGCTCGGCGCCGACGTCGCCCGGCAGTGCCTGGCGGCGGGCGTGCTGGACGAGATCCTGACGATCGTGGCGCCGGTGCTGCTCGGCGACGGCGTGCGCCTGTTCGCGCATCCGGGCGGCACGAACGTCCCGCTCGACCTGCTCAGCGTCAGCCACCTGCCGCACGCCACGAACATCTGGTACCGCGTCGCGAGCTGAACCTCCCATGCCGGACGGCCGGCCGGACCCGAGTCGGTCCGGCCGGGCGGGGACGCACGGCGCAGCCTCCGCAAGCCCGCGATGTTAGCGTTAACATCACGATTCGAAAGCGGCCCGAAACTACGGACGCCGGCCCCGGCCTGTCAAGCGCCCGCCCGGCACGATCCGGCATCGTCGCAGGCCGGCGGGATCCCTGACATGTAACTTTCACGCCCGGCGGGAGCGGGGTTGACGGCCGCGAAAGGCCGCGCCTACATTGCCTGCGACGCACCGGCGCAGCGTCCGATCGGCTCCATCGCCCGGCGGGCCCCCATGCCCGCCCGGCTCCACCGGCCCGCGGGTCTCCCGCCCGCCCGGCTCCGTCGCGCGGCGGGTCCCGGCGGGTCTCCTGCCCGCCCGGCCGCATCGTCCGACCGACTCCATGGAGGACCCTTGCGCCGCCTGTCCCGTCTCGTCGTCGCCGCCGCGAGCGCGTGCACCCTCGTGGGCGCGCTCGTCGGCGCCGCGCTCGCCTACCCCAACCCCGGCCTGGTCACCGGTGACGTCGTCGTGCACGACCCCACGATGATCCGCACCTCGTCCGGCGGCTACGTCGTGTACTCCACGCACGGTTACCTGGAGGCCCGCACCTCCACCGACCGGATCACCTTCACCCGCGCCGGCTCGGCGTTCGGCTCGCCGCCGTCGTGGTGGCGGACGTACTCCTCCGGCAACGACCCGTGGGCGCCGGACATCTCCCAGCAGAGCGGGAGATACCTGATGTACTACGCGGTCTCCGGCTTCGGCTCGAACTTCTCCGCGATCGGCCTGGCCACCAGCTCGACCGGGCAGCCGGGAAGCTGGAGCGACCAGGGCGTGGTCTACTCGACCACGACCAGCTCCGACCACAACGCCATCGACCCGAACCTGCTGGTGGACGCCTCGGGCCGGTGGTGGCTGAGCTTCGGCTCGTACTGGACGGGCATCCGCATGATCCGGCTCGACCCCGCGACCGGCAAGCGGCTCTCCTCCGACCAGACGCTCTACCACCTGGCCACCCGCCCCGACGCGCCGTACGCGGTCGAGGCCCCGGACATCGTCCGGCACGGCGGCTACTACTACCTGTTCGCCTCCTACGACCGGTGCTGCGCGGGCACGTCCAGCACGTACAAGGTCAAGGTCGGGCGTTCGGCCGCCCCGACGGGCCCGTACGTGGACCGCTCGGGCACGTCCATGCTGAGCGGCGGCGGCACGATGGTCCTGGAGACGCACGGGAGCGTCATCGGCCCCGGCGGGCAGAGCGTGCTGTCCGACGTGGACGGCGACCTGCTCGTCTACCACTACTACGACGGCAACGCGGGCGGCACGCCCAAGCTCGGGATCAACCTGATCGGCTGGGACTCCGCCGGCTGGCCGTACGTGTACTAGAGCGCGTGACCGCGGGGGCCCGCCCGGACGGGCCTCCGCGGGCGCACCCGTTTCGGCCCGCCCCATTCACCCCATTGACATCACGACAAACCGGACTTTAGCGTGGTTCGAAACGTTTCGATCGTCGTATCGGCCGCCCCCCGGAGTGCTCTTGACCTCGCTACGCGACGTGGCCGCACGTGCCCGGGTGGCCGTCAGCACCGCGTCCGCCGCGCTCAACGGCACCCGCCCCGTGGCCCCGGCGACCAGGAAGCGGGTCGAGCGGGCCGCCGCCGAACTGGGCTACCGCCCCAACCTGCTGGCCCGCGGCCTGCAGAGCAAGCGCACCCGCATCCTCGCCCTGCTGTTCCCCGCGCCGCGCGGCGGGTTCGGGGTGACCGACATGCAGTTCGCCACCGGGGCCGCCGAGGCCGCCGCCGAGCTGGGGTACCACCTGCTGCTCTCGCCCGAGAGCGCCGACCCGATCGAGGAACTGCGCCACCTCACCGGCCTGGGCCTGGTGGACGGCGTGCTGCTCATGGAGGTGGGCCTCGACGACGAGCGGCCGGCGTTCCTGGCGCGGGCCGGGGTGCCGTTCGCGATGATCGGGCGCACCCGCGAGCCCGGCGTGATCGACTACGCCGACATCGACTTCGCCGCCACCGCCAGGGACGCCGTGGCGCACGTGGCCGGGCTCGGGCATCGCAAGCTGGCCTTCTTCAACCTCTCCGAGGACGCGCACACCGCCGGCTACGGCCCCGCGATCCGCGCCGCGCGGGAGTTCGCCCTGGCCGCCGCCGAGACCGGGATCGGGTACGTGGACGGCTTCCGTCCCGCCTCGGCCGAGGAGGGCGGCCGGGCGTTGGAGGCCCTGCTCGACGTCCACCCGGACGTGACGGCGCTGGCCGTGATGGACGACCACGCGGCGGTCGGCGTGCTCGCGGCGCTGGCGCGCCGCGGCCGGAGCGTCCCCGGGGACCTGACGCTGCTGCTGGTGCTGTCGTCGGCCCGGGTGGCCGAGATGTTCCACCCCCGGCTCACGACACTGGAACCGCCCAGCGCCGAACTGGGCCGGCTCGGCGCCCGCATGCTCATCGACCGGTTGCAGGGCGAGTCGCGCGGCGGACCGCCGCGGCAGCGGCTCGTCGCCTGCCGTCTGGTGGTCGGGGACAGCTCCGCGCCACCACGTGAAGGGGGCACATGGAGACAGGAAAGCTCGGGACGCACCCGCTGACCGAGGAACGCGGGCTGCTGTTCGGCGGGGACTACAACCCGGAGCAGTGGCCGGAGGAGGTGTGGCGCCAGGACGCCGAGCTGATGCGGGCCGCCGGGGTCAACCTGGTCACGGTGGGCGTGTTCAGTTGGGCGCGGCTCGAACCCGAGCCGGGCCGGCACGACTTCGGCTGGCTGGACCGGGTGCTCGACCTGATGGGCGAGCACGGGATCGCGGTGGACCTGGCGATCCCGACCGCCTCGCCGCCGCCGTGGCTGGGCCACCGCTGGCCCGAGACGCTGCCGGTGGACGAGGACGGGCACCGGCTCTGGTACGGCTCGCGCAACCAGTTCTGCCCTTCTTCGGCCCGTTACCGGGAGCGCTCCCAGCTCATCACGACCGCCCTCGCCGAGCGCTACGCCGCCCATCCGGCGCTGGCGATATGGCACGTGGGCAACGAGTACGGCGAGGTCTGCCACTGCGACGAGTCGGCCGCCGCGTTCCGCGCCTGGCTGCGCGAGCGCTACGGCGACCTGGCCACGCTCAACGAGTCGTGGGGCACCACGTTCTGGAGCCAGGGCTACGGCGACTGGGCCGAGGTGGTGCCGCCGCGCCGGGCCCCGTACCTGATCAATCCCACCCAGCGTCTCGACTGGCGGCGCTTCTGCTCCGGCGAGCTGCTCGGCCACTTCCGCGAGCAGCGGGACGTCCTGCGCGCGCACACCCCGGACGTCCCGGTCACGACGAACTTCATGGGGTTCTTCAACCGGGTGGACTACTGGTCGTTCGCCGGGGAGCAGGACGTGGTCTCCAACGACTGCTATCCGGAGCCGGGCAACCCGCGCACGCCCGCGCTCACGGCGCTCACCCACGACCTCATGCGCGGCCTGGGCGGCGGGCGGCCGTGGGTGCTGATGGAGCAGGCCACGAGCGCGGTCAACTGGCGTCCGCACAACCTGCCCAAGCCGCCGGGGCAGTTCCGGCTGGAGTCGCTGCAGGCGGTGGCGCGCGGCGCGGACGGGCTGTGCTACTTCCAGTGGCGGGCCTCCCGGTTCGGCTCCGAGCGCTTCCACGCCGCGATGGTGCCGCACGCCGGCCCCGACACGCGGCTGCACGCGGCGGTGCGCGAGCACGGGCGGGAACTGCGCCGGCTCGCGTCCGTGGCGGGCACGCCGGTGCCCGCGCGGGTGGCGATGGTGTTCGACTGGGAGAGCTGGTGGGCGCTGGAGGAGCGCGGCCGGCCCAGCGACCGGCTCAACGCCACCGAGCAGATGCTGGCGTACTACGTGCCGTTCTTCGAGCGCGGTGTGAGCGTGGACGTGGTGCCGCCCTCGGCCGACCTGTCGGCGTACGCGCTGGTGGTGGCGCCGAACCTGTTCCTGGTCGGCGACCGGGACGCGGCGGCGCTGACGGCCTACGCGCACGGGGGCGGCGTGCTGGTCGTCGGGCCGTTCTCCGGCGTGGTGGACCCGAACGGGCACGTGCGGACCGGCCGCTTCCCGGTGCCGCTGCGCGAGGTGCTGGGGGCCTCCGGCGAGGAGTGGCTGCCGGTCGCCGCCGAGCAGCCGGTGCGCTGCCGGTGGGACGACGGCGCCGGGTTCGCCGCGAGCACCTGGACCGAGCTGCTGCGGGCCGAGGGCGCCGAGACGGTGGCCGAGTTCGCCGAGGGCGACCTGGAAGGCAGGCCGGCCGTCGTCCGGCACCGCGCCGGCAACGGCGTCGCCTGGTATGTGGGCACGATGCCCGAGCCGGCCGCGCTCGGCACGCTGATCGGGCGGGCGCTGGACGACGCGGGCGTGACCGGCCCGCTGCCCGAGCTGCCGCCGGACGTCGAGGCGGTGCGCCGCGGCGAGGTGCTGTTCCTGCTCAACCACGGCGCGGACACGGTCCGCGTGCCGGTCCCCGAGCCGGCGACCGACCTGCTGACCGGCTCCCCCGCGCGCGGCCACGTCACCTTGACGCCCCGCGCGGTCGCCGCGCTGCGCCCGGAGGTGAGCGGCGGGTGAAGTTCAAGGACGGTTACTGGCGGATGCGCCCCGGCGTGCGCGGCGACCACGTCACGTGCGCCCACGACGTGACCGAGGAGCCGGCCGCGCTGCGCATCCTCGCCCCGACCAGGCAGATCACCCGGCGCGGCGACACCATCGACGGGCCGGTCCTGCGGGTCGAGCTGTCCTCGCCGCTGCCGGAGGTGATCCGCGTGCGGGCCGTGCACTTCGCCGGGTCCGTGCCGGACTCCCCCGTCTTCGCGGTGCGGGACGAGCGGCCGGGGACGCGGATCGCCGTGGACGGCGAGCAGGCGTCCCTGACCAGCGGCGGCCTGACCGTCCGCGTGCGCAGGGACGCGCCCTGGGAGATGACGTTCAGCGCGGGCGGGCGGGAGCTGACCCGCAGCTCCGGCCGGAGCCTGGGCGTCATGCGCGACCCCGCCGACCGGCACTTCATGATCGAGCAGCTCCGGCTCAGCGCGGGCGAACTCGTCTACGGGCTCGGCGAGCGGTTCGGCCCCCTCGTACGCAACGGCCAGTCCGTGGACATCTGGAACGAGGACGGCGGCACCAGCAGCGAGATCGCCTACAAGAACGTGCCCTTCTACCTCACCAACCGGGGCTACGGGGTGTTCGTGAACCATCCGGGCCGGGTCTCGTTCGAGGTCGGCTCGGAGACCGTGTCGCGGGTGCAGTTCAGCGCTGAGGGCCACGACCTGGAGTACCTGATCATCCACGGGCCGTCCCCGGCCGACATCCTGCGCCGCTACACGGCCCTGACCGGCCGCCCGGCGCTGCCGCCCGCCTGGTCGTTCGGGCTGTGGCTGTCCACCTCGTTCACCACGGACTACGACGAGGCCACCGTGACGTCGTTCGTGGACGGGATGGCCGCGCGGGACCTGCCGCTGAGCGTCTTCCACTTCGACTGCTTCTGGATGCGGCGCTACCGGTGGTGCGACTTCGAGTGGGACCCGGAGGTGTTCCCCGACCCCGAGGGCATGCTGCGGCGGCTGAAGGCGCGCGGGCTGCGGGTGTGCCTGTGGATCAACCCGTACATCGGGCAGGCGTCGAAGCTGTTCGCCGAGGGGGCGGCGGCCGGGCACCTGCTGCGGCGGCCCGACGGCACGGTCTGGCAGGACGATCACTGGCAGGCCGGCCGCGCGCTGGTGGACTTCACCTCGCCCGCCGCCCGCGAGTGGTACGCGGGCAAGCTGCGCGGGCTGCTCGACATGGGGGTGGACGCGTTCAAGACCGACTTCGGCGAGCGCGTCCCGACCGACGTCGTCTACGCCGACGGCTCCGACCCGGAACGCATGCACAACTACTACAGCCTGGTCTACAACCAGACCGTGCACGACGTGCTGGCCGAACGGCGCGGACCGGGCGAGGCCGTGCTGTTCGCGCGCTCGGCCACGGTCGGCGGGCAGCGGCTGCCGGTGCACTGGGGCGGCGACTGCGAGTCGACGTTCGAGGCCATGGCCGAGTCGCTGCGCGGCGGGCTGTCGCTGGGCCTGGGCGGCTTCGGCTTCTGGAGCCACGACATCGGCGGCTTCGAGGGCCGGCCGGATCCGGCGGTGTTCAAGCGGTGGGTCGCCTTCGGGCTGCTGTCGTCGCACAGCCGGCTGCACGGGAGCGGGTCGTACCGGGTGCCGTGGCTGTTCGACGAGGAGCCGGACGAGGAGGCCGTGGACGTGCTGCGGGCGTTCACCCGGCTGAAGGCCCGGCTGATGCCCTACCTGTACGGGGCCGCCGTCCAGGCCGCGGCCGAGGGCCTGCCGGTGATGCGGGCCATGCCGCTCGAGTTCCCCGGCGACCGGGGCTGCGACCACCTCGACGCCCAGTACATGCTGGGCCCCGACCTGCTGGTGGCCCCCGTCCTGTCGGCGGACGGCGAGGTCGCCTACTACGTCCCGGACGGGGTGTGGACGCGGCTGCTCGACGGGCGGACCGTCACGGGGCCGGGCTGGCGGACCGAGCGGCACGGGTTCGACAGCCTGCCGCTGCTGGTGCGGCCGGGCGCGGTGCTACCCATGGGTGCCCGCGACGACCGGCCCGACTACGACTACGCCGACGGCGTCACGCTCGACGCGTACCGGATGGCCGACGGCGACACCCGTACGGTCACCGTCCCCGGGCTGGACGGCCGTCCCGCGGCCGTCTTCGAGGTGTCCCGGCGGGGCGAGCGGCTGCGCGCCCGCCGCGTGTCCGGCGCGCCGGCCGCCTGGAACCTGCGCCACGCCGCGGCGCACGCCGCCGCGGCTCCCGAGATCGACCACATCGAGATCACGCTCAGTGCCAAGGAGTGACATGCCTGCCTTCCCCGAGAACTTCCTGTGGGGCACCGCCACCGCCGCCTACCAGGTCGAGGGCGCCTGGAACGAGGGCGGCCGCGGCCCGTCGATCTGGGACACCTTCTCCCACACGCCGGGCCTGGTGACCAACGGCGACACCGGCGACGTGGCCTGCGACCACTACCACCGCCTCGACGAGGACCTCGACCTGCTCGCCGAGCTGGGCGTGGGCGCCTACCGCTTCTCCATCTCCTGGCCGCGCGTGCAGCCGGGCGGCCGCGGCCCGCTCAACCGGGAGGGCGCCGGCTTCTACGACCGCCTGGTGGACGGGCTGCTGTCCAGGGGCATCGCGCCGGTGGCCACGCTCTACCACTGGGACCTGCCGCAGGAACTGGAGGACGCCGGCGGCTGGCCGGAGCGCGACACCGCGCCGCGCTTCGCCGAGTACGCCCGGCTCATGGGCGAGGCGCTCGGCGACCGCGTGCGCACCTGGATCACCCTGAACGAGCCGTGGTGCTCGGCCTACCTGGGCTACGCCTCCGGCGTGCACGCCCCGGCCCGTACCGACGCCGCCGCCGCGCTGGCCGCGGTGCACCACCTGAACCTCGGCCACGGCCTGGCCGTGCAGGCGCTGCGCTCGACGGCCGCCACGGACGCGCAGATGTCGGTCACGCTCAACCTGCACCACGTGCGCGGCGTGTCCGAGCGCGACGCCGACGCGGTGCGGCGCGCGGACGCGCTGGCCAACCGGGCCTTCCTGGGCCCGATGCTGGAGGGCGCCTACCCGCGCGACCTGATCGCCGACACCGCCCAGGTGACCGACTGGTCGTTCGTCCGCGACGGCGACGAGGCCGCCGCCTGCCAGCCGCTGGACGTGCTCGGCGTCAACTACTACAACCCGACCCTGGTCCGCCAGTGGGACGGCGCCGGCGCGAGGGAGACCGCCGACGGGCACCAGGACGGCACCGCCTCGCCGTGGATCGGCTGCTCGGACATCGAGTTCGTCAAGCAGCCGGGGCCGTACACGGAGATGGGCTGGAACATCGACGAGAGCGGCCTGACCGAACTGCTGCTGCGCCTGCACCGCGACTACCCGGACATGCCGACGATGATCACCGAGAACGGCGCGGCCTTCCCCGACCAGGTCGCCCCCGACGGCCGCGTGCACGACGCGGACCGCGTGGACTACCTGCACCGGCACCTGTCAGCGGTCAGCGAGGCCATCGCGGGCGGCGCGGACGTGCGCGGCTACTTCGTGTGGTCGCTGATGGACAACTTCGAGTGGGCGCACGGGTACGCCAAGCGGTTCGGCATCGTCCGCGTGGACCGCGAGACGATGGAGCGCACCTGGAAGGACAGCGCCCACTGGTACCGCGACGTGGTCGCCACCGGCAAGCTGCCGGCGAGCTGAGGCACGTTCAGGGCTTGCGGGCCACGCCCCCGACGAAGGTGTGGTAGGTGATGCCCGGCGCGGCCTGGTGGTCGCCCGTCTCCGGACGCCACTCCGGGAGCGGCACCAGGCCGGGCGCCAGCAGGTCGAGCCCGTCGAAGTAGGCGAGGATCTCCTCGCGGGCGCGCCAGCGGCCGGTGCCGAGGTGCTCGTTGAAGAGCCGCTCCGCGGTGAAGGCCTGCTCCGACACCTCGGGGTGGGCCTGCATCGGGTTGTGGAAGTGCGAGATCACCACGTGGCTGCCCGGGGCCAGCGGGCGGACGAACCGGGCGGCGATGCCGGCCGGGTCCTCCTCGTCCTTCAGGTGGTGCAGGATCCCGAACAGCAGCAGCCCGACCGGCTCGTCGAAGTCGATCAGGGCGCGCGTACGCGGGTCGTCGAGGACCTGCTCGGGCTCGCGGGCGTCGGCCTCGACGATCACGGTGGTCTCGTCCACGGCCAGCAGGGCGCGGCCGTGGGCGAGCACGATCGGATCGTGGTCGACGTACACGACGTGCGCGCCGGGGGTGACGGACTGGGCGACCTCGTGCACGTTGCCCCGCGTGGGAAGACCGGAGCCGATGTCGAGGAACTGCCGGACGCCCGCCTCGGCGGCCAGGTGACGGACCGTGCGGCGCAGGAACTCCCGGTTGGCCTGGGCCGCCTCGGGCGCGTCCGGCGCGATCGCCAGCGCCGCCTTGGCCACCTGGCGGTCGATCTCGTAGTTGTCCTTGCCGCCGAGCATGTAGTCGTAGACGCGGGCGACGCTCGGCTTGGAGGTGTCGATCCCGCCGGGCGCGCTCTCCTGCTCGCTCTCGTGCTCGTTCTCGGGCACTTCTGGCTCCTCGGATCAGGGGGGTCAGCGCCATGATCCTAAGGCGGGACGGCTGGGACAGGCGGGAAATTTATCGGGAAATATCGCCTTTCAGTCGGGTTCGTACCAGCCGTCCCTGACCAGGGCTTTCACCAATGCTCGACGCGCAGCACCTCGTCGAGCGGCTGCCGCGCGGCCGGACGGAAGCTGTCGCCGGTGTAGTACGCGGTCGGCAGCAGCACACCCTGCCGGACGTCCGGCGGGAGGCCGAGCAACTCGGCGATCTCACTCTCGTACGCCAGGTGCAGCGTCGTCCACGCCGAGCCCAGGCCGCGGGCGCGGGCGGCCAGCATGTAGCTCCACGCGGCCGGCAGCAGCGAACCCCACAGCCCCGCCTGGTTGCCCTGGGGCAGCGCGCCGGGCACCAGCATGCAGCCGATCACGTGCACCGGCACCTCGCCCAGGTGCTCGGCGAGGTAGGCGGCGCTGCCGGAGACCCGCTCCTGGGTCGCCGCCCGCTCCGGGTCGTCCTTGAACAACCTCCCGGCCGAGGAGCCCGAGGCGTAGTACGTGTCCCACGAGCGCTTGTAGTAACCGCCGATCGCCTGGCGCTTGCCGGGGTCGGTCACCACGATCCAGCGCCAGAGCTGGGCGTTGCCCCCGGTGGGCGCCTGGAGCGCGACCTCCAGGCACTCGCGGACCAGCTCCATCGGGACGGGGCGGGTGAGGTCGAGCCGCTTGCGCACGCTGCGGGTGGTGGTGAGCAGTTCGTCCGGTGAGATCGTCATGCGGCCATCATGCCCCTCGGGCGGCGCGCAGCCACCGATCCGGGCCGGACGCCTCGTCGTGGATGTCGCGGGCGCGACATCCACGACCCGGTCAGGACCGTCAGAGGCGGCCGAGGGCGGCCATCGCCGGCAGCGCCCGGTCGGCATAGTCGAACAGGGCCTGGTTCTCCCAGCCGTTGCCCGAGGACGGGTCGGCCGGGTCCCAGCCGTTGCCCCTGACACCGGTCCAGGTGGCCTCCCAGGTGAACAGGCCGAGGCCCAGGCCGTTCGGCACGGCGCGGACGATGTCGGCCACCCGGGTGAGCATCGCGGACTGCCCCTGCGTGGTGGCCCGGTAGCCGGGGTAGGGCTCGGCGGCGGAGATGATGTTCGCCCAGCCGTCGTCGTCGGCGGTGGTGAACGGGTAGGCGGTCTCGACGACGACCACGGGCTTGCCGTACCTGGTGGCCACGTCGTTGATGTTGGCCTGGAAGCTCTCCAGCGTGCCGTGCCAGTAGGCGTAGTACGACAGGCCGATCACGTCGTGGCGGATGCCGTTGGTCCTGGCGTTGTCGAACCACCACCGGTACAGCCCGTTGTCGCCGCCGTTGGCCAGGTGCAGCACGACCCTGGTCGAGCCGGAGACCGCCTTGACCGCGTCGTAGCCGGCGTTGAGCAGCGCCGCGGTGCCGGCCCAGTTGGTGTTGGAGCCGTCGGGCCAGAGCAGGCCGCCGTTGATCTCGTTGCCGACCTGCACCATGTCGGCGGTGGTGCCCTGGTCGCGCAGCACGGCGAGCACGTCGTAGGTGTGGTTGTAGACGGCCTGCCTGAGCTGCGCGGACGACAGCCCCGACCACGCGGCCGGCTTGGTCTGCTTGCCCGGGTCGGCCCAGGTGTCGGAGTAGTGGAAGTCGATGAGCAGGCCCATGCCGAGCGCCTTGACCCGCCTGGCCACCGGGAGCAGCCGCGCCTTGGTGTTGTAGCCGTCGGCCGGGTTCACCCAGACCTTGAGCCTGATGTAGTTGAGCCCGGCCTGCGACAGGATGCTCAGCGCGTCGCCCGCGCGCCCGGCGGAGTCGCGGTAGACGCCGCCGAGCGCCTCCGACTTGGCCAGGCTGGACACGTCCGCGCCCCTGATCTGGAGGCGGCCGGGCCCCGCGTGCGCCTGGGCGGGCACGGCGAGGGCCGTGAGTAACAGCAGCGCGGTGATCAGGATGCGTTTCATCGGGTCTCCCTAGGGTTGGGGGGTTTCCGCAACGACCGTGACCGCACCGGCCGCGACGGTGAGCGGCCCGTCGTGCCGCGCCCCGTCGAACACGCTCACGCCGCTCACCCCCTCGACCGTCACCGGCTGATCGCCGTGGTTGATCAGGAAGACATGGCCGCCCCTGCGCACGAGTTCGAGCGTGTCGGGCAGGCCGCGCGGGCGGGACACGTCCGCGTGGTCGAGCACCCGCGCGAGCAGGTCGCGCAGGCCGGTGACGGGGGCGGTGGCCAGGTACCAGGCGCAGCCCGCGCCGAGGTCGTGGCGGGTGACGGCGGGGTGGCCGGCGTCGGGGCCGTCGGCGAAGCCCTCGACCGTGACCGCGCCCGCCGGGCGGACCCGCTCCGACCACACGCGCGCGGAGTCGCCGCCGTTCAGCCGTACCGTCTCGTGCTCGCGCAGCGGGTGGAACTCCTCGATCGACAGGCCGAGCAGCTCACGCAGCGCGCCGGGGTGGGCGCCGGGGTGGAGGGCGTCGTGCTCGTCCACGATGCCGGAGAAGTACGACACGAGCAGGTGGCCGCCCGCCTCCACGTACCGGTGCAGGTTCTTGGCGGACGCCTCGGTCAGCAGGTACGAGCTGGGCGCCACCACCACCCGATACCCCGAAACATCGGCTGACGGGTGGACGAAGTCCACCGTGACGTGCTCCCGCCACAGAGCCTCGTAGAAGGCGTCCACCCGCTCCCGGAACGTCAGGTCCACCGACGGCCGCCAGTCCAGCTCCAGCGCCCAGTACGACTCCCAGTCCCAGACGATCGCCACCTCGGCCCGCACCCGGCTGCCCCGCAGCCCGGCCAGCCCGCGCAGGTCGGCCCCCAGCCGGACGATCTCGCGCCACTGCCCGGAGTCCGTGCCCGCGTGCGGCACCATCCCGGAGTGGAACTTCTCCGCCCCGAACCGCGAGGCCCTGAACTGGAAGAACAGCACGCTGTCCGAGCCGCGGGCGACGTGCGCGAGGCTGTTGCGGCGCAGCTCGCCGGGCCGCTTGGCGAGGTTGCGCGGCTGCCAGTTGACCGCGCCCGCCGAGTGCTCCATCAGCATCCACGGCGCGCCGCCCGCCACCGACCGGGCGAGGTCGGCGGACATGGCCAGGTCGATGTGGTTGTCGGGGCGCTCGGCCTTGAGGTAGTGGTCGTTGGCGATCACGTCCAGCTCGCGGGCCCACCGCCACAGGTCGGTGGACTTGCAGTTGACGGTGCCGGCGAAGTTCGTGGTCACCGGGATGCCGGGGGTCAGTTCGCGCAGGATGTCGCGCTGCAGCGCGTAGTGCTCGCGGTGCTGGCCGTCGCTGAAGCGGGCGTAGTCGAGGCGCTGGGCCGGGTTGACGACCGTGTGGTTGGCGCGGGGGGCGTCGATCTCGGCCCAGTCGGTGTAGGTCTGGCCCCAGAACGTGCCGCCCCAGGCGTCGTTCAGCGCGCCGATCTCGCGGTAGGTCTGGCGGAGCCAGTCGCGCCAGGCCGCCACGCTGTGCTCGCAGTAGCACTCGCCGAGCGGCGCGCCGTACTCGTTGTGCACGTGCCACAGGACGACGGCCGGATGGTCGCGGTAGTGCTCGCCCAGCGCCCGCACCAGCCGCGCGGTGGCCTCCCGGAAGGCCGGGGCGCTGGAGCAGGCGCTCTGCCGGCCGCCGAAGCCGATCCGCAGCCCCTCCCTGGTGACCGGCAGCACGTCGGGGTGCGCGGCGACGAACCAGGCCGGCGGGGCGGCGGTCGGGGTGCCCAGGGCGACCGAGACGCCGCCCTCGTGCAGCCGGTCGAGGATCTCGTCCAGCCAGCCGAACGCGAACCGCCCCGCGGCGGGCTCCATCAGCGCCCACGAGAACAGGCCCAGGCTGACCAGGTTGACCCCGGCCTCGCGCATCAGGGCCACGTCCTCCTCCAGGACCTCGCGCGGCCACTGCTCCGGGTTGTAGTCGCCGCCATAGGCGATCCCGGCAGGACGCTCCGGATACATCCATCCCCCTCGAAAGCTTCTGTGAACGTGCACAGTAAGCCGCAGCACACCCGCCTGGGAACTGTTATTTCGAAATTTCATGCTTTTGCAGGAGATTAACGAGAACGTAACGACCCCTTGACGGCCATTTCGGCGCTGCTCCAGTCTGTGCACGTTCACAGAACCCTCTGGAGGTACGCAATGCGCGCCAACCGCCTTGGAGCAGCCCTGGCCGTCGCACTCACGGCCACCCTCGCGAGCTGCGGCTCCGGCGAGCCCACCGAGAGCCCCGAGGCGGCCCAGAGCCCGGCGGCCACCCAGGACGCCCCTCAGGGCCCGGTCACGCTCACGTACTGGACCTGGGCCCCCAACATGGACAAGATCGTCGAGGTCTGGAACAAGGACCACCCCGACATCCAGGTGACGGTCAGCAAGCAGGCCGGCGGCGACGACGCGGCGGCCAAGTTCCTCACCGCCGCCAAGGCCGGCAATCCCCCCGACCTGGTGCAGGCCGAGTACCAGCACCTGCCCTCGTTCATCGCCGCCGACGCGGTCGCCGACCTCAAGGCCGAGACCGCCCCGATCAAGGGCGAGTTCTCCGAGGGGCTGTGGGGCCTGGTGACGCTGGGCACCGACGCCGTCTACGGCATCCCGCAGGACAGCGGCCCGATGATGCTCTTCTACCGCAAGGACCTGTTCGACGAGTACGGCATCGCGGTGCCCAAGACCTGGCAGGAGTACGGCGAGGCGGCCCGCACGGTCAGGAAGAAGGACCCGAAGGCCTTTCTCGGCACCTTCTCCAGCAAGGATCCGGGAGCGTTCACAGGTCTGGCCCAGCAGGCGGGCGCGCAGTGGTGGTCGATCAGCGGCGAGTCGTGGAAGGTCGGCATCGCCGACGAGGCCACCAGGAAGGTCGCCGACTACTGGGGCGCGCTGGTCAAGGAGGGCGCCATCGACGACATGCCGTACTTCACCCCCGAGTGGAACAAGGCGCTCAACGACGGCAGGCTGCTGAGCTGGCCGTCCGCCGTGTGGGCGCCGGGCGTGCTGTCCAGCAACGCGCCCAAGGCCAAGGGTAAGTGGGCCGTCGCGCCGCTCCCCCAGTGGAACGCCGGCGAGAGCTACAGCGGCTTCTGGGGCGGCTCGTCCACCGCCGTGTCGGCCGAGAGCCCGGCCAAGGCCGCCGCCGCGCAGTTCGCCACCTGGCTCAACACCGACCCGGCCGCCATCGGGCTGCTGGTCGAGCAGGCGGCCATCTACCCGGCCGCCACCAAGGCGCAGTCGGCGCTCGGCGCGGCGCCCGAGTACTTCGCCACCCAGCCCGACTTCTGGCAGCAGGCCGCCGCCGTCTCCGCCGGGGCCCGCGGCTTCACCTTCGGGCCGAACGTCGGCGTCACCTACAACACCTTCCGGGACGCCTTCGACAAGGCGGTGCAGAACAAGACGTCGTTCTCCGACGCCGTCCAGGCCATGCAGGACGCCACGGTCGCCGACATGCGCAAGGCCGGCTTCCAGCTCGCGTCATGAAGCGCTCCGGGAGGGGGGCCTGGCCGTACCTGTTCCTGACCCCCGCGATCACGCTGTTCACCCTGTTCCTCGCGGTGCCCATCGGCTACACCGTCTACCTCGCGATGTTGCGGACCAAGGTGTCCGGGCTGGGGCTGGGCAAGGGCGCGCGGCGGGAGGTGTTCGTCGGGTTCGACAACTTCGCCGCCGCCCTGGCCGACGCCGAGCTGTGGAGCGGCTGGCTGCGCGTGCTCGGCTACGGCGCTCTGGTGCTGGCCGTCATGCTGGGCCTGGCGCTGCTGTTCGCGCTGCTGCTGGACTCGGCGCGGGTGCGGCTGGCCCGCTTCACCCGGATCGCGATCTTCCTGCCGTACGCGGTGCCGGGCGTGGCGGCCACCCTGCTGTGGGGCTTCCTCTACCTGCCCTCGCTCAGCCCGATCAGGGACGTCCTGGACGTCGACTTCCTGGGCGCCACCACCGTCACGTACTCGATGGCCAACGTGGCGGTGTGGGGCGGGGTCGGCTTCAACATGCTCGTGCTCTACACCACGCTGCGGGCCATCCCGCGCGACCTGTACGAGGCGGCGCGGCTCGACGGCGCCTCGGAGTTCCAGATCGCCGTCCGGGTGAAGATCCCGATCCTCACCCCGGCGATCATCCTGACCACCGTGTTCTCGATCATCGCGACGGTCCAGGTGTTCACCGAGCCCACCACGCTGCGCCCGCTGAGCAACACGATCAGCTCCACGTGGAGCCCGCTGATGAAGGTCTACCGCGACGCGTTCGTCACCGGCGACCTGTACTCGGCCGCCGCCACCTCGATCGTCATCGCGGCGATCTCGCTCGTCCTGTCGTTCGGGTTCCTGCGCGTGGTCCGCAACCGCGCCTTCGGGGAGGGCTGATGACCACGATGACCCGCACGCGCACCCTCGGGGAGGGCCGATGGCCACGGTGAGCACCGCCGCGCACCGCCGCGCCCGCGCCGGCCGCCCGGTCGGCGCGGTGCCGACCGCGCTGCTGCTCCTCGGCGCGCTCTACTGCCTGTTCCCGGTGTGCTGGGTGCTGATCGCCGCCACCAAGTCGCCCGGCGAGCTGTTCAGCACCGCCACGCTCTCCTTCGGCACGGGCTTCCTCGACAACGTCGCCGAACTGTTCGCCTACCGCGACGGCGTGTTCTGGCTGTGGGCGGGCAACACGCTCCTGTACGCGGGCGGCGGCGCGCTGCTGTCCACGGCCGTCTCGGCGGTCTCGGGGTACACGCTGGCCAAGTACCGCTTCCCCGGCCGCGACGCCATCTTCAACCTGCTCATCGGCGGCATCCTGGTGCCGGCGGTGGTGCTGGCGATCCCGCAGTACCTGCTGTTCTCCAAGATCGGCCTGGCCGACAGCCACTGGGCCGTGCTGCTGCCGCAGATCCTGCACCCGTACAGCATCTACCTGGCGCGCATCTACGCCGCCGCGGCCATCCCCGACTCGCTCCTGGAGGCGGGCCGCATCGACGGGGCGGGCGAGTGGCGGCTGATGTCGCGGGTGGCGATGCCGCTGATGGTGCCGGGCATGGTGACCATCTTCCTGTTCCAGTTCGTGGCGATCTGGAACAACTTCCTGCTGCCGTTCATCATGCTCGGGGACGACGGCAAGTTCCCGCTCACGGTCGGCCTCTACACGCTGCTCGCCGCGGGCGCGAACCAGCCGGCCCTGTACAACCTGATCCTGACGGGCGCCCTCCTGTCGATCGTGCCCTTGATCGCGCTCTTCCTGACGATGCAGCGATACTGGAAGACCGATCTGTCCTCGGGAGCAGTCAAATGAAACGCCCAACGATCCACGACGTCGCCGCCGCCGCCGGCGTGTCCCGCGGCACGGTCTCCCGCCTGCTCAACGGGGACAAGTACGTCAGCCCGGCGGCGCGCGTGGCCGTCGAGCGGGCCATCTCCGAGACCGGTTACGTGGTCAACCGCGCCGCCCGCAGCCTGGTCACGCAGCGTACGGGGTCGGTCGTCATGGTCCTGTCGGAGCCGCACGAGAAGTTGTTCGAGGACCCCAACTACAGCACGCTCATCCGGGTGGCCATCAGGATGCTGGCCGAGCGGGACCTGTCGCTGGTGATGATGCTGGCGGGCGACGAGGGCGACCGGGAGCGGGTGGTGCGCTACGTGCGGGGCGGCCACGCCGACGGCGTGCTGCTGGTCTCCACGCACGCCGGCGACCCGCTGCTCGACGCGCTGCGCACCGGCCCGCCGGCCGTCTCCTGCGGCGCGGTCATCGGCCGCGAGACCGTCATCCCGTACGCCGCCGCCGACGAGCGGCTCGGGGCCCGCCAGATGACCGAGTACTTCGTGCGCCTCGGCCGCAGGCGGATCGCGATGATCACCGGCCCCATGGACACGCCGGGCGGCATCCAGCGGCTCGAGGGCTTCGCCGACGTCCTCGGCCGCAAGGCCACCCAGCGGCTGATCGCGCACGGCGACTGGACACAGGCCAGCGGCGAGCGGGCGATGGCGGAGCTGCTGGAGCGCGCGCCCGACCTCGACGCCGTCTTCGTCGCCTCCGACCTGATGGCGGCCGGGGCCCTGGCGGCGCTGCGCGCGGCGGGCCGCCGGGTGCCCGACGACGTGGCGGTGGGCGGCTTCGACGACTCGTCGGTGGCGGTCTCGACGCACCCGCCGCTGACCACCATCCGGCAGCCGCTGGCCGAGATGGCGCAGGAGACGGTACGGCTGCTGCTGGCCCTCATCGACGGGGCCGGGCACGTGGAGCCGGTGACCCTGCCCACGGAGCTGGTCATCCGCGAGTCCGCCTGACCACCGCCCCCCTGGTCACCGCGGCAGCGGGTCGTCCAGTTTGCCGGTGTAGACCCAGCGGCCCTCCAGGCGGACGAACCGGCTGTGCTCCTCCAGCTCCCCCGGCTCGCCGCGGTCGAGGAAGTGGGCGCGGAAGCGGACGGTGCCCTCGGTGTGCACGACGCTGCCCCCGGTGCTCTCCAGCACCTCCAGCCGCACCCAGCGCACCCGCCGGTCGAGGCCGACCCGCGCGGGGCGGGAGCCGGGATGCCAGGTGCGCAGCAGGTACGCCTCGTCGCCGACGCCGAACGCGCTGAACCGGGAGCGCATGAGCTGCTCGGCCGTGGCCGCGGCGGCCTGGCCCCGGTGGAACCGGCCGCAGCAGTCGGGGTAGGCGGCGGGCAGGCCGCACGGGCAGGTACGAGGAGGCATGCGCTCTATTCTGCCCCGGCCACGGCGATGAGGCCGCCGTCCCCGAGCCGCGTGGTGAGGTCGCTCAGCGTGCGGCCGAGCGGGGCGTCCAGGGTGAGCGCGGCGTCGGCGTCGGCGCCGGTCGGGCCCTGGTTGACGATCGCGATGGGGATGCCGAGCGCGGCGGCCTTGGTGACGAACCGCAGCCCCGACCTGATCGCCAGCGACGACCCGAGCACGAGCAGCGCCCGCGCCCCGCCCACGACGGCGAAGCACTCGTCCACGCGCGGCCCCGGCACGTTCTCGCCGAAGAACACCACGTCCGGTTTGAGCAGGCCGTCGCAGCTTCGGCAGTCCACCACCCGGAAGCCGGCCACCTGCTCGTCGGTGAGCGCGGCGTCGCCGTCCGGGTTGATCAGCCCGCCGGCCTCCCAGCCGGGGTTGGCCGCGCGCAGGCGGCGCTCCAGTTCGGCGCGCGGGGTGCGCTCCCGGCACGACAGGCAGACGACGCGGTCGAGCCCGCCGTGCAGCTCGATCACCCGCCGCGCGCCGGCCGCCTGGTGCAGGCCGTCCACGTTCTGGGTGACGATGCCGCACAGCAGCCCGCGCCGTTCCAGCTCGGCCACGGCCAGGTGGCCGGCGTTGGGCCGGGCCCGGCCGATCTGCCGCCAGCCGACGTGGCTGCGCGCCCAGTAGCGCCGCCGTGCCTGCGCGCTGGCGACGAACCGCTGGTAGGTCATCGGGTCGGCGCGCCGGGCCCGGCCGGTCGGGCCCCGGTAGTCGGGGATGCCGGACTCGGTCGACAGCCCGGCCCCGCTGAGCACGGCCACCCGGCCACGGGCGACCAGCTCGACCAGCTCCGTCACCTTCATGGTGATTGGTGTCACAGCTCCATGGTGCCTCAGCCGCCGACCACCCCGGCCCTTGAGTGGTGTGCGTCGTGCCTGCGGCGCCGGTGGTAGCAGACGGTGGCGGTGGCCAGCGCGGCGCCCCAGATCGGCCAGAAGCACTCCGGCAGCCAGGCGCCCCATTCTTCCAGGGCGAACCGGCCGGCGACCGTCCAGCGGAGGTAGGTCAGCCCGGCCACGGTGACGATGATCGAGACGAACCCGGCGGGGATGACGGCGAGCAGCGGCGGCACCCTCCTGCCACGCAGCCAGGGGATCCAGCGCGGGAAGATCTCGCCCCACCGCTGTGTCAGGCCGAGGGTGAGCAGGCCGCCGAACGCGCCGAAGGTGGCCAGGTAGGCGCCCGCCAGCCATAGTCCGCCCGTTCCTTCGGCCAGGAACTCCGCGCTCACGCCGAGCGGGATGCCGAGCGCCCACGCCCACCGGGTGGCGCAGTACAGCAGCGGCACCACCACCGCCACGTACACCGCGACGCGCCCTCGCTCCGGGGTGAACCAGCTCCGGTGTTCCCGATCGCGTGCGTGAGCCAGTGCCGCGGCGGCCAGCAGCAGGCCGCCCAGCACGCACACGAGCTGGTTGAGCACGGGCCAGGGCCAGGCATCGGCGAAGGTGGCGCCGCCGAGGCTCCAGCCGAAGATCGGAGCGATCAGCAGCAGAGGTGTGTAGGCGACGCCCATCATGAGCCGCGAGTCGGGGATCACCAGGATCAGCAGCGCGGCGATCGGCCAGGCCAGGAACGACGGTGCGCGCCCGCTGCTCCGGCGGGTCGACGCCAGCGCCGTGACCGCGGTGATCAGGCTGCCGGCGGCGATCACCCAGCCGAAGTCCGGCCCCGTGCCGGCCAGGATCGACAGGGCCCGGTCCGGATCGGGATCGGTGGCCCCCCACGGGTATCCGGGCACGCCCAGCGCCCACCCGGCCCCGAGCGCGCCGTAGGCCAGCGCCCACAGCGCCGCCGCATACGCCCACCGGCGAGAAGTGAAGTTCGTCATGTGATCAGCCTCCCGGCGCGGCGGTAGGGCGGGCGAGATGCCGTTCGGCACCCCTTGCGAGGCGAACAGGTGCCGTTCGGCACTCCTCGGTGGGGCATCGGATACGCGTATCGTCACGCGGATGAGCGTGATGTGGATTGGTGCCGTGCTGTCGGCGGTGGTCGCCGCGGCGGCGGCCGTGACCGGGTTGGCCCGGCCGCGCTTCCGGCCGCATCTGTCCGCGTCGGCGCTGCTGGCGGCGAGCGTGTCGGGGGCCGTCACGCTGGCCCACCTGGCCGGCGTGGCGCGCCCGGCGGCCGGCGCCGACGCGCTGGGCATGGTCGAGAGCGTCGCGCTGATGGTGCTGATCGGCCTGGTCGTGCGGTATGCGCCGGCCCGCAGCGCCGCGGTGTCCGCTCCGGTGACGGGGCTGGCCGCGGCCGTCTGGCTGCTGCGCGTGTTCACGCCCGCCTCGCCGCTGGAGGGGGTGGGTGCGTGCGCGTTCTGGGGG
>NZ_SSXE01000124.1 GCF_021699195.1 Nonomuraea sp. MG754425 | reverse complement strand
GCCGATGGTACTGCACTCGGGAGGGTGTGGGAGAGTAGGTCACCGCCGGACAATCTTTAGGAAAGGGCTCTGACGCCACGGGCGTCGGGGCCCTTTCTGCTTTTTTGTGGGGCCCTTCCCCGGAAGGGCCCTTTTTGTTGCTCAGGACAGGTGGACCTCGATGCCCAGGGATCTGAGGTCGGTGGCTGTGGTGGCCGGCAGGTTCGGACAGCCCTTGATCCGGACCTCGGACAACGCCGGCAGCCCGGACATGTCGCCGAGGTCCGTCAGGGACTCGCAGTCGTACAGGTTCAAGGAACGCAGGGCGGGAAGTTTGATGTCGCCCAGGCTGTGCAGCCGTCGGCCCTGGTACATGACGAGCCGTTCCAGGTGGGCCAGGCCGGTGAAGGCGGTCAGGTCGGACAGGTGATGCAGTTGGTAGAGGCTCAGCTCGCGCAGGGCGGGCATGGTGGCCAGGGCGGAGAAGTCCTTGAGACGGTCGGTCTCGAGCAGGTGGACCTCGCTGATCGATGGATGCTCTTCGAGCCCCTTCAGCGAGGTGAGCCGGTTGCGTTTGTAGACGGTGAGCTCGGTCAGCGCCGGCAGTCGGGACAGCGCGTCGAGATCGGTGAGCGGGCAGGTCGGCGTGCCCAGTGAGGTCAGACGCGGATGGTGGCCCAAGCCGGTGAGACCGTTCAGGTTCGGGTTGCCGCTGAGCCACAAGGTGGTCAGCCGCCGCAGGCCGGACAGGGGTGTGATGTCCCGGAGCGCGCGGCAGGAGTGCAGGTCGAGGTTCTCCAGCAGGGGCATGCCCGCGCCGATGCCGTCGAGGCTCGCCACCGAGGTTTGCATGAGGTTCAGGGCGCGTAGCTCGTGCAGCTTCAGCAGCGGGGAGAGGTCCGACACGAGGGTGCAGCCCTGCAGGTCGAGGCTGGACAATGCGGTCAGGGCGGCCAGGGGTGCCACGTCGGCGACCGATACGCAGCCGCTCAGGTCGAGTTCTGTCAGGCCGGTCAGTTCGCCGACCTCGGAAAGGTCGGACAGGGTCCGGCAGCGTTCGAAGCGCAGGGAGCGCAGAGCGGTCAGGTGGCGCAGGCCGGGGGCGGAGGCGACCTTGGTCAACGTCAGCTCGGTGCGTCCTTCCCGGACGAACGCGGGCGCGAGCACTAACTCCGCGAAGATCTCGGGATCGGTCGACTCCGGCCATAACTTCAGCAGTTTGTCGGTGTGTGGCGAGGTCAGCTTGGTGGCGAACTGGCCGGCCAGGGTGAGCGCCGTACGTGCGTGACCTGCGGGGGCCGGCTGGCGGGTCAGCTCTCGTACGGCCTTCCACGCTCGTGCTTCCGACGTCGTGCCCAGCTTGGAGCGCAGGACCGTGATGTACGGCGGCTCATGGGGAGGTGTGATCATCACGCAACACCCTACGCGCGTCGCAACACGAGACCCTTCGATGCCTCCTCGAGGAGGGGGCCGCACACGCGTCGCCGCTTGGTGGTGGGTGATGGCCGCCGGGGGAACTCGCCGTGCTCGGAAGGCTCCCAGGGGGTCACGACAAGGCCGTCGGTGATGGAGTGTGCTGGCTGGAGTTCATCGATGTCGGCCCAGACTTTCAGGTCCTACCCTGCGAGGTGATTCTGGAGGAGGATCGCTGGGTGAACAGTCCTGGCCGTTACGACTACTGCGGGCTCTACCTGCGGGGTGCCGGCGAAGATGACGCGATCGAGTTGGCCGCTCGTGCCACCGGCGCGACGCGCGACGGTCGTCTGCTGCGGGTCGGCGCTGTGGAGATCGAGGTCCGCCGCAATTCCGACTTCACTCACGACGGGGCCGATTTCCCGACTTGGCCGATCAAGATGGAGATCGAGACGGGGGACGCCACCGGCTACCAGGTCATCGAGACGGTGTCGAAGATTCTCACCCATGCCTGGCAGGCGGGTTATGACGCAGTCGCCGCCGGCGACTTCGAGGATGAGCTTCCCGGCCACGGTGGTTACTCCCGCTACCGGCACTGATCTCCTCCGCAGCTCACCATTCATTGGTGCCGTTGTGTGCTTCCTACCTGCGCGAACACGAGTGCTCTTCTGGGGGACGTCCCGAATGGGGTGCTTTCCCAAGTGCGAGGTCGGGTGCGAGCGTTTTCCGAGTCTGACGTCCGGTGTGCATGCCGCTACTCGTAGCGATGGGTGGCCCTCAGCCGCTGTGTGCGGTGCGATTGTCGGTGGGGTGGCAGTGGGCGGGGCCGGGGGTGATTGTGGGCTTGCTCGGCTTTCTGACGGGGGCCGAATGTCAGAGGTGCAGGGTGCCCGACAGCACCGTTACCGCGTGGCCGGCGAGATGGACGCGGTCGTCGTCGTGGCGCACATGTACAAGTCCGCCCCGGGCCGAGAGCTGGGCACCGGTCAAGGAGGTGCGTCCGAGCCGGGCGGACCAGTACGGGGCGAGGGCGCAGTGCGCCGAACCCGTCACCGGATCCTCGGGCACGCCGACGTTCGGGGCGAAGAAGCGGGAGACGAAGTCGGTCTCGGTGCCGGGCGCGGTGACGATGACGCCCCGGGCGTCCACGGCCGCCAGGGCGCGGATGTCGGGGGCCAGCGAGCGTACGGTCTCCTCCGAGTCGAGCTCCACCAGCAGGTCGAGCTGACTTTTCCCGACCCGCAGCGGGGTGGCGCCGAGTGCATTCTCGAGGCCGGGCGGAACCTCCGAGGGGGTCACTCGCTTGGCCGGGAAATCCATTGTGATCATGCCGTCGGGGCGGCGATTGACGGTAAGGACGCCTCCGGCCGTGCTGAATTCGAGCTGCCCGTCCGCCGTACCGGTCGAATAGAGGACATGTGCGGTCGCAAGCGTGGCATGGCCACAGAGCGTAACCTCCACCATCGGGGTGAACCAGCGCAGTGAATCCCTGAGCAGGAAGGCCGTCTCGGAGAGGTTCATCTCGGCGGCTACGCTCTGCATCCATCGCGCAGTAACCGGAGTCTCCAACAGGCAGACAGCGGCGGGATTACCCTGGAAAGCTGTGTCGGTGAAGGCGTCGACCGTGAAGAGGCGCACGTGGCTGATGGTATACGGGGGTCGGATATCCAGCTGCAAGCAGGCTGCAAGCCGTACAAAATGGAATTAGGGCTGGGCGTGTCGCGTGGCGAATGCGGAATCGTCGGTTACCGTCCAATGTGTAGGGACGTGCCGATTACGGTGAGTTCCTGAGGAAAGGACAAGCCGATGGGGGCAGTGCGCAAGGTGGTGAGCTACCTTGGCCTGAGCGGGGTCGATCACTACGACGAAGGCTACGACGACGACGAGCACTACGAGGACGAGTACGTCCCCGCGACCGAGCGGGCCGCCAAGCGGTGGCGCGCGAACGTCGACTCGTCGAGGATCGTGATGGTCCAGCCGCTCAAGTACAACGACGCACCGTTGATCGGCCAGCATTTCCGTGACGGTCAGACGGTGATCATGGACGTGACGGGCATGTCGATGCCTGAGGCGACAAGGATGGTGGACTTCGCCGCAGGACTGGCTTTCGGATGCGAGGGGCGGATCGAGCGCATCGCAGAGCGCGTGTTCCTCCTCGCCCCGGCTCACGTGGAGATCGAGACCACTTGATCGCGTAGCGGGATCTGAGCTTGAGGGCCCGTCCGAGCAGCGGCGGGTTTCTCACTCTTGTGCAACTCGCGGGCCGTGACACCACATGTCACGGCCTGCGGCGTGTGACCTGGTCATCGTGGGGCGGCGCGGGGGCGTGGGCGGTGGAGCGGGTCAGTGGGCGGCGCGGGGGCCGCGGCGGATGAGGCGGGTGAGCTCGGTCGAGTCCTCGGTTGCCTGCTCGGCGCGGGTCTCCGCTTCCCGCGCGTACGCGTGCAGCGCCCAGACCGCGCCGTCCGCCAGTTCTCTCAGCTCGCTCACCTGAGCGGTGACGTACCGGGTGTCGGCCTCGATGAGTTTGCGGCGCTGCCAGAGCTGCCAGCCGGCCAGGCCGATCATGGCCACCGCGGCGGCGGCGAGCAGGCGGGGGCCGAGTGCCGCCCCGACGAGGCAGGCGAGGCCGGCGACGATGAGCACCACGGCCGCCCAGGGCCGCCCGCGCGGGACCATGCCCTCGGTGAGGATCGCCTCCTCGGCGGCGGCCAGCGAAGTGTGGTCGGGGCCCTCGGGACGCAGGTGGATGCGGTGGCCGAGCAGGGGGACCGTCAGTGTCTCCGGCGGTTCGAGGCGGCTGTCGGCCTCGAGTTCCTCGGCCACGCCACGCAGGATCGGCGCGGCCACGTGCAGCGCGATCGCCGCCAGGTGCGGGTCCGCGCCGGGTCGCAGGTCGTCGAGCAGGTACGAGGTGAGCGAGGCCTTCGGCCCAGGTGGCCCGCCCTGGCCGATCAGGGTACGCAGCACGGCGAGCGGCTCGTCCTCGGCCCAGGCCGCGGCGGGGGTGGCCGGGTCGTTGTCGAGCGGGGCGGGAGAGTCGCGCTCCGACTGCCGCGCCGAGGTGATCTCGGCGCACCGGCCGCGCAGCCTGGTGAGCCGGGCGGCGGCCACGGCGGGCCTGGCCAGCTCGGGGATCTCGGCCATCTCCGGGAAGTCGGCCAGCGACGGCGGCACCACGACCGAGGGCTCGCCGGGCACGAGCGCCTGCACCCACTGCCGGGGGTCGGCGTGCTCCTGGACGGCCAGCGCGTCGAGTTTGCGCAGCACGAAGATCTTGCCGGCGGGGCCGTACGCCCCCCGGGCGGCGGCCAGCCAGAGCGAGCGCTGGCCGTGGGAGACCGGGTGGTCGATCGACAGGTCGCCGAACGCGGTGCCGAGCCAGGAGGCGTGGATGCGGCTGCCCTGCCCGGACACCGCCAGCGCCAGGCAGAGGAAGAGCGCGGTCTGCTGCTGGTCGCGACCGGCGGCCCGGCTCAGCGGCTCCAGCGGGTCGTCACCGGCGAGGAGGGCGACCAGGGCTTCGAGCGCCGGGGGCAGCCAGTAGCCGGGGACGTCGCGAAAGCTCGGGTCGGCCGGAGGCGCGGTGCCCTTGGCGGCGAGGTGCGCCAGCAGCGCCTCGGCATAACGATGCAACTCGGTCGCTGCTGGGGGGCTCGCAGTCAGGTCAGTGCTCAAGGCAGAGAACTCCCCCATTTCGGCCTCGGTTCATGACCGCGTAAAGCCTAGCCGTTGGGGCGCGCCAACCCGGTGAAGGCGCGCCCACGACGGAACGGGAGACTTTGAGCCAACTGCCTGTTACATGCGCTCGGGGACAGGGACGCCCAGAAGGTCGAGCCCGGTCTCCAGCACCCGCAACGTCAGCGCGCACAGGGCGAGCCGGTGGTCTCGGGTGTCGGGGTCGACGCCCTCCTTGATCACCGGGCACTCCTCGTAGAACGTGCTCAGCAGGCTGGCCGTCTGGAAGAGGAACGCGCACAGCCGGTGCGGCTCGGAGCCGAGGGTGACCTGCGTGACCAGCTCGCCGAAGCCCAGCAGGTGGAGGCCCAGGGCGCGTTCGGCGGGCGCGTCGAGCACGATGGACGCCGTCGCGTCGGCCGGTGCGAGGCCCGCCTTGCGGAAGATCGAGCGGATACGGGCCGTCGCGTACTGCATGTAGGGGCCGGTGTTGCCGGTCATGGCGACCATGCGGTCGAGGTCGAAGACGTACTCGCTGTCGTGGCTGACCGACAGGTCGGCGTACTTCACGGCGGCCATGCCGACGGAGTGGGCGATCTCGCGCTGGGTCGCCGCGTCGTAGTCGCGGGTCTCGATCAGCTTGGCGGCCCGGTCGATGGCCTCCTGGAGCAGGTCCATCAGCTTGACCGACTCGCCGGAGCGGGTCTTGAAGCGGCGGCCGTCCTTGCCCAGCATCATGCCGATGCGCACGTGCTCGGGCGAGGCGGTGTCGGGCAGCCAGCCGGCCTGCCGTGCCGCGGCGAACACCATCTGGAAGTGCAGCGCCTGCTCGTTGCCCACGACGTAGAGCATGCGGTCGGCCTTGAGGTCGTGGACGCGGTAGCGGATGGCCGCCATGTCGGTGGTGGCGTAGCCGTAGCCGCCGTCGCTCTTCCTGATGATGAGCGGCAGCGGCTTGTCGTCGGAGCCGGTGAAGCCGGGCGGGAACACGCAGAGCGCGCCCTCGCTGAGCACGGCCGTGCCGGACGCCTCGAGGTCGTCGCAGGTCTTCTGGAGCATCGGGTTGTACATGCTCTCGCCGGCGATGTCGGCGTCGGTGAGGGTGACGCCGAGCAGGTCGTAGACCTTGTTGAAGAAGCGCACGGTGGCGTCCATGAACACGTGCCAGAGCCGCAGCGTGTCGGGGTCGCCCGACTGCAGGGTGCTGACCCGCACCCGCGCGCGGGTCTTGAACGCCTCGTCGCCGTCGAACTTGGCCCGCGCCGCCTGGTAGAACTCGGTGCCCTGGCCGGCCTCGAGTTGCGCGACCGCGGCCTGCTCGCCGATGTCGAGCAGGTGCTCGATGAGCATGCCGAACGGGGTGCCCCAGTCGCCCAGGTGGTTCTGCCTGATGACCTTGTTGCCGAGGTGCTCGTGCAGGCGGGCCAGCGCGTCGCCCACGATGGTCGTGCGCAGGTGGCCGACGTGCATCTCCTTGGCCGCGTTGGGCGCGGAGTAGTCGATCACGACGGTCTGCGCCGGGGCGGCGGTGCCGACGCCGAGGCGCGGGTCGGCCAGCATCTGCCCGGCCTCGACCTCGATCCACGGGTTGGCGAGCGTGATGTTGAGGAAACCGGGGCCGCTGACCTCGACCGTGCCGGGGAAGTCGGCCAATTCGGTCTTGATGGCTTCCGCGACCTCCCGCGGGGCGCGTCGCAGTCGCTTGGCCAGGCTCATCGCGACGTTCGCCTGGAAGTCGGCGAACTGGGAGGGCCGGATCAGCGGATCTGCGTCGGCGTGCTCCGGGCCGAACGCGCGGGCCAGCGCTTGCTGGACGCGCTCGGTGAGCACAATCTGCGGGTCGGTCATGCCCTAAGGGTACCGGCGACCTTGACCGCGACGCTTGTCACGATCGCCGCCACGATCGAGATGCCGACGGCGATGAGATCGTTGGGCAGACCGCTGGGGTCGAGGGCGAAGAAGTCGCGGACGAAGGGCAGCGACAGGCCGATCGCGAACAGCGCCGCCATGGCCGCGACCAGGCCGATCCGCCACCAGGTGAGCGGCCTGGCGATGAGCACGAGCACCCACCAGGTGGTGAGGAAGAGCGCGATCACGGCGGCCGTCTGGGCCTGGAGGAGGGGCGCGCCGCCCTGCTGCGCGATCCAGAACGACGCCAGCACCGCCACCGCGCACAACACCCCGGCGGGCACGGCGAAGCGCAGCACCCGGGGCACGAAGCCGGGCTTGGAGCGTTCGAGCGTGGGAGCCAGCGCGAGGAAGAACGCCGGGATGCCGATGACCAGGGCGTTGGTCAGCGTCGAGTGGCGGGGCGCGAACGGGAACGTCAGCCCGGCCAGCCCGACCACGAGTGACAGCACGATCGCGTAGAAGGTCTTGGTGAGGAACAGGTTGGAGACCCGTTCGATGTTGGCCAGCACCCGCCGGCCCTCGCCCACGACGTGGGGGAGGGTGGCGAACTTGTCGTCGAGCAGCACCACCTGCGCGACGGCCTTGGTGGCGGGGCTGCCGGCGCCCATCGCGATGCCCAGGTCGGCGTCCTTGAGCGCGAGCACGTCGTTGACGCCGTCGCCGGTCATGGCCACGGTGTGGCCGCGGGCCTGGAGCGCGGTGACGAACTCGCGCTTCTGCTGCGGGCTGACCCGGCCGAAGACGGTGTGGGTGTCGAGCAGCTCGCCGAGCCTGGCCGGGTCGTCGTGCGGGAGGGTACGGGCGTCGATCGAGCGGTCGCCGCCGGAAATGCCGAGGCCGGTGGCGATGGCGGAGACCGCGAGCGGGTTGTCGCCGGAGATGATCTTCAGGGTGACGCCCTGCTTGGCGAAGTAGCCGAGGGTCTCGCGGGCGTCGGGCCTGATGCGCTGCTTGAGCGTGACGAGCGCGACGGGCCGCACGTCGGCCTCGCCGCGTTCGGTGCCGTCGAGGGACGTGGTGCGGCACAGCGCGAGCACGCGGGTGCCGGTGGCGGCCAGTTCGGTGGCCCTGTCGTAGGCGTCGCCGCCGGTCAGCAGCACGTCCGGGGCGCCCAGCACCCAGGCGCCGTGCTCGCCGAAGTCGGCCCCGCTCCACTTGCGCGCCGAGGAGAACGGGACGGTCGAGCGGGCCGTCCAGCCGTCGGGGACGGCGGGGTAGCGGGCCCTGACGGCCTCGGCGGTAGCGTTGGGGCGGTCGTCGAGGCCGGCGAGGGCGGCCAGCGCCGCCTCGACCGGGCCCTCGCCCATGGGGAGCACCTGGTCGAGGTCCATGCCGCCGGCGGTGAGCGTGCCGGTCTTGTCCAGGCAGAGCACGTCCACCCTGGCCAGGCCCTCGATCGCGGGCAGTTCCTGGACCAGGCACTTGCGCCGGCCCAGGCGCACGACCCCGACCGCGAACGCGATGGAGGTCATCAGCACCAGGCCCTCGGGGATCATGGTGACGATGCCGGCGACCGCGCCGGTGACGGCGGTGCGCAGGTCGGCGGAGTTGCTGAGCTGGCTGTAGATCAGCAGGGCGCCGATCGGGATGACCAGCCAGGTGATGTACTTGATGAAGTTCGCCACGCCGGAGCGCAGTTCGGAGTGGGCGAGGTGGAACCGGCTGGCCTCCTCGGCGAGCTTGGCGGCGTACGCGTCGGTGCCGACCTTCGTGGCGACGAACGCGCCCGACCCGGCCACCACGAAGCTGCCCGACAGGACCTGGTCGCCCTGCCGCTTGTGCACCGGGTCGGCCTCGCCGGTGAGCAGCGACTCGTCCACCTCCATGCCCTCGGCGGCCACGACCTCGCCGTCCACCAGCAGGCGGTCACCGGGGGCGAGCAGGATCAGGTCGCCCAGGACCACGTCACGGGGGTTGATCTCGCGTTCCTGGCCGTCGCGGCGCACGCGTACGGGAGCCTCGTTGATCACCGCGAGCCGGTCGAGCGTGCGCTTGGCGCGCAGCTCCTGGATGATCCCGATCAGCGCGTTGGCCACGATGACCAGCCCGAACAGGCTGTCCTGCCATTCGCCGAAGATCAGGATCAGCACCCAGAGCACGCCGATGACCAGGTTGAACAGCGTGAAGACGTTCGCCCTGAGGATCGCGCTGAGAGAACGGCTGGAGCGGCGCGGGATGTGGTTGGCCTTCGCCCGTGCCACCTGCTCAGTGGTGAGCCCATGCGTCACCGAGAGGAGCCCGTCCACATTAGCCCCCGTTTCTGTGGATCAGTCTCACACCCTAAAGCTTCGACGGCGCTCGCGGGAGCGACTTAAGTCTTCACCACAGCCTGTGTGAGCGGCTTGCGCTGGTCGAGACCATCTTCTCGCCGATCGCGGGCACGATGCCGGCGGCCGACAGGTCCGCGGCGAGCCGGCAGGCCGCGCTGATTCCCTGAGCCCTGGCCGCGCCGTGGGCGATGACGACGGTGCCGTTCAGCCCGAGCAGCACCGCGCCGCCGTGCGCCTCGGGGTCGAGGCGGCGGTGCAGCTCGCGCAGGCGCGCGCGCTGCATGACGGCGCCCAGCCGGGCCAGCCTGCTGTCGCTGATCGTCTCCCTGAGCTCGGCGAACGCGTAGCGGACCGCGCCTTCCAGGGTCTTGAGCGCGACGTTGCCGGTGAAGCCGTCGGTGGTGATCACGTCCACCTTGCCGGTCAGCAGGTCGTGGCCCTCGACGTTGCCGACGAAGTTGATGCCGGTCGAGCCCTGCAGCAGTTCGTGGGCGCGCCTGACCAGTTTGTCGCCCTTCTCGGCCTCGCTGCCGATCGTGAGCAGGCCGACCCTGGGGTTCTCGACGCCGTGGGCGAGCTCGGCGTAGGTGGCCCCCAGGTGCGCGAACTGCACCAGCATCTCCGGTTTGACCTCGGCGTTCGCGCCGGCGTCCAGGAGCACGGCCGGGGTGGGCAGTGTGGGGAGGTCGACGGCGATGGCCGGGCGGAGCACTCCGTGCTGGCCTTTGAGCCGGAGTTTGCCGGTGGTCACGATGCCCGCCGTCGATCCGGCGGAGACGACCGCGCTGGCCTCGCCGCGGCGTACGAGGTGGCAGGCGACCGCGATGCTGGAGCGGGGGCGGCGCAGGCTGGCCAGCGCGCCCTCGTCCATCTCCAGCGCCTCCTCGGCCCGGACGATCGGCACCTCCTTGGTGGCGTCGTGGTCGGCCAGCGCCTCGTAGAGCACGCGCGGCGAGCCGACAAGCACGACGGGCAGGCCGCGTTCCCGTACGGCGTGCACCGCCCCCGCCACGATCTCGTGCGGTGCGTGGTCGCCGCCCATGGCGTCGAGCGCGACCGGCCTGCTCTCGGACAATGATCACCTCGTACGGCATCGAGCCCGCCGCCACGGCTTGGCCGGTACGCGGGCTCGGTATGTCCGCATCGCAGGCAAGGCAGGTGTCAGGTTAACCGGCGGGTAGGCCCTGTTGGTTCCCTGCTGGGCCCGTTCCAGTCCTGATCGCCGTGCTGACCCCGGCCGGACGCGTCCTGCTCGCCCTGTCGCCGGCCGTGCGGGTGACCTGTGGCGGGACGGCCGGCTAGAGCAGGTTCCAGTCGTCCTGGCCCCTGGTGACGACCACCTTGGAGAACTTGGACGAGCCCACGAGCCTGATCAGCGGCCCATCGCCGGCTGATCCGGCCGTGATGTGGCGCTTGCCGAAGATGGCGCTGCCCTCGTCGATGACGTGGGCGTTCTCGGGCACCCGCACGATCATCTTGCTGAAGCGCGCGTCGGTCTCGATCGTGATCTCGCGCCCGGGCAGCACGGCGTCGGACAGGTCGATGATGAGCGCCCCGAACCTGGCCGACAGCCTCGTGTGCCGGGAGGCCACCCAGCGCCCCTTGCGTACGACCTTGCTGAACTTGGAGCTGATGACCTGCCGCTCGATCGCGACAGGCACGTCGGAGGCGGACACCCCGGGCAGGTCCCGGGTGAGGGGGATGAGTTCGCCGAGCGTCTTGGCCGTGTAGGTGACGTCGAGGCGGTCGGCGTGTTCGACGCTGGTGAGTCTTCCGGTGGCGAGCGCCTCGGCGAGCACCGCGGCCACGCGGTCGCGGTCGGTGTCGGAGGCGCGCAGGGCTGGATCGTCGGTCACGACAAGTCAGTGTATGCCCGTACGCGATATGTCGCGAGTGCCGGCGAACCTCCAGGAAAACTTGGAGACCAGCGGAACCGTAGCCGCCAGTATGCGCGTCCGGGTATTAAGGACGGTAGACGCGCGACAGGGTCGTGAGGTTTACATCAGATCGAACAAAAAAGATGGGAACGGCCTAGTGATCTTGAACCAACCAGGCACGCGGCGCTTCAAGGCGTACACGTCCAAGCATCTCGACGAGCTCCTGCAGCGTGCGGGGCTGGCCGACGACGAGCGGCTCAAGGTGCGAGCCGTCGCCACGGTGCTGCCCTTCAGGACCAACGCCTACGTCGTGGATGAACTCATAGATTGGTCGGCCGCGCCCGACGACCCCATGTACCGCCTCGTCTTCCCGCAGGAGGACATGCTGCCCGCGGCAGACGTGGCCAGGCTGGCCGACCTGCTCAAGGCCGAGGCGCCGAACGCCGAGATCCAGGCCGAGGCCAACCGCGTACGCGCCCAGCTCAACCCGCATCCCGCAGGCCAGATGGAGCTCAACGTCCCGAAGATCGGCGACGAGCCCGTTCCCGGCATGCAGCACAAATATTCAGAAACAGTGCTGATCTTCCCCAAACAGGGGCAGACCTGTCACGCCTACTGCACCTACTGCTTCAGGTGGGCGCAGTTCGTCGGCGACGCCGACCTCAAGTTCGCCTCTGATGACGTCGACCAGATGGTCGGCTACATCCGCCGGCACCCCGAGGTCACGAGCGTACTGATCACCGGCGGCGACGCCATGATCATGGGCGAGCCGGTGATCAGGCGTTACATCGAGCCGCTCATCGAACTGGAGCAGCTCGAGTCCATCAGGATCGGCACCAAGGCGCTGGCCTACTGGCCGCAGCGCTTCACCACCGACCCCGACGCCGACGACACGCTCCGCCTGTTCGAACGGGTGGTGGAGTCGGGCAAGAACCTCGCGTTCATGGCCCACTTCACGCACCCGCGCGAGCTGGAGTCGCCGCTGGTCGGGTCGGCCGTCGAGCGCATCCTCGGCAGCGGGGCCACGATCAGGACCCAGGCGCCGCTGATCAGGTCCATCAACGACGACCCCGCCGTGTGGTCGGGCATGTGGCGGCGCCAGCTCAGGATGGGGATGATCCCGTACTACATGTTCGTCGAGCGCGACACCGGGCCGCAGGACTACTTCGCGGTGCCGCTCGCGCGGGCGTACGAGATCTTCAGGGAGGCGTACTCCTCCGTCTCCGGGCTCTGCCGCACGGTGCGCGGGCCCTCGATGTCGGCCACGCCGGGCAAGGTGTGCGTGGACGGCGTCATGGAGGTCGCAGGGGAGAAGGTGTTCGTGCTCCACTTCATCCAGGCGCGTGACCCGGCGCTCGTGGGCCGGCCCTTCTTCGCGCGCTACGACCCGGAAGCGGTCTGGCTGACGGATCTGCGCCCGGCCTTCGCCGAACGCTTTCCGTTCGAGCCGGCGGATGCCCGCCTGACTGTCTGACCCGGTCGCACGCGCCCACCGCGACCGGAGAAATACACCCGCGGCCCGCGAACATTTGATTTCACGATCCTTTGTTCGCGGGCCGTCGGATGTTCGGTCCGATCATGTAGACGGTGCGCGCAATTTCAGAAACATGACCCTCCTATTTCCCGTTTTGTCTTCCCGCTCAACGCTCCCCCTTTACTCGGTAACCGGCCTGCAAACCCCTGCTACATGGGGATTCATGCGCCTGCGGCCGATCATCACGAGTGATAGAACTGCTTGCGTAGCTCAGCCGTGGCGACACGCTTCGTGTGGTGCCCATAGCGCGTACGCGACGGCAGACGGGGGTTATCGATTCGCATTTCCACGCATTCGAGAGCGATCGATCACGAGCCGGGAAGGCAATCATGAATCGAGTAGTCAAGACGGCGATAGCCGTCACAGTATTCGGCCTGGCGGCGGCGGCGATGGCCGTGCCGGCCCAGGCGGAACTTCGATACGACACCGCCAGGCACGCTGCCGTCGAAGGCCCGGGCGGAGGCACCACGGCAGCAGGTAGCCCGCTCGGTGGTCTGCTGGGCGGCCTGACCGGGGGCAGCCTGCTCGGCGGCCTGCTGGGCGCCGCCAAGACCAAGGTCGGCGCCCACCCCGCCGCGATGACCGAGGCCCAGCGCGACGCCGCCGCGGAGCACCAGGCGGAGTTCGGCACCACGGCCAACGCGGCCGAGGACGTCACCCGCACCGGGGGCCCGATCCCCGAGCTGTCTCCCATCGTGGGCGGCTTCGAGATCCCGCTCAGCGGGAAGAGCGCCCTGGGCGGGTCCCTGCCCATGCTGGGCGGCGCGGCGCGCATGGCGCAGCCCGGGATGCCCAAGGTCAAGGCCGACACCTCGGCCCAGGGCGTGGCCCAGGGCGTCGGCGCCTTCTCCGCCGACGCGGTGCTCGGCGGGCTCAGCGCCGCCGCGCGGCACGCGCTGCCGACCGTCACCGGTGGCGGGCTGTCGCCGGTGCTCGGGAAGGTCGCGCCCGCCGAGATGGCTCCGGTCGTCGAGGCGCTGCCCGCCACCTCCCAGGCCGCCTCCATGGACGAGCTCGCCCCGCTCGTCGAGCAGGGCACGTCCTTCGTCGAGGCCCGTGGCGTCAAGGCCGTCGGTTCCTACGGCGACGTCATCACCGCCCTCGGCTGGACCACCGACGCGCTGACGAGCTCGGTGCGGAACACCTGGGCCCGCGACTAGTCGCTCCCGGGGTTCGCGACCGGCATTCCCGGAAACGCGGCTGGACGCTGCCGGGTTCGGGGCCGGGGCACCCCTGGAGTCGTGAACTAGGCGCGACTCCCGGGCTCATGCCCTCGGCCCGGCTTGCGGGCAGATGACCAGGCGCGGCTCCCGGACGCGATCGCCCGGGTGCGCCGCCGGGCCGGGTACGGAGGTGCTGATGAGCATGGCCGGCTGGAGAGCCGGTAGGACGGTTCGCGGGTGTCACAGGTGCCGACGCCCGGGCACCGGACCTGCCGGCGACCGGCGGCCCCGCTCACACACCTCGTCGCTCGCCTGACGGCCCCCCGCACGCGACCGGGATCCCGCGACGCCCGGGGTCTCCTTGTCGGGACCCGCGGGCCGAGCTGAGCCCTTGCCCGAGGAGGCCGGGGCCGGGGTCTTTCCGGGAGCGACGCCGTCGCACCGACGCGGCAGGCCACAACGGGGCGCCTCTGAGGTGCCGGCGCCCGTGGCACTGACGCGCGTGGGTTCTGAGTCCGCCGCCCGAAAGCGGCCGGTCTCATTCCGGGCCTGGGCGGACGCGCCCTCGCCCAGGGCGCGGACGCCGCCACTGCAGGGCGGCGGCGCCGCGCCCCACTTCCGTCACCGGCTCCCCCCGCGGGGGCCGGTGACGCTGTTTCCCCCAGCCTCTCAGCCAGGCCCGCGGCGGGGCTTCAGGGAAGGCGGACGCCGGTGCGGCGGCCGATCTGGGCCTGCAGCCGGGCCATCTGCCAGTGCAGCTCCAGAAGCTGCTCGGCGAGCTGCACCCTGGGGATCTCGGACACATCTTCGGTGGCCAGGTAGTCAATCGCGGCTGAAAGCTCTCCCATCGCGCGCCCCCACTCCATCGCCTTCCCCGGATCGAATTGACGTTCGAATCCTATCGGAACGGCAGGCTCGCTGTCAGTCATTCATCCCTCTGGTCGCCGCTGTTTCGCACGCAAGATCGAATCGCGGAACGGCGCGAACCACCACGTGGCCGGGCATGTGAGGGCTCGCGTGGCGGCGGGTGGCGGGCTGCGGCGGCGCGGGACAGCATGAGGTCACCGCCCACGACGGAAAGACCGACGGAAAGACCGAACGGCCGCGAAGTCGCGGCGGCGCTCAGCCCTTGTTGTAGGCGGAGATGACTTCCTTCGGGTCGCCGTCCATCTTGATCTTGCCCTTGTGCAGCCAGATCACCCGGTTGCAGGTCTGCTCGATCACGCGCAGGTCGTGGGCCACGAGGAAGACCGTGCCCGCCGACTCCCGGATCTGCCGGATGCGCTCCTCGCTCTTCTTGCGGAAATCGCGGTCGCCGGTGGCCAGCGCCTCGTCGATGAGCAGGACGTCGTGGGTCTTGGCCGAGGAGATGGCGAAGCGGAGCCGGGCGCCCATGCCGGAGGAGTAGGTGGACATCGGGAGCTGGACGAACTCGTCGATGCCGGAGAAGTCGACGATCTCCTGGTACTTCTCCTTGACCTCGGCGGGCGTCATGCCCATCGCGTAGCAGCCGAGGACGATGTTGCGCTCGCCGGTCAGCTCGCGCATGAGGGCCGCGTTGACGCCGAGCAGCGAGGGCTGGCCGTCGGTGTAGACGGCGCCCTTGTGCGGCGGCAGGAGGCCCGCGATGGCGCGCAGCAGCGTGGACTTGCCGGAGCCGTTGCGCCCCACGATGCCGATGGCGTCGCCGTGGTAGGCCACGAAGGTCACGCCCTTGACGGCGTGGACCTCTTTCATCTGCGGCCGGCCCTGACGCCTGAGGACGCGTGTGAGCGCGTTGACCGCGTTGCCCTTCTCGGCGTCGGAGGCGGCACCGTAGACGCGGTAGACGATGTGCAGATCGTCGACGATGACGGTGGGAGTGCCCGTGGGGACGTCCAGTGGGCTCTTGCCCTGGGGCTCCGGGTTGGGATGCACTCGCACATCCTTGCCGGAGACGGCGGGCTTGTCGCCCTTCACCTGTGACAGCTCCTTGGTCAGTTCAGCCACGCCCGTACCTCTCCTCGGACCGCCAGAAGTACCAGAAGCCGAAGCCGAGTGCGAACACCGCCCAGAATACGCAAGAGACCAACACCATCGTCGGGGGGTGGTGCCCGTGGCTGGTGTTGTAGGTCGGGATGAGGATCTCGCGCATCCACTCGATGTAGGAGGCCGCCGGGTTGAGGTACATCACGTCGGCCACCCACTGGGGCAGCTCGGCGGCGCCGACGACCTTGGCCTGGATCGAGAAGAACACGCCGGAGGCGTAGAGCCAGGTGCGCGTGATGAACGGCAGCAACTGGTTGAGGTCGCGCATCTGGGCGCCGACCCTGGCCACCACCAGCCCGGCCCCGATGTTGAACAGGGTCTGGAGCAGGAGCACCACCGGGATCATGAGCCAGTACCAGGTGGGCATCTCACCGGTGAGCACCACGAGGACCAGGAGTACGCCCATGGAGATGGCGAGCTGCTGGAGCTCCTGGATCGTGTACGCGAGCGGCAGCGAGGCCCTGGGGAAGTGCAGGGCCCGGATCATCGACAGGTTGCCGGAGATCGACTTGGCGCCCGCGGTCACGGTCCGCTGCGTGTAGGTGAAGATGAACATCCCCGTGAGCAGGAACGCCGGGTAGTTCTCGATGTCCTTGCCGCCGCCCAGGATGACGCCGAACATCACGAAGTAGATGGCGGCGTTGAGCAGGGGGGTCAGCACCTGCCAGAGCTGGCCGAGCGTCGAACTCGAGTATTTCGTGACGTTGCGCGAGGTGGCGTACGTCAGGATGAAGTGTCGGCGCTGCCACAGCATACGCAGATAGACCGGAAACCTCGGGCGCGCGATGGCGCGGCGAAGTCCGTATCTCTTGGCGAGCTTGGCCAGCGGCTCCTGCCCGCTTCGGCCGCCCGCCTGGGCGTCCGCTACAGCGGATTCCGGCTGGCTCATGGCAAGGACTCTATTGGATCCCGGTCGGTGGGGTGCCTGTCGTACGGGTTGACGACGGACAGTTGGACAGACTGTTTGACGCGATCCTCGGACGCCGGGGTTCCAAGGCGTCGTCAAGACCTGCTCAACCGTAGCCCAGCGAGCCGGGGCGTGGCGGCAAGGGCACGAGCATGGTCGTGTAGGGGGTATTTTTCATCGACTGTTCACGTCTCGGCTCTACCCGTCGCGGATGATTTGTACTGTTTGTCGGAGTGTGTGCTTAATGTCTGTGACGTTGGATTGGCGCACGTGTGACCGAACTGCAACGCGCCAGAGACTCGCTGGTGGCACGTAGTAAGGGATAGTCGCGATCGACTGGCAGGGCGTCGGGCTGGTTTGACCATGTCAGCCAAATCCGGGGGGATACCAGGAACCCCCCGTCAGGCTGCTCACGATCACGCAGCTCAGCGCTTGGCGCCCACCTGTAGAGGGAGGAACTCTTTCACCATGCGTGTTACTAAGGGCGCACGGATCGTCGCCGGTACCGCGCTGCTCGCCCTCGCGGTTGCCGCGTGTGGCGGCGGTGCCACGGACAATGGTGGTGCTGCTGCGGGCGGTGAAGAAACGCCGGTCCGGATGGAAATCGGTGAGCCCCAGGAGCTGCTGAACCCGCAGAACACCACGGAGACCGAGGGCGCTGAGGTGCTCGCGGCGGTGTTCTCGCCTCTCGTGGACTACGACGAGAACAAGCAGCCGATTGAGGAAGCCGCCGAGTCCATCACCACGACGGATAGCAAGGTCTGGACGATCAAGCTGAAGTCGGGTTACACCTGGCATGACGGTACGCCTGTGACCGCCGCGGACTACGCTCGCGCGTGGAACTACGCCGCTCTCCAGGACAACGCCATGAGCTCGTCCTACTTCTTCGGGCGCGTCGACGGCTACGAGGACGTGCACCCCGGCGAGGGCAAGACGCCGACGACCAAGGAGATGAAGGGTCTCAAGGTCGTCGACGACTCCACGCTGGAGGTCACGCTCACCGCGCCGTTCTCCCAGTTCAAGACCATGCTGGGGTACACCGCCTTCTACCCGATGCCGGCCGTGGCGCTCGGCTCCGACGGCAAGATCACCACGGCCTATGGTGAGAAGCCGATCGGCCAGGGCCTGTTCAAGCTGGACAAGCCCTACAAGAAGGGCACCGACCCGACCATCGAGATGTCGGTGTACGACAAGTTCACCGGCAAGAAGCCGACCGGCTGGACGAAGCTCCAGTTCAAGGTCTACACGAGCTCCGAGACCGCGTGGAACGACCTCCAGGCCGAGAACCTGGACATCCACGACTCCCTGCCGGCCACCGCCATCTCCACGGCCAAGCAGGTGCTCGGTGACCGCTACTTCGACGAGCCCGACGCCTCCATCGGCTACATCGGCGTCCCGCTGAAGTACAACAAGGACTTCGAGAACGTCGACGTGCGCAGGGCCATCTCGATGGCCATCGACCGCAAGACCATCGCGGACACGGTCTTCTCGGGCACCCGTTCCCCGGCCGACGACTTCATCAACCCGGCCATCCCCGGCTACCGCCAGGGCGCCTGCACGGCGTGCACGTACAACCCGGCCGAGGCCAAGAAGCTGTACGAGAGCGCGGGCGGTCCCAAGACCATCGAGCTGGGGTACAACGCCGACGGCGGCCACAAGGAGTGGATCGAGGCCGTCGCCAACAACCTGCGCGCCAACCTCGGCATCGAGGTCTCGCCGAAGCCGTTCGAGAAGTTCCAGGGCATCCTGGACGCCCTCGACGCCAAGGAGTACACGGGCCTGTTCCGGATGGGCTGGTCCATCGACTACCCCTCGGCCGAGAACTACCTGACGCCGATCTTCAACACCGGCGCCATCGGCACCGGCTCCAACTACGGCGGTTACTCCAACAAGGACTTCGACGAGCTGATGGCCAAGGGCGACCAGGCCGCCGACGCCGCCGAGGGCCTGAAGTTCTACCAGCAGGCCGACGACATCCTGCTGAAGGACCTGCCGTACATCCCGATCTACTTCTACCGGAGCAACTTCGGGCACTCCACCAAGGTCAAGAACGTCAAGCTCAACCTGCTCAACCAGATCAACTGGGCGGACGTCGAGAAGGCCTGACGTCATTCGTCTGGCGGGCGGCACTTGCCGCCCGCCCGTCGGAGGGCTGAGCTTGGAGGCAGTCACTCGGACCGGGTAAATCACGGACTCCGGGGGCTGCCTCCAAGTGTGTACCGGAGGGCTTTGAAATGGGCCGATATGTCATCAGGCGTCTGATTCAGGCGATACCCGTCCTGCTCGGCGCCACGCTACTCATCTTCTGCATCGTCTTCGCACTGCCCGGCGACCCCATTGCGGCATTGTTCGGGGACAAACGACCGGACCCGGCGGTGGCGGAGGTGCTGCGCGAGCAGTACCACCTCAACGACCCCCTGCTCCTGCAGTACTGGTACTACATCAGCGGCGTGCTCTTCCGAGGCGACTTCGGCGTGAACTTCGCCGACGTCCCCGTGTCGCAGATCATGGTCGGCAAGTTCCAGATCACGCTGAACCTGGCTCTCACCGCCCTGGTCATGGAGGCGTTCATCGGCGTCGGCCTGGGCCTGTGGGCGGCGCTGCGCCGCGGCAAGGCGACCGACACGATGATCCTCGCCTCGACGCTGCTGCTGATCTCGGTCCCCACGCTGGTGACCGGCTTCGTGCTGCAACTTCTGCTGGGCGTGAAACTCAAGGAATGGACGGGGCTGGACATATTCCCGGTCGCGGGCACGTTCGCGGGCTGGCGCAGTTACGTACTGCCCGGCTTCGTGCTCGCAGGGACGTCCATCGCGTACCTGACCAGGCTCACCAGGACCAGCCTGGTGGAGACCCTCAGGGCGGACTACATCCGCACGGCCACGGCCAAGGGTCTGAGCAGACGGCGCGTCATCGGCAGGCACGGCCTGCGCAACGCGTTGATCCCGCTCGTCACCTACCTGGGCGCCGACCTCGGCAACCTGATGGGCGGCGCGGTGATCACCGAGACGATCTTCAACCTCCAGGGCATCGGCAACCAGCTCTTCACCTCGGTCTACCTGCGAGAGCAGCCGGTGGTGGTGGGCATCGTCACGGTGCTGGTGCTGATCTACATCCTGGCCAACCTGGTCGTCGACTTGTTGTACGCCGTGCTCGACCCGAGGATCCGATATGAGTAACCCAACCCCGCCGGTCGGGCCGGGACTCCCGGAGACGCAGACCCTGGTTCCCGACACGGTCACCGAGCCCGCGAAGCAGCGTGCGGGCAAGCAGGCCAAGGCCGCCAGGTCCGCGAGCCTGTGGACCGACGCCTGGTACGACCTCAGGCGCCGGCCGATGTTCATCATCTCGATGATCATCATCCTGATCCTGCTCATCATGTCGTTCTGGCCGTCGTTGTTCACGTCGGTCGACCCGTACAACGCCAGGACGTGCGACCTGTCCACGGCCAGGCAGGGACCCAGCCCGGGCCACCTGTTCGGCCGGGACAACCTGGGCTGCGACGTCTACGCGCGGACGATCTACGGAGCCCGCAACTCCATCGTGATCGGCGTGTTCACCACGCTCATCACCACGCTCGTCGGCGGACTGCTCGGCATCGTCGCCGGCTTCCGCAGCGGCGTGGTGGACACGGTCTCCTCGCGGCTCACGGAGATCTTCTTCGCCATCCCCCCGATCCTCGGCGCGCTGCTGATCGCGGCCACCTTCCGCGGCCGGGCCAACAGCATCATGCTGGTCATCATCGCGCTGGCGGTGCTCGGCTGGCCGATGACGTTCCGCATCATGCGGGCGGCGGTGATCACGGCGAAGAACCAGGACTTCGTGATCGCGGCCAGGGCACTGGGCGCGGGCGCGGGCCGCATCATGTTCCGCCACCTGCTCCCGAACTCCCTGGCCCCGGTCATCGTCGTGGCCACGATCAACCTGGGCACCTTCATCGCGGCCGAGGCCGCGCTGTCGTTCCTGGGAGTCGGCGTGCAGTCGCCGGACATCTCCTGGGGTCTGATGATCGCCGACGCGCGTAACAGGTTCCTGGAGGCGTCACTGCCACTGGTGTTCCCCGCCGTGTTCCTGAGCATCACCGTGCTGGCGTTCATCATGATGGGCGACGCCGTGCGCGACGCGCTCGACCCGAAGCTCAGGTAGAAGGGGAGCTTGTGAATAAGACGTCCACAGACCTGTCCCCTGCCGAGGTGACACCGGGCGACGAACCGCTGCTCGCGGTCGACGACCTGCATGTGGAGTTCCACACGCGGGCCGGCACCGTGCGCGCGGTCAACGGTGTGAGCTACACGGTCGGGGCCGGCGAGACGCTCGCGGTGCTGGGCGAGTCGGGTTCGGGCAAGTCCGTGACGGCCCAGGCCATCATGGGCATCCTGGACATGCCTCCTGCGGTCATCCCGCACGGGGAGATCCGCTTCAAGGGCACCGACCTGCTCAAACTCTCGGAAGAGGCACGCACGCAGGTCCGCGGCCAGCGGATCGCGATGATCTTCCAGGACGCGCTGTCCGCGCTCAACCCGGTCTTCACCGTGGGCTGGCAGATCAGCGAGATGTTCCGGGTCCACCGGGGCATGTCCAAGTCCGAGGCCATGAAGAAGGCCGTCGAGCTGATGGACCGGGTCCGCATCCCGGCCGCCAAGCAACGCGTGCACGACTACCCGCACCAGTTCTCCGGCGGCATGCGCCAGCGCATCATGATCGCGATGTCGATCGCGCTGGACCCCGAGGTGCTGATCGCGGACGAACCGACCACGGCGCTCGACGTGACCGTCCAGGCGCAGATCATGGAACTGCTGGCCGAGCTGCAACGCGAGAGCCAGATGGGCCTGATCCTCATCACCCACGACCTCGGGGTCGTGGCCGACGTGGCCGACAAGATCGCGGTCATGTACGCGGGGCGCATCGTGGAGAACGCCCCCGTGTACGACATCTACAAGACGCCCGCGCACCCGTACACGAAGGGCCTGCTGGACTCGATCCCCAGGGTCGACCTCAAGGGCCAGGACCTGTACGCGATCAAGGGCCTGCCGCCGAACCTGCTGGACCTGCCGAAGGGGTGCTCGTTCCATCCCCGGTGCCCCTACCGGCAGGACAACTGCGAGAGCACCGCCCCCCAGCTCTACGAGATCAGCGGCATCCGCGGCAGCGCCTGCCACTACTGGAGGGAGGTCCTCGATGGCGAACGACAGCAGTGAGCGCATCCTGGAAGTGCGTGATCTGGTCAAGCACTTCCCGCTGACCCAGGGGATCCTCTTCAAGAAGCAGATCGGCGCGATCAAGGCCGTGGACGGCGTCTCGTTCGATCTGAACAGGGGCGAGACGCTGGGCATCGTGGGCGAGTCGGGCTGTGGCAAGTCCACGCTCGCCAAGGTGCTGATGGCGCTCGAACGGCCCACCTCGGGCTCGGTGAAGATCAACGGCCGGGACATCGCCAAGGCCAGGGGCGGCGAGCTCAAGCGCATGCGCCGCAACATCCAGATGGTGATGCAGGACCCGTACACCTCGCTGAACCCGCGGATGACCGTGGGCGACATCATCGGGGAGCCGTACGAGATCCACACGGAGGTCGCCCCCAAGGGCGACCGCAGCCGGCGGGTGCAGGAGCTGCTGGAGGTGGTCGGCCTCAACCCCGACCACCTCAACCGCTACCCGCACCAGTTCTCCGGCGGCCAGCGGCAGCGCATCGGCATCGCCCGGGGGCTGGCGCTGCAGCCGGAGATCATCGTCTGCGACGAGCCGGTCTCGGCGCTCGACGTGTCGATCCAGGCACAGGTGATCAACCTGCTGGAGCGGCTGCAGAACGAGTTCAACCTCGCCTACATCTTCATCGCCCACGACCTGTCGGTGGTGCGCCACATCTCCGACCGGGTCGGGGTGATGTACCTGGGCAAGTTCGTGGAGCTGGGCAAGGACACCGAGATCTACGACCGTCCCGCCCATCCGTACACGCAGGCGCTGCTGTCGGCGGTGCCGGTGCCCGACCCCGAGGGCCGGGAACAGCGTGAACGGATCATCCTGCAGGGCGACCCGCCCTCTCCGGCCAACCCGCCCAGCGGGTGCCGTTTCCGCACGCGGTGCTGGAAGGCGCAGGAGATCTGCGCGCAGGAGGAGCCGCTGCTGCAGATCCGGCCGGGCACGGGGCACGAGAGCGCGTGCCACTTCGCGGAGACCCACGACGTGGTGCACGTGAGCTGATCCCGAGGGTCCCCGCCGCGCGACGGGGACCTTTCGGGGCACACCCTCGTTCAGGTCGTGGCGACGATCGCGGAGCCGTGGCCGAACAGGCCCTGGTTGGCTGCCAGGGCCACCCGGGCTCCCGGCACCTGACGGCTGCCGGCGCGGCCCCTGAGCTGGTTCGTCAGCTCGACGAGCTGGGCCAGGGCCTGCGCCGGGATGGCCTCCCCGAACGAGGCCAGGCCGCCCGACGGGTTGACCGGGAGGCTGCCCCCGAGAGCCGTCCGGCCGTCACGCAGGAGCTTGTCCGCCTCGCCGGGCGGGCACAGGCCGATGTCCTCCATCCAGTCCAGTTCCAGGGCCGTCGAGAGGTCGTACACCTCGGCCAGCGACAGGTCCTCCGGCCCCGTACCGGCCTCCTCGTAGGCGGCGTGGGCGATCGCCGCCCTGAAGGGCCGCTCGGGCGCGGGCACGGCCGCGGTGGAGTCGGTGGCGAAGTCCGGAAGTTCCAGCACCGTGTTCGGGAAGACGGGCGTGACCGTGGAGACGGCGGCCAGGCGGACGAAGCCCGTGCCCCGGCGGCGGGCGTACGACTCCGAGGCGAGCACCACCGCCGCGCCCCCGTCGGAGGTGGCGCAGATGTCCATGAGGCGCAGCGGGTCGGCCACCATGGGGGAGGCCAGCACCTCCTCGGCGGTGACGGGCTTGCGGTAGCGGGCCATCGGGTTCAGCGAGCCGGCCAGCGCGTTCTTGACCTTGACGGCGGCGAAGTCGGCGGGCGTCGAGCCGTACAGCGCCATGCGGCGGCGGGCGTAGAGGGCGAAGTAGGCCGGGTTCGTCGCGCCCAGGAGGCGGAAGCGCAGCCAGTCGGGGTCGTCGGGACGGTCGCCGCCCACCGGCCGGAAGAAGCCCTTGGCGCTCGCGTCGGCCCCGATCACGAGCGCGACGTCGCACAGCCCGGCCAGGATCCGGGCGCGGGCGATGTCGAGCGCCTGCGCTCCCGACGCGCAGGCCGCGTAGCAGGAGGCGACCCTGGCGCCGTTCCAGCCCAGCTCGCGGGCGTAGGAGGCGCCGGAGACGAAGCCCGGGTAGCCGTTCCTGATCGTGTCGGCCCCGACGACGTACTGCACGTCCGTCCACTCCAGGCCGGCGTCGCGCAGGGCCTCGCGGGCCGCCGCGACGCCGTACTCCAGGAAGGGGCGGCCCCACTTGCCCCATGGGTGCAGGCCGGTGCCCAGCACCGCCACCGCGCTCACGAGGCCCGCCCCCACATCCACACCAGCGGGCCGTCGGCCAGCGGGCCCGCGGTCAGCTCCAGCTCCATGCCCACCTCCAACTGGTCCACCGTCAGGCCCTTGACCTGGCCGAGGACCACGATGCCCACCTCGTCGAGTTCGACCGCGGCCAGTGTGACCGGCTCGTACGGCCGCGCCGCCACGTACGGTTCCGGCGGCGGGTAACAGGCGTTCGTGTACGACCACACCCGGCCGCGCCGCGGCAACGGCAGCGCCTCCATGTCCGTGCCGGGGCAGCGCGGGTTCGGGCACGACCCGCGCCGGGGCGGGAAGCAGACCGTGCCGCACCCCGTGCACCTGGTGCCGATGAGGTGGACGCCGTCCTGCGGCGAGATGGCGAACCAGCCGTCGATGGCGTACGTCATAGCCGGAGTATCACACAAGCGCTTGCTAGGTAGAATCCCTTTCGCGCTCCGGACCCTGCCGCAGCATCACCCGCGCCGACATCCCCAGCGCCAGCAGCAGCATGCCCGCCACCACCGCCATCCTGGAGACGGGCGCGGGCCCGTCGCCGAAATACGGCCCCGGCCGCGACAGCCCCGCCGCCGGCACGTCCAGCCGGGCCGCCGCCCGCAGCGCCAGCAGCGCGTTGGCCACGCCGTGCCCGTAGGCCGGGCTGTAACCGTCGGAGGGCCGCCGCCTGGTGCCCAGCTCGATGGCCATCCGCACGTGATACGGCGACATGGCCGGATGCGCGGACCTGATCAGCGCCGCGACACCGGCCACCATCGCGGCGGCCGAGCTGGTGCCGTCGCCGACCACGTACGAGTCCGCGCCGTCGGCGGTGACGATCTCCGTGCCCGGGGCCACCACGGACACGTAGTCCTGCCTGTTGGAGAACCCGGCCACCGCCAGCCGCCGGTCCACCGCCCCCACCGCGATCACGCCGGGGTAGGCGGCGGGGAAGTTCTTCCTGTTGCCCGACTCGCCGTCGTTGCCCGACGAGGCCACCAGCACCGCGCCCTTGCCGATCGCGTACTGGACGGCCTCCTCCTCCGCGGCCGACCCCTCCCACGCGCCGCTGCCGCCGCCGAGCGACATGCTGATCACGTCGGCGCCCTGGTCGGCGGCGTATCTGATGCCCTTGGCCAGCGCGTCGCGCCAGCCGGAGCGCTGCTTGCCGCGCATCGGGTCGCCGTTCTCCAGGGTGACCCGGACCGACAGGACCTTGGCCGCGGGCGCCACCCCCAGCACGCCGCCCTTGCGGCCGTCGCCGTGCCCGTGCCCGGCGATCAGGCTGGCCATGGCGGTTCCGTGCGGTCCCCACGCCTCACCGCCGTCCGAACCGGCGACCGTCATGCTCGTGGGGGCCGTGCTCGCGTCCGTGTCCGCCGGGCTGCCGTCCGTGGCGCGCGCGTCGGCCGACCTGGCGTCGGGCGCAGGCGTGTCCGTGAGGTCGGGGCCCGGGATGACGGCGCCCTCCAGGTCGGGGTGGTGAGCGTTCACACCGGTGTCGAGGACGGCCACCACCACACCCTCGCCCCTGCTCGTCCGCCACGCCTCGGGCAGCCGCAGCGCGCCGAGCTGCCACTGCCCGGCCCGTGCCGCCGCGCCGACGTCGCCGTCGTCGGCGTCATCGACGTCGCGGGCCCACGCGGCCCAGGCGGAGGGGGCGGCCGGGGCGGCGACGCCGGTCGCGAGCCCGGCCAGCAGGAGGGGGAGCACGAGCCGCCTCATCGGGTCATCGCCCGGTGCAGCGCCGTCGCGAGCTGCCGGGCGGCGTCGCGCAGCCGCGGCAGGACGCCGTCACCCGGCCGGTACGCCCGCCCGTCCGCGTAGCCCGCGGCCGTCGCCACCATGTAGCGCCCACCGGACCCGACCACCACGCCGGTGAAGTACTGGCTGTCGCCGAACCGTTCGGCGGCCCCACCGGGGAAGGGCACGGGACGCACGGTGGCGGGCCGCCCGACGCCGTCGCGGCCGGAGCCGGGCCGGGGCCCGTCGAGCACGGCGATGCCCACGGTGATGACGAAGGTCTGCGTGCTGTCGGCGTAGGTCGCGCGTAACGCGGTGCGGCAGCCGGTCCGTACGGCGGCGGGCTGGAAGGCGGACGGGCAGGGCGACTCGGGGGCGACCCCGGCGAGCACATAGGTGACCCGGGCCCCGGACGGGCTGAGACCGGGCACCGTGCCGGGGAACACGCGCGCGACCGGCCAGGACCGCCAGCGCTCCGCGACGGGCGGCGCGGGGGCGGGCCAGATCAGGGAGAGGAGGGCGAGCACAACGGACAGGTGGAACACGGCGACCTCGAACGGAAGGGGAGGGACCTCCGATCTGCCCATGCATTCTGACACGTGGGAGCGCGGTCAACCCGATGCTTCGGTAAACAGACCGATACGCGGAGTAGTTACCGATCTGCGGCATTCAACCTATGGAGAGGGTGAAAGTCGTACATGTGCCCCAGGTGGGAGGCCCAGTCGCTGCGCCGCGTCGCCGAAGTTGACCGCGATCGCGACCAGCCCGGCCGAGTCCGCGAACGCCACCAGCTCCCCGGGCGGCACCGCCGCGTACGTCTCCCGGTACGGCAGCGCGAACTGCCGCCGCCCCAGCCGCACCCCCAGCGTGTCGCCCACCCGGACGCCCAGCGCGTGCAGGTCCCCGGCCGCGATCGAGAGCTGGGTGTTGCCGTTGCGGTCGACCGAGACGACCTCACCCTCCACCGAGCCCTCGCGCAGCAGCGAGGTAGGCTCGGGCAGCGTGACCAGCCTGGCCGGCGGCACCTCGGGGCCCAGGTCGGCCGGTCTCAGCCCCCCGCACAGCCGCCCCGCGACCGGCGCGAACACGTCGCGGCCGTGGAAGGTCGGGGAGACGGGGTGCAGGAAGTGGTCGGCGTCGCTGATCTCGTACGCCGCCCGCGCGCCGCCGCTGGCGTGCACCGCCCACGACAGCAGCCCGTTGTCCGGCCCGATGAACACCCGTCCGCCCGCCTCGACGGCCACCGCGCGCCGGGCCCCGCCCACACCCGGGTCCACCGCTCCGATGTGCACGCCCTCGGGAAGGTACGGGATGGTCTGGGCGAGAATCGCCGCACCGCGCCGCACGTCCCCGGCGGGGATGACATGGCACACGTCGATCACCCGCGCTTCGGGGGCGATCCCGGCGATCACTCCATGACAGGCCGCCACATAACCATCCTCGAGCCCATAGTCGGTGAGGAGCGTGATGACTGGGGTCACATTTCGTGACTGTACGTCTCTCAATCCACCGTGAACAGCCGCACTCCGCACATTACGATGGCCACGGGCCGCGTGCGGGCGACGCGATCGTCATCCGCCCCTTTCGAGGAGGACACCATGGGAGCACCGCTCAGCGGTGACAATGCTGCCCAGGAACCGCCCCGCCAACCACTGTCAGACCGTGAACTCGAACTCCTCGCCTTCGAGCGCCAATGGTGGCGCTACGCGGGCGCGAAGGAGCAGGCCATCAAGGAGACCTTCGGGTTCTCCGCCACCCGCTACTACCAATTGCTCGGTGAGCTGATCGACCGGCCGGAGGCGCTCGAACAAGATCCCATGTTGGTCAAGAGGCTGCGCAGGTTACGGTCCGCACGGCAGCGCGACCGCGCGGCCAGAAGGCTTGGCATGCGCCCCTGACCCATTGGGTACGGCAGGCGCGTGAAGAACATCCCTGGACTTGAAACGATCTTGAGCGATCCGGCAGGCGCCGTGATCGGGCTCGACTTCGACGGAACGCTGTCGCCGATCGTGCCCGACCCCGCCAAGGCCGTGATCCACCCGGAGGCGCCCGAAGTACTCGCCGACCTGGGCGCGCACGTCCGAGCGGTGGTCATCGTGACCGGCAGGCCCGCGGCCACCGCACTGGAACTGGGGCCCGGCCTGGCCGACGTGCCGGGCCTGGTCGTGCTCGGCCACTACGGCTTCGAACGCTGGGAGGACGGGCGCATCTCCGCGCCCCCGCCCCCGCCGGGCGTGCCCCGGGCCGAGGCCGAGTTGCCGCTGCTGCTCGACTCGCTCGGCCTGGCCGGCGTCACCATCGAGGACAAGGGCCGGGCCGTGGCCGTGCACACCAGGCGCAGCCCCGAACCCGAACTGGCGCTGGCCACGTTGCGCGAGCCGCTGGCCAAGCTGGCCGACAAGCACGGCCTGGTGATCGAGCCCGGCCGCCTGGTGCTGGAGCTGCGTCCGCCCGGCATGGACAAGGGGCACGCGCTCAGCCTGTTCCTGGCCGAGCGGTCCGCCCGCTCGGTCATGTTCGTCGGTGACGACCTGGGCGACCTGGCCGCCTTCGACGCCGTACGCGCCTCGCGGCTGCCCGGGGTGACCGTGTGCAGCGGCTCGACCGAGGTGGCCGCACTGGCCGAACGGGCCGACATCGTGGTGGACGGGCCCGAAGGGGTGGTGACGCTGCTCAGGGAGATGACCGCGGGCTTCGCCCGTTCGTGAGAGCCAGGGCGTGATCATGCGTCACCTCGCCGTCGTGGCCGCCGATATGGCCACGACCACCCCCCGCACCCGTTCGGAGGCACAGTTCACCGGGGCCGCCCGGCTGCCTGACTCAAGGGCGTCGGCCAGGGGCCAGCACCCCGGCGACCGCGAGGCCGATGAGCGCGGGCACCATCAGGAACGCGGTCCCGGTGCCGAAGCCGTCGGCCAGCGCGCCGAGCGCCAGCGGACCGGCCGCCATCGCGGCGCCCGCCCAGACGGGTGAGGCCGCCGCCGCCAGGTCCGACCGGCCGCCCGCGCCGTCGATCAGCGCGGCCAGCGCGAGTGGGAAGTGCAGCGACACCCCGAGCCCGCAGAGCACCAGCCCGGCGTAGGAGAGCACCGGCTGGCCGCTCAGCCAGAACACCAGCCAGCCCGCGAACGTCACCCCCAGCGCCCCGGCGAACAGCGGCACGGGCGGCAGCCGCAGCGCGAGTTGCGCCCCGGCGAACCTGCCCGCCGCCATGCCCGTCACGAACGCCGTCAGCCCGGTCGCCGCCGTCGCCGCGGGCAGACCCGTCCGGAGGGCGAGCAGTTCTGCGGCCCACAGGTTGAAGCTGAACTCCAGCGCCACGCAGCAGAACAGCACCAGCCCCGCC
>NZ_SSXE01000123.1 GCF_021699195.1 Nonomuraea sp. MG754425 | reverse complement strand
GCCGTACGCGCTCCCGTCTCCTGAGTCCGGAGCTCGCGTACTCCACACAAAGCCCTCGCAGGGCCACGACCTGGGCGGATGTAATTATCGGCAGGCGCAGTGTCACGTGAGTGATACCCCGCTCGGAACGCGAGCCTGAGGCGGTGACCGTATTTTGATCTGCGGGAGAGCGCTGAAACAAAACACGGCATCAATCAGTTCGCCGGCCGTTGATTCAGCTCGGCGGCCAGGTAAGCCGCGAACTGCCCGAAGGTCGGGTACCGGTAGAGCACTATCAGGTTAAGGCGGACCGAAAAATGAGCGTGGATCTGCTCCAGCAGCAACGCCCCTGCGAGGGAGTCCCCGCCACAGAGGAAGAAGTTGCTCTTCTCCACGACCGGCGAGCCCAGAAGGCGTTCCCATAGGGCACGCAGTGATTCCTCCTGCTCCGGGAACGCGTTCACGGCCGATGTCCGTGGCGCCAGCCGGGACCGTAGTCAGGGTCCCACCGGTCACCCATGATCTCTTCCACGGTGACAGCACGGCCCTCGGCGGCGGACAGGTATGCAGCCTCGATGACGGCCATGACGTAAAGGTTGTCGGCCACCGAGCACAGCGGGGCTGCTCCCGCCGCGAGCGCGTTCTGGAAGTGGAGCATGGCGAGGCCGAACCCGGCGGGAAACCAGCCGTCGTCCGGCGGTGGCGTCGTTTCGACGCGCTCGATATCGCGACTGAGGAAGGCGGTGCGTGCGGAGACGACCATGTCCCCGTCGAGGACCCAGTCGACAATGCCCTGTGATCCTTGCACCCACATGGACTCGCTCCCATGCGGAATGCATCGCGTGCCGTAATAGGCGCCGGTGGAGACGAGGATGGCCTGCATTCCCGTCCGGTAGGTCAGGGAAAGGTGGCCGTAACCGTCGCCGAGCACTCCCGGCTGGTTCGGATCGCGCCCGATGAGGGCGTAAACGCGTTCCGGCGGGCCGAAGAGGAGGTGCAGCATGCCGAGATGGTGAACGGTCAGGGCGACTGTCCACCATCGGGGGTCGCGGCCGTACCAGGCATGCCGGTCGGTGTCGAATTTGGACTGCGTGACAAGGTGACAGAACAGGGGGTCGCCGACGATCCGCTGGTCGATGAGGGCCGACCGCAACCGGAGGAAGGAGGGCGCGAAGCACATGCTCTGGTTCACCATCGCCGGCAGTCGTGCGCTCTTGACGATGTCGGCCATCCGGCGCGCCTCGTCATACGTCATTGACAGCGGCTTCTGAATGAGCACGGGCTTTCCCGCGCCAGCGAGGCGTTCGAGGATGGGGGCGCGAACCTCGAAGACATGGGGGACCGTCAGGTCGACCAGTTCCACCGATTCGTCGGCTAGGAAGTCGTCGAGGCTGTGGTGAGCAGTGGAGTCGGGGCACTCCTTGGTCAGCTGGTCGCGTGCGGCGTCGTCGGGGTCGTAACCGGCCACCACCGGCAGCCCGACCATCCGGTATCCCGCGCGATGCGTGGTGGAGATGCCTCCCAGGCCTAGCTGCCCGATCCGGAATGGCGTATGGGGCCGCGCACCACGTTCATACACAAGAGGCATTCCTTCCGGTGCCGTCGGCCAGTCAGCGGTCCAGCTGACGTTGGAGCTCTGAGCCGAGGTAATGGATGTGATCGAGGTCCAGGAAATCGGGTAACTGCAGGTAGGCCGCCTCGCAGCCCGCCTTCCTGTACGTGCCGAGGCGGTGGGCGACCTGGTCGGCGCTACCGGCAAGATGTTTGGTCTGAAAGCGTTCGAACGGGATGCCGGCGGGGGCCGCCCGCGCGATGACTTCGCTGTCGCGGGCGCCACAGGCGATCCCGAGGGCGACCGAGAAGCGGAGCTCGCCGGGGTCGCGGCCTATCGCGTGACAGGCGGCTCTGACGTTGTCGACATTCGCCTTGGTGTCAGCGGCGCTGGTGAAGGGCGAGTTGTACTCGGTCGCATATCTTGCGGCGAGGGCCGGCGTGCGCCTGCGTCCCACGCCTCCGACGATCACGGGCATTCGATGCTGTCGGGGTTTCGGCAGGCCGGGAGAGTCGATGATCTGATAGTGCCTTCCCTGCTTGGTGTACCTCTGGCCGAGAGGGAGGGCCCAGAGCCCCGTGATGATGTCGAGCTGCTCCTCCAGTCGGTCGAACCGCTCGCGGACGTCGGGAAAAGGCAGGCCTGTGGTCCTGTGCTCCTCCTCATACCAGGCTGCGCCCAAGCCGAACTCGATCCGGCCTTCTGACATGTCGTCCACCTGCGCCACCTGCAGCGCCAGCAGTCCGGGATGGCGGAAAGTTGCGGCGGAGACGAGCGTGCCCAGCCTGATACGCCTGGTCTCCCTGGCGAGGCCCGCCAGGGTGGTCCACACGTCCGTCGGCCCGGGAAAACCGGGTGCCCCAGCCATTGCTAGCAGGTGGTCCGAGGAGAAGAAGCCGTCGAAACCCAGCTCTTCCGCAGCGCGGGCCGCATTGAGGATGTCACTGTATCGGGCGCCCTGCTGCGGCTCCACGAAGATTCTCAGCCGCATGTCACCGGTCCTCCTCTCTCGTCAGCCCGACCTGGTCTTCTCTCGTCTGGCCGACCCGCACGCACCCGTACGTCCATCGCCCGCGCCCGCAACGCCCACCCGCCTTGCTCTGAGGCGGAGAAACCTTCGTCGAAGGCGGAAAAACAGAATTGGTGCAGTTCCCGCGGGACGGATACGGCCCATTCCCAGAACGGCCGGTCACCGGCGGCGAGCGCCGCCGACAGCTCGGCGTCGGGCCAGGGAGCGGGGTCGGTGCTCACCCCAGAGAGGAGCAGAACCTGTTTCGCGCACCTTGCGGCCTCCTTGAGGACGCGGGTCAGCGTGCGCTCGGGAAAGTGCCGCCAGTAATCCGTCACGATGGCCAGGTCGTGGCTCTGGCTTCGCAGCGGCAGCTTCACGCCGAGCAGGGCCAGCCGCCCGGCTTCGGCGGGATGACGTCCGGGATGGACAACGGTCGCCGGAGGGCTAAGGTCCGCGGGCCACCCCGAAGGGTCTCCCAGCAGCAAAACCGTCGGCCCGGACCTGAGTCGTTCGACGACTACGGGCAGGGACGGCAGGTGCGCGCAATCCATGGACCGCGACGGAATCCGGGCGGCGAACCTCAACAGCGCGGCGTACATGCGCTTGGCGTTCACGCTGTCGAAGGCGCAGATGGCTTCGGTGTCGAGGAAGGGGTGGAGGGAGAGCAGCGTCTCCTCGTTCCTGCGGTCCCGGCGAAGCTCTTTGAGACGGTCGCGTTCATGTGGCTGGTGAAGCGCCCGGGCGTCGGGGAGAAAGGTGATCGGAAGGCCGGCGTGAGCCAGCCGCCTGCCCAACTCCATATCCTCCACGCCTTTGACGTCGAACGCCTCGTGGAATCCGCCGACGGCGGTGAAGACGTCTCGGGGGACGCTGACGTTCGTGGTCCAGAAAAAGGCCCAATCCAGAGGGGAGGGGTCGGCCAGCAGATCTTCGAGCGGGTCGCGCAGCACCGCGTCGGCGGATGCCGCCGCGAGAGCAGCCGGCGCATCGTCCCAGGGCCACTCCTCGCCATAGTGGACCCTCCAGACATCGGGCACCCATTCGCGGCCGAAAGTGTTGCCGCAGGCGGCCATAGGGCGCCGCAACTGCGCTTCGTGGTGTGCCGTGAGCAGGTTTTCCCCAGCCATGCAGTCGACGTCGAGGAACAGGAGCACCTCCCCCGAGGCGACGCGGGCGCCAGCGTTGCGGGCGCCCGCGACCCCCATGTTGCGCTCGTTCTGAATGACGCGGAAGCCAGGCAGGCCGGAGCCAGTCCGTACGGCCTCCTCACCGAGGGTGGAGGCGTCGCCGTCGTTCACCACGATGACCTCGAAGCGCTCGGGCACCATGGACTGGCCGCGTAGGCTCCGCAGGGTTCTGCCGAGTTCGACGGGACGCTGGAAGACGGGGATGACGACGGAGATGTTCGGTCTCGACATGGGGGGCCTATCTCGGCATCCGCGTGTCCGCCTGTACCCGCCGGGCGCGGAAGAGCACGTTGTCCATTCCGGCGGGGAACCGGGCGTTCTGCTCGGCGACGACCTCGAAGCCGGACAGCTCCAGAAGCATGGCGATCTCGGATGCTCTACGGGGATGCAGCCGCAGCACGCGCATGCGGGTGGATTCGACGCATCCGGATGAGCCGAGCATCTCGTAAGTGAAATGCGCAATGAGAATGCCACTCTCGGGGTCGTACGTCGACTGTTCGCTCACCCTGATCCACTGCTCACCGTCATACCGATACAGGCCGTGGACGCGCTCCAGCTTCCCGCCTTCACCGGCGAGATAGCCGAGGTAGGAGACGTCGAAACGGGAGACGTCCAGCACGATGTCGCCGTCCGGCCGTAACCGCCTGCCGATCTCGATGAACAGGCGCCGGGCGTCATTCGCGGTCAGCATGTGGCTGACCAGGTCGTTCGGCATCAGCACCATGTCGAACTCGCCGCAGTCGGGGAGCGCGGGCAACTCGGCCTCGATGAGGCGCACACGTTCACGCGTCTCCACCGCCTCGGCCTCCACACGGTTGCGGAAGTGCGCAAGCATGGCGGCGGAGCGGTCCACTCCTGTCGTGCGGTAGCCCACATGGGCCAGCGGGAGAAGGACGTCCCCGATGCCGCAGCCCAGTTCCAGGACGTGTGATCCTGGCTCGAGCTCGCCGACCTCCTCCTGGTAGACCTTGTCGACCCTGGGGGCCAGACCGACGTTGCGTTCGTAGAGAGTCGGATCGTAGAAATCCATGATGTCGGTATTGCTGAACACGTCGTTCTCCTCATCAGTATGCCGCCGACGGTCGGTCATGGCATGACGCCGGCATTGCGGAGCTCCCGGTGCATGCGAGAGGTGTGCTTCTCGAGCCATGGGGCGTCGATATAGGGAAAGGTGTCCCGATCGTATTCATGGCCGTCAGAGAGAAAAGACATGATGTACCCGCGATTGCTTCTGGTCTTCTCCTCGACCTCGGATGCGGCCGCATAGGAAACGGTCCATTGATAGCGCCGGCGCCCGAGAACGCTGGCGTGCCAGAGATGCGGATCGAACAACAGTGCGTCTCCCGGCTCGGTCGCCAGGCAGATGGCCGGCCAATCACGCGCTTCCGCCGCCTCGTCCAACGGCAGCGCCGGGCCCCGCGTGCGTTGGCGCCAGGTGGTGAGCTCCGAGGAGAACGGCTCCATGTGCGATCCGGGGATGACACGCAGGGCGCCGTTCGTCTCGTTCAGCGGATCCAAATAGACGGCGACCTTGACGGCCGACAAGTGCCGGTCGAAGGTGTCGGCGTGCCAGCCAGAGGCGTCTTCATACAAGATGCCCTTGGCCGGTTTCAGCAGCGGGAACGCGCCGAGCAGCCGTTCGGCCACGTCGAGCAGCCCAGGGTCGACGCAAAGCTCGCGGCTGACAGGCGTCCGCTCTCCCATCATGGGCAGGTAGAACCCGGCCCTTCCCAGCGCTTCCTCATTGCTCTGGTCGAGGACGAATGCCTGCGCCAGCGTGGTCCTGATCTCCTTCGCCAGGGCCGTGAAGAAGTCGTCGGACAAGGCGTGGCGCACGTGTACGTATCCGAAGACGCGGAAGTGGTCGATGTCCGTAGCCGTTACTTCGTAGCGCCAGCCAGGCATGTCACCGCCCATCGGTCGCGGGTGAGCAATTGACCGCGTGGAGCAGATATGTGCCGTCGCTTTCGCTGCGGGTGCCGGGCTGCTCCTCGTAGCGGAAACCGGCTCGGTCGAGCAGTTCCTCCACCCGCTCGGCCTCCACGGGACCGGGATGGACTTCGAGCACGATCCGGTGTATCCGTCGAACGGTGCCGGTGACGATGAGATCGTGCAGGATCTCCGTCTCCGCGCCTTCCACGTCCATCTTCAGCAGATCGACGACCACGAATCCGGCCAGCAACTCCGACAGGCGCTGCGCGCGCACCTCGATGTGCTGGACCCGACCGGCTCCGGGGTTGATGCTCGCCGTCAGTTTGCCAGGCTTGTTCGGCTCGCGGTGCAGGTTGATCCGGCCGTTCTGCGACGCGGCCGCGCATTGCAGAACCGACAGCCGCTCGCGGAACTGGCCGGCCAGGGAGGTCAACAACGCGAACGCGTGGTCATCCGGTTCGACCGCCAGGACGGTGGAACCCAGATGGCGCCGCAGGAAGTAGAGGCTGGAAATCCCCATGTTGGCCCCCACGTCGACGATGCGCGCCCCCGCCGGCAAGTTGCCGACCTCGTAGCTCTGTTGCAGGAACACCTCCCGTAGCGACCAGGACAGGGTGTCCAGGTTCCAGGTACTGACCGTCGCCCCCGCGATGCGGATGCGATATGGCGAGGACGCGTACGCGGGCCCCCAACGGCACAGCCGCCGCAGCCCCACCGTGGCGAAGGCGACGCCACCGATCAGCCGCAGCGCCCTGGTCCCCAAACGATCCTTCACGTCTCTGCACTCCTTCGCCGTCGCGTGCTGCGCGGCTGTCACGGTTGCGGGAACGGGTCGCGGACGGCGGCAGCGCCGGTGGAAGCGGAGGACAGCCGCCTGGCCGCGTCGATGGTGCGCATCAGACCATCCCGCAAGGTGATGCGCGGCGCCCATTTCAGGTGCCCGTGGGCGCGGCTTATATCGGGGCGCCGTCGCCGCGGATCCTCATGCTTGGCGTCGACGTGCTGGATGGCGGACTTGCTGCCGATCAGCTTGATGACGATCTTGGCGAGGCCGAGGAGGGTGATCTCCTCGGTTCCGCCGATGTTCACCGGCCCGCTGAAAGAGCTCGCGGCCAGCGCCAGGAACCCGCGGACCGTGTCGTCCACATAGCAGAGGGAGCGGGTCTGGCCGCCGTCCCCGTGGACTCGCAGAGGCTGGTTGGTCAACGCCCGCTCAATGAACTCGGGGATGGCGCGTCCGTCGTCGGCGCGCATGCGCGGCCCGTAGGTGTTGAAGATGCGGGCGATGGCGACGTCTGTGTCGTATCTGGCGGCGAACGCGCTGGTCAACGCCTCAGCATATCTCTTGGCCTCGTCGTACATCGAGCGAGGACCCGTCGAGTTGACGTTCCCACGGTAGTCCTCCTTCTGCGGGTGCTCCAACGGGTCGCCGTACACCTCGGAGGTCGAGGCCAGCACGAACCGCGCCCGGAACCTGCGCGCGAGCGTCAAGGCGGCGAACGTCCCCTGGCTGCCGACCTGGAGGGTCTCCAAGGACAATCGCGTGTAATCCCGGGGCGAAGCCGGCGACGCCAGATGGAGGACGAGGTCGCAGGGGATATGGAGGGACCCCATCCCGCAGGCATCGGCTTTGATCAAGGTGAACCGGGGATGACCGACGAGCGCGGCAAGGTTCGCATATTGCCCGGTGCTGAAATCGTCCACGCAGACGACCTCGGCACCCGCCGTGACCAGTTCGAGGACGATGTGCGAGCCTAGAAACCCGGCCCCTCCGGTGATGAGCACTCGCTTGAACTTCTCGGCGCAACCGCGGCCTTCAATGCTGGGGGGCACCTCTGTCTCCATCTTCCTCGGTCCCGTTTCGGCAGCTAGTTGCCGACGAGAGCTTCGGCGTACTCCTCGTTCGACATGCCACCCAGGCGGTAGACCAGCGTCGCCTCCCGCGTGCAGCCCGTAGGAACGTCCAGGCGGTTGAGCTGTTCGAGCAGGATGTCGTCCTCGCCGACGCGGTCGCGCACTTCCGCGGCCGTGTGCGGGCGCTCGAATTTCAGGCTCCGCAGGAGCCGGGTGTCAAACAGCCAGGCTCCCATGTCCACCATTCCGCCGGTGGAACTATCTTTCACCACGTTGTCGTCCGGCGACATGATGCCGTCGGCCACCATGGATTTGAAGCGCTCATAGGAGTCGGGACCCGGTGGCAGCCACGGGAATCTGTCCACGGTGACCGGCGATCCCGACCGGTCGACGAGCACCCGCCACGAGTGCACGGCCGGGAACCCGGAGCGCGCGACCTTCAGAAGACTCGAAAGGTGGGTCGGCTCCCAGCGGTTGTCGTCGTCGAGGAAGGCGGTGTAGTCGCCGTGGCAGGCCCCCAACGCGTTCTGCCGCAGGCGGGCGATCCGTTCGAACGGCGTGAGAGATGAAAGGGCCTGGTCGGTATCAACGACGACGCGGTAGTGCGGATATCTGCTTCGCAGACCGGCGGTCAGCTTGCCTACCCGTTCCTCCGGACTGTCGATCAACACGCTCACCCGGACACGCGCCCTGACGTCCTGCCGCTCAATACTGTCCAGCGCCTCCCACAGCGTGTCTCTCGTTCCCGTGGTGATGACGACGACGTCGATGGAACAGGGCTCCGCCTCAGGTCGCGTGGTGGTTCGCCGTTCTCCCAGCAACGTCCCCACCAGCAGGTCGAGCTGCCGCTCGCCGGCTAGGAAGGCGTGATGCGGCAACACGACACAGTCGTGATGCCATTTCCTGGACCACGGCAGGGCCGGGACGACGTGGCCGATGTGCGCGTACCTGGACACCGTTTCCGGGCGGTAGAGCGGGCCTTCCGGAATGGGGGGATAGACGGTGTCCAGCGCGAGCCCGCACCGGGCCCGCACCTCTTCGAGCACCGTGCCACGATCGCCGCGATGCGCGGGAATCTCCACCGCCACGCCGTAGAACCCACCCGAGCGCAGCGCGCCTTCGTCGGCGAAGACCCGCCAGCCCGCTTCCACGAGCCGCCCGATCACGAAAGATGCGCCAAGGGAACGCCGCAGCAACTGGTTGGGAAGCTTGCTCAACTGGTCCTGCAGCAGCGCGGCCGACAGCTCGGAAAGGGCGAAATTGGCTCCGTGTAGCAGCAGGGCCGGTTCGAGTTCGCAGGCCGCGTTCGACGCAGCGGCCGGGTTGCGGCGGCGTGAGTCGGTGACCAGGGATTCCACACGCGAGGCGATCTCCGGGTCATCCGTGCAGACCGCGCCCCCTTCGCCCGAGGTGAGCACCTTCGATGCCTGCAGGCTCATGATGCTGATGTCGCCCAGCGTCCCGACACGGCGTCCGTCATCCGTGACTGCCAGGTGGCTGTGAGAGGCGTCCTCGACGATCGGCGCTCCGGGAAATGTCGCCCGCAGCTCGTCGATGTTGGCATGCTCGGCGTAGAGATGCACGGCGAGAATCGCCCTGATCGGCACGTCGGGGTGATCGCCGAGGCGGCTGAGAGAATCGTGGCGGGCGTCGAAGAAGACCGGCCTGGCTCCTACCCGCATGATCGCCGTGGCGCAACTGACCCACGTGGTGGCCGGCACCAGCACGGCGTCACCGGGGCCCACGCCTAAGGCTTGGAGGGCCACGACGATGGCGCCGGAGCCGCTGGACGTCAGCACCGCGTGAGAGCGTCCGAGCGCCGCCGCCAGCGCCCGCGCCGCGATCTCGTTGCGCGATCTCCAGCGACTTGGCGTTCCGCTCACAGCCATCCTGCGGCTCAGGAGCGCCGCGTTCACCGCCTGGGCGGTGTCATCATCGGTCTGCGGCCAGACAGGCCATCCGTGCTCGTTCAATCGCATGGCCGTGCGCTTTTCCCTTCGTCCGATGGGGTAGGTAAGAGCACGATTCGAGTCATGCTCCGGTCGTCTCCCGTGGCGTGAAACCCACGCACCGGCCGCCGGTCAGGATCTGCTTGTGGGCGACGTACGGCGGATACGACACGTCGTCGAAGTCGACATATCGATTGAAGTAGCACCACCGACATTCATCGAACCAAGGGCTCAGGAAATCCCGGCCCCGCGCATGTTCGAAGCGCAGTCTCTGATAGGTGGGCCCGTTCCAGATCTCGGCGAAGGAACTAGTCGTCAGATCGCCGATGAGATGTTGTTCGGCGGGGGCTCCGATGAGATGGTCGCAGAATCCCACCTGCCCTCGGTAGTTGACGTAGGAGTACATCCAGGGATGGGTGCAGGTCTTGTTCGTGTGGGCGTCCTGCCCGCTTTCGGGGTACAGAACGGCGTTGAGCTGGACCTCCACCCCGGCGTCGGTGGCCATGGTGACCGCACGGGCGAGCTCATCGTTCAGGGTGTCCTTGTGGAAGGCCAGGTTCTGCGGATCGTCGTTCGCCAGGGTTACCGGATTGAGCTGCACCCGCAGGCCGAGGCGAGCCGCTGTCTCGATGATCCCCGACAGCTCGCCGAGGGCTGGTGACTGCACCACGACGTTGAGATGGATCAGTTCCGTTCCCACACCGCTGCGTTCGGCTTCATCGGCGAGGATTTCCAGGTTCCGCAGGACGACATCCAGCTTCGCGCCGCCGCGGACGGCGGCGAAGGTCCGCGCGTCGGAGGCGTCGAAGGACACGGCTATCAGCGAGCCAGCGGAGACCAGGCGGCGCCATAAGGCCTCGTTTCGCAAGGTCAGGTTCGTGACCAGCCGGAGCCGGCAACCGTAGTCCAGCGCCTCCTCCACGAACCGCGGGAAGTCCCTTCTGATAGTGCTCTCCCCCCAGCCACGCAGGTCCACGATCTCGGCGGTGGGGAACAACTCCTCGGCCACCCGGGTGAACAGCTCGTCGCTCATGTTCCGGTCGCGCCGGAACGGGCCGGAGGAGCGGCACATCGGGCAGGATAGGTTGCAGTTCTCGGTTAGCTCGACGAAGATCACCTGGGGCAGGCTCTCGAGGCAGGTGCTGCGGCTTTCGAACTCTTCGATGTTCTTCCGGCGATTCGACGTGCGCAGATCTTCATAAGGCATCGAGAATCAGGCCCTTCAATGTTCTGATGAACTCCGGGTTGCGGAAGATCGAGTATTCGTAGTGCTCGCCCGCGATGCTGTGGAAGGTTGCTTCCGGCAGAATCGAACTCCACCGTTCGGCGTCGTGCATGGATGGGTTGAGCCCGAAGTGGTGAACAGGGCCGCGGTATTCGGCTGGCGCGTACCCGTCGGCTGCGCACATCACCCGCGCGAACACGCGCAGCTGCCGTTCCAAGGCATCGGAGTCGGCGTCCCAAGTGAGCGCCAGACCCTTCTTCAGAGTGGCGATGACCTCGGTGTCTTTCGGGTCCGCGCTGGGCCGCATGTGGTTTTCAACGCGGCGCAAGAGCTCCCTCAGGCGCCCTTCCATCAGGTCCGCCTCCGACAGCCCTTTCTCCCCGGGCGCTGGCGCGGGAGTGTCGAACATGGCGACGAACCCGAGGGGCACGGCGGACCTCAGACGGCGCGCCACCTCCAGGGCGATCAGGCCCCCGCCGGAGAAGCCCGTCAACATCAGCTTTCCGCTGCCGCTGATCTGCGCCAGCTGCTCGGTGTAGACGTCCGCGAACTGCTCGATGCTGCCGGGAATCTCCTGCTCCCCTGCCAGCCCGGCGGCATGGACCCCGATCAACTGGATGGGCAGTTCATCGCGCAGCATCTGAATCGCGAAGGCATTCCCCGAAGCGGAATGGAAATAGACGAGCGCCGGTCGGGCCGGGTCGTAGTCCTCGGGCAGTTCGAGGCAGCTGGCGGAGTCGGCCTTGAACCTCAGCCTGACCGCCACCGCCTCGACGGTGTCAAGATCGCGCACGTCCGCGCCGGTGATGTCCACGTTCGTGGCCGAGCGCAGGCGTGCCGCGATGGCCTCAGCCCGATCACCGCGCGCCCTGTCACCGCGCCCGTTCGCGGCACGCAGGCTGGTCCGCGCCGTGACGGACGTCACCGATAGCTCCCTCAGGTAGGCGTCGGCGACCAGTGCTTCCAGGTGGTCGCGAAAGCGGTTGGCGTAGTAGCCGGTCACCGGCGGCCTCCTGTGCGTCTCGGCGTGGTCGCCGCCACATCGAGCAGCTTGCGGTAAAGCTCCCGCGTCGGGAGATGCGTCAACGCATCCCGCAGTTGCCTCTCGGCCTCCTGCCGGTGTGCCGCCGCCTGGTCGTCCAGGATGAGCCGCGCTTGAGCGGCGATATAGTTGAGGTGGGTCGCCGCGTTCATCGCGAACGATCGCTCGCCGGTCAGTGAGACCCGTCCCCCCGCCGCGTGATAGGCGTCGAGCATCCTGGCCGCCTCCTCCCCGTGGATCATCGAGCCAGCGACGTACCAGCGCATCAAGGTGGAGGCCAACTCCCGTTCCGCGCTGCCGGCGCCTGCGTCGTCCCAGTCGAGGAGCAGCAGGCCATGGTCATCGCTGAGCACGTTCATGGGCTGGACGTCCAGATGACAAATGATGCGCTCCTCCTCGGAGACGGGGCTTACGAGCTCTGCGAGCTCAGAAATGACCGGTAGCCGCCGCCTCAGCGGATCCGCCCAGGAGAGGCGGGCGTCCAGGGCGGCGCGTACGATCTCCGCCCACTCCTCCTCGACGGGCACGACCTCGTACCACGGATGCACAGGGCCGGTCACCGGCAGGCTCAGACTGTGGAGGCGGCCGAGCAGGTCGCCCAGCGCCGAGGCCGACCGCCGCACGTCCACCGGATCGCCGTCAACCCAACCGTAAAGCCTGGCCATCCTGCCGCCGAGCGAATCAGGCAGCCGGCACAGGTACCGGCCGTCCACCGTCGTGAAGTTCGCCGGCGCCCGCACCCCCGCCGCCACGGCCGCGTCGCGAAAATTCCCTTCATTTCGCGCCGCGTTCTCGTCCATGTCCCAGTAGAAGTGCTTGACCGCGTAATCGCCTTCGCCCAGAGTCAGGCGATATATCTGCCCCATTGCCCCGCGTGCCACTGGCCTTATGTCGCCGCCCGAGCAGGGGTGCAATCCGAAGGCGGCTGCGAGGAATTCGACCAGTTCGGGCTTCGGCTCGAGGAGATCAGTCATTTTCGCTTCCAGGGGTGGCTATGGTTCTCTCGGCTGTCGTCGGCCAGCATAGGGCATGGCCGTGTTCGGCATGCCGGAGTCAGGATTCCGCGTCCGCGAAAAACCCGTGCTCGGCTCGGCGGTGCCGGCTCACTTTGTCTGTACGCTGTTGGAAGCGGTGGTCCCTGTCGCTTTCCGTGATATTACTCGAGGCTTTCACGGCGGCGAAGTCGCCGAAAAGTGGTACCGGCGCGTGAGGCCGGGGACAGCTATTCGAGCGGGGGCCTACGGTCTCTGTACCGGCCCGGCGTTCACACCAACATTGCGGCGCGGGCCAGTTGGGCCTTGTTGCCCAGGCCGAGCTTCCGGCGGACGCGCTTGATGTAGGTGTCGACCGTGTGGCGGCTGATGCCCAGAAGCCGCGCCGTCTGGTCGTGCGTGCGTCCCTGCGCGATGTACTTCAGCACTTCATACTCGCGCCTGGACAAGCCGAGCGGCAGGCCGTCCGCGGAGAGCTCCTCGGCCGTCGCGGCGGCGACGAAGCGCTGCCCGTACGCGACGTGCTGGATGCCGTCCAGTATCGTGGTCAAGGGTGCATTGGAGTACACGAAGCCGAGCGCGCCCGCATGGACGTACTGGTCCGCAGTGCACGGGTCCGCAGGATCGGCGATTATAAGGGTAGCGCTTTCCGGCGCGGGAATAGGTAACTCTACTGAGTCGCCCGGGTAGGGGCTGCAGCCCACCACGGCGACACTTCGGTCACTCGTGCTCTCTCCTTGTCCGCTCAGAACCTCAATGCCGGATTGCGTCTTCAGGAACTGTTCAAGGCCGTACGTACAGATTGGGCTCAGCCCAAGGATCCTGACCCCGATCATGAGCGCCTTTCTTTAGATATGGCAGTGGATGCGACAGCGTGGCATCGGTACTATCTAAGAGCGCTTACCCGGTTAACAACTCTAATGTCAGTCATGGATTCTGACAAGAGCGTAATGTCACCCACCAGATGAATTTACCCAGGATTGGATGACACCTCGTATGCTTTCAAGCACACTACGTGTTCCATAACGGCCGCTTACCAACTCGTGTGCGGCGGCAGTGAGCCGGCCGCGCGACAAAGCATCGTCCAGCACTGTTGCGAGCGCATCGACCTGATCCTCCGCCGTCTCCGCGCGCAGATAGTGCACACCCGGGACCGCGTCGATTCCCTCGATTCCCTTCGCCGTCGAGACCACGGGACATCCTCGGGCGAATGCCTCGAGAATTTTGAATCTGCTGCCCCCGCCGGTCAGCAGCGGGACCAGCAGCACGGAGCCCCTCCACAGCGGCTCTAGGTCGGTGGGATCGGGCACCAACCGGGCATTGTGCGGATACGGCCGCCGCATCAGGGAAACACCGGGACGAGCGCCCGCGATCACCACCTGCGCGCCGGAGGCCCTGCGTGCCAGCAAGGGGCAGATCTCGTCAAGAATCAGGTGCGCGGCCACGACGTTGGGCAGATAGTCGAGCGTTCCCGGAAACAGCACCCGCTGCGGGGCCGCCCCTTCCACGGGCGGTTCGGGGATCGGCACCGCGTTCGGCACGACGGCTACCTGGCCGGGATCGACGCCGTGCGTCGCCGCTAGCAGCCTCCGGTCGTCGTCCGAGCACACCCACACCCCGTCCGCCATGGAGAGCACCGCCCGTTCGACCGCCGCGAACTGCTCGGCCTTCACATCCCAGGATCCGGCTGACCGGCCAGTGTCCGCGCGCCACATCTGCGACTCGACATTGTGCAGGTCCATCACCAGCCCGCTCCCCGCCACGTCGCGAACCGAGTCCAGATAACGGAACAGTTCCAGCCCGCTCACCACGGTCATGTGCGGCTCCAAGCGGCGGACGTGCTCCAGGAGCCGCGCGTCGGCGACGGGGCAGTAGAACCCGCCGCACGGGTCGAGCACCGGAAGCCGGTCGCGTGGCGGCCGTATCTCCACCGACTGGAGAAGGGAGTTGTCCTCAGGCCGCCGGTGCGCGCACGAGGCGGGTCGCGGGCACCCGACTTCCACGGTGAACAGGTCCGCCACCACGTCGATGGCCTCGGCGATCACGCGGCAGCGCATCCCGTACCCGCCGACGCGCCGGTCAGCGGCACCGTTGATGACCAGCAGGATCCGCGGACGGCCAGCGGGGGCCGCCGAGTCCTCCGGCGCCGCACCCGCCGGCCCTGGGTTCGTCGTCATCGCCCGAACTCCGCGGCCCTCGTACGGGCGTCAGTCGCCTCGCCGAGCTCGTCGAGGTAGGCGGCGAAGGCGGAAAGCTCGGGCAGAGAGAACAGCTTGTCCAGAGCGATCTCCAGCCCAGTGATGCGCTGGACGCGGTCCAGCAGTCCGAGCGCTTCCAGGGAGTTCCCACCGAGCATGAAGAAGTCGTCCAGCGGACTCACCGACTCCAGTCCCAGCACCTCCGCCCACACCTCGCACAGCATCCTCTCTGTAGCGCTTACCTCACGCGATACCGCCTCCCCCTGTGAACGCCGATGCGGAGCCCACAGTGCCCGCCGATCCACCTTGCCGTTCGGTGACAGGGGAAGCCCGTCCATCTGGACGAAGTGCGCGGGGACCATCGCGGTCGGCAGCCTTCCGGCGAGCGCGCTCCGGCACGCCCCGGGATCCAGCCGCACGCCCTGCGCCGCCACGACGTAAGCCACGAGGACCGGTTCCTCACCCATGTCGTGACGCGCCATGACGACTGCGTCGCGAACCTGGGGCAGGTCCCGTACGGCGACTGCAACCCCTTCCGGCTCGATGCGGAACCCATGCACCTTCACCTGGTCGTCCAACCGCCCGAGAAACTCCAGGTTCCCATCTCGGCGCCAGCGGACCAGGTCTCCCGTCCGGTACAGCCGGTCGTCGCCACCCCGGCCGAAAGGATCGGGGCGGAAGCGTTCCCGCGTCAGGTCCGGCGACCGCCAGTATCCCCGGGCGACTCCGGCTCCTCCAATGACCAGTTCGCCCTTCGCCCCCACAGGAAGAAGCCGGAACTGCTCGTCAACGACATAGACCGTGGTATTGAATATCGGCCTGCCGATGGTCGGCGCGTCATCCTGGTCATCGTCCACGCGGCTCATGGTCGACCAGATCGTTGTCTCCGTGGGGCCGTACACGTTGTAGACGGCGGGACGCCTTTCACCGCTGAGGCCCGAGCACCACGCCAGAATCTCGCGGGTGACGCTCGCGGACAGCGCCTCCCCACCGCACCAGATCTGCCGTAGACGCGGAAGCGGCATCGCGCCGGACCGCACCAGGCGGAGCAGGATGGACGGAGTCGCCTGCAAGACCGTCACCCCGTGCCGGCGGCAGACCTCCAGCAATTGCTCCGCCCCGGATCGTGCGGAGTCGGCCAGGACAACGGTCCCGCCGCAGCACAGGGGCAGGAGGAGTTCAAGGGCGGCGATGTCGAACCCGACGGAGGTGGCGGCGAGGAAGCGGTCGGCCGCGGTGAAACCCGGCTCGCGGCGGAAGGACTCGATGACGTTGACGAGGTTGCGGTGCTCGACGAGCACGCCCTTCGGCCGCCCGGTGGATCCGGAGGTGTAGAGGAGATAGGCGCCGTCCGTCGGCCGGGGGGTAGGAAGGCTCTGAACCGTCCCTCCCGGGAGCGGTGCGAGGTCGTGGTCAACCGCCAGTGTGAGGACGGGCGCGGCTCCCGCATCCAAGAGGGTGCGCAGGTCCCGCGTGGTGAGCAGCGCGGCGATCCGCGCGTCGTCCGCCAGGCTCTGCAGCCTGGCCGCGGGCAGCTCGGGATCCAGCGGCAGGTACGCCGCGCCAGCCCAGTGCACGGCGATCATCGCCACCACGAGACGCCGGTCACGGGGAAGGCAGAGCCCCACCACGTTGTCCGGGCCCTGCCGGAGAAGGGGCCGGAGCCGCCGCGCCAGTGCGAGGGCGCGGCCGACGAGCTCGTGATAGGCCATCTCGCCGTACCGGTCGATCAGCGCGCGATCCCGTGGCGATCGGGTGGCAGCTTCGACGATCAGCTCCGGCGCGGACGGTCCGTCGTCGCCAGCCGCCGTACCGCACCACTCCTCCAAAAGGACCCGCCGCTCCGCGGCCGAGAGCCGGGTCGCCTCGCCGATCTCGGCGAGTGGACGGCCCGGCTCCGCGGTCACGCCTTCCAACAGCCGGCCATACCAGTCGGCAAGTAGGGCGATCGTGCTCGGCTCGAAAAGCGCCGCCGAGTACTCGAACGAGCAGGAAAAGCCATCGGCCGTCGGCGTGACCTGGAGCAGCAGATCCAGCTTCGCCGTCGAAGTGTCCGACTCCAGCCGCCGCACCTCGACTCCTGGCAGCCTGAGCGTCTGGCCGTCGTCGTACAAGGTGAACGCCACCTGGACGAGCGGCGATCGGGACGGGTCCCGGCGCGGTGCGAGCAGATCGACCAGCGAGACGAAGGGGTAGTCACGGTGGCCGAGCGCCCGCAGGACCGTGATCCTGGTCCTGCGCAGCAGAGTGTCGAAAGAGGGCGCCGCGGACAGGTCCATCCCGAACACCACGGTGTTGATGAGCGGGCCGACGACGTCGCGGAATCTCTCGTCCGTCCGCAGGCTGACCGGCGAGCCAATGAGCATGCTCTCCTGCCCGCTCCACTGCCCCAGCAGCACGGCGAACAGGCTCAGATGCGCCATGAACGGGGTGGTGCCCATAGACCGGGCGAGCTCGTGGAAGGCCCGCGCCCGCTCGGCGGGGATGTGGAAGCGATGAGTGGCTCCCTCCGGGCTCCAGCGGGCCGGACGCGGCCGGTCGGCCGGAAGGTCCAGCACCTGGGCGTAACCGGACAGCTCACCCGCCCAGAAGAATTCGTCCGCGGAACGTTCCGCCTGCCGGCCCGCTTCCAGCAGGGCGTAGTCGGCGTATTGGAAGGGCGAGAGCACGGGGCGAGACGGATCCGCCTCGCGCAGGCCGCAGTAGTACGCGGAGATGCGCTGTTGCAGGATGCCAAGGGACACCTGGTCGGCGAAGGCGTGGTGCACGACGAACACCAGGCAGCTGAGGCCGTGCCCGGCCCGGATCAGCGCGGCCCGCGCCGCCGGAGCGGCGGTGGGGACGATGGGCTCCCTGATGAGCCGATTGGCGATCTCCAGAGCCTTGGCCCTGGATCCGGCCTCAACACGTTCCAAGGGGAGAACGCACCGGGCGTGGACGAGCTGCACCAGCCCCTGGTCGCGCGCTTCGAGGCTGGTACGCAGCGCGGCGGCGTCGGCGACAACGGCGGCGAGAGCCCTTTCCAGACCATCCTCGCTGGCCTGTCCGCGCAGCCAGAAACGCAGCGCCATGTTGTTCTGCGCCGTCGCTGGGGCCAGGTGCTCGGCGAACCAAAACTGCTGCTGAATCGCCGAAGCGGGAACGACGACGTGACCGTCGCCGGAGACGTCGTGGGGCTCGCGCACGGTCATGCCACTTCCAGCGAGGTCAGGTACTGCTCCAGGGCACGCGGGTCGAGCGAGGTGATGAAGGCGTGGGCGGCGGCCCTCGACCGGGCGGAGACGTCCTCGTACACGGCAGGTTCGGACAACAAGTGGGACAGCGTGTGCTTCCAGGGCTCCAGCGGCTGCTCGGGCACGGTGGCGACCAACTCGCCCGCCGAGCGCCGATACTCCTTGATGGGCCGCACCGGCAGGCTGTAGGGAACGCCCAGCTTGGCCTCCACCAGCCCCGCGATCTCGGTTGCGATCACGGGGACGCCGTGCGCCATGGCCTCCACGCAAGTGTATCCGAACGTCTCGTCCCACAACGAAGGCATGAGCAGGACCCGTGCGGAGGCGAGGATCGGCGAGAGGTCGGCGACCGGCCGTTGGATGACCACATGGGGGCGGCGTCGCAGAGCCGCCAGGTCGTCGCCGTTCGTGCCCCAGGTCGGGATCGCCATGAACCGCCTGCTGGGAAACGCGTCGGCCAGCGCCAGGAAGATGGAGATGCCTTTGACATCACACGGGTTGACCATCAGGACGTGCTCTCTGCGTATCGCGGGTGCGTCAGACGGCGGCAGACGATATACGTGTGGCTTGATCACCGTCGCGGCGATCCCCGCGTGCCGCAGGAGATGCCGGGCCGCCGCGTCGCTCACCGAGATGACGCCCGCGACCTTGCGCAGCAACGCGGTTCCCGCCGTGCTCGGGTAGAACGCGTTCGGGCCGAACGGCAACTGCTGGATCGTGTGCGTGACGTAGACCACCCGACCGGGAGCGAACGCCAGGGCGGCCCCGAGCATGAGCTGCCCTGGATCGTCGGAGGGGACCAGCACCCAGTCGGGGCGGGCCTCGCGGACCAGCCGCGCGGCCGCCGAAGGCAGCGCCCTGCCCGGCGCGAACCTCACCCGGACCTTCGAGATGGTCTTCTCCTCCGCGGCGCCGCCGTCCCCGGCGCGGGCGAGCACGAGGCATTCGTGGCCCCTTGCCGCCAGTTGCTCCATCCACAGGCGACTGCTTCTGTTGGCACCGCCGACGGCCGGTTCGTAGAACATGTTCTGCAGGAGAACAATCCGCATGCCAAACCCATCCTGGTAGCGGCCATGACTTCCGGAAATTATTCGGTGTTCGCCACCACGAGTTCTGCCATGCCGCGGACGGTGAAACCGGATTCATAGAGATCGTCCACCATGAGCTCCACCGAAAAGGCGTCGCTAATCGCCGCCATCAGCATGACGAATGCGTGCGAGTCGCCTCCGAGCAGGAAGAAGTCGGAGTCGCTGAGAACGGACATGGGGTCGAGATTCAGCAATGTGGCCCACAGGGCGACAATCTCGCGTTCGGTGTCGTTCAGCCATGTATGGGTCATGTAAACCGGTCGCCAGCCCTTCTCTGCGCATCGGGCGGTACGGGGCGCCGCGGAAATCGGATCGCGCTTACCAAGCCTCTCGCCGGTCCGAGCCAAAGGCACGTCCCAGAAATCAGGTACACGTTCTCCGGCGGCGGCTGCTCTGGAAATCCTCCGTCCGGCCGTGCCACAATCGCGACGATGACGGGGCGGGAGGATTTCCCTCGATGACGCAAAGCCCGCAGCTCTCGGTAATCATCCCCACTTACAACAGGGCCAGGCCGCTCTGGCGCACGCTCGAAGCGTTGGCCCGGCAGCGCATGCCGCTCGACGATGTCGAAGTCGTGGTGGCCGACGACGGGTCATCCGACGCGACCCGCGAAGTTGTCACGTCCTTCACCGGGCGCATCCCGCTGCGCTACCACTTCCAGCCCGACCTCGGGTTCCGCGCCGGCGCCGCGCGAAACGAAGGCGCCCGACTGGCGGCGGCCCCCGTGCTGGCGTTTCTGGACACCGGAATCCTGGTCGGGCCGGATTTCGCCCGCACGCATCTGGAAGCGCACCGAAGCGCGGACCTGGTGATCGGATACACCTTGGGGTACGACCCCGCCGCTGCACGCGTGGACTGGGCGGCGCTCGCCGACGAATTGCTCCCGGAGCAACTGATGGCGCGCCTGCGCGACGAGCCGTATTTCCAGGACGTGCGGCACGCCGCCCTCGCCCGCACGAAGTTCGCGATGGACCGCCTCGCCGCCCCTTGGTTTTTCACCTGGACCGCCAACTTGTCGGTGAAAGCCGAGCACTTCTGGGCCGTCGGCGCGTTCGATGAGGAGTTTCGCGGGTGGGGGCTGGAAGACCTCGAATTAGGATACAGGCTCGTCCGCGCGGGCGCGCGGGTCGGCCTGTCACGGCAGGCTTGGGGCATAGAGTCCACGCACGAGCACGACCCGGCCGGGAAGGCCGCCAGTAGCCTGCAGAACGTCCACCGGTTCGTGACCAAGCATCAGCATCCGCTGCTGGAATTGTTCGCCGCCCTCTATACGAGGAAGATCGGCTCCTTAGAAGAGGAATACTGGAGTGTCGAGGAGTGGTACCGCGAGCTGATCGCCTGGACGCGTCAGGTCGGTGCCCTGGACGTACGGGATGAGCTGGCACGCGCGTCTGAAGGCGGTCCCGGCCGGATCGCCGTCTTCGGCAGTGGCCGCAGCGCTCCACAAGACTGGCCGGGCTCGTGCGCCCTCGTGGAGTTCGACCTCGGCGCGCTGGAGGCGTGCGCAGACGGGCGGTATCACCGTGTCCACGGTGTAGGGCTGCGCACCCCCTTCGCCGACCGGTCCTTCGACCTGGTGATCATCTCGTCTCGCATGCGCGGCCTGTGGGACACCTGGCGGACGCAGCTGCTCGCCGAGGCACACCGCATCGGCAGGAAGGTACGCGTGACGTTCGCCGCGTGAGCGGACGCCCGCACTACTCCGCCGCGCTCGCCGGGCGTTCCTCTTCACTCGGCCTCACCGATCGCTCACGCACCAGCTCCGCCATCGACGACAGCGTCCGCCCTTCCAGCAGCAGACCTAGGCTCAGCTCCACACCGAAGGTGTCGCGAATCCGCGCCACCAACTCGACCAGCGTAAGGGAGTTCCCACCGACGTCGAAGAAATCCTGATCAGGCCGGATTCCCGGGATGCCCAGGAGTCGTGCCCACAGGTCGCCCAGCACGTCCTCCACGGAGGAGGACTCAACGGAGGCGGCCCCCGCCCGCGCTGATCCCGCCACTTCCCCCTCTGGCCTGCCAGCCACTCCCCCGTAGGGCCGGCCGGCGACCTCATCGTCGGAGGGTGCCAGCGTGCCGGGCCGTCCACGCTCCAACGGTACGGGCCGGTCATCGGCGAAGGGACGGATGAGCACGTGCCCGGTCATGCCGGAGCCCAGGAGGCGAAGCAGCAGTTCCACGCCAGTTGCCGGATCGAGGCCGTCGCTCCCGGCCCCGCGGGCGGCAGCAGGCCGAGCCGACCCCCGAGCCGCCGCCTCACGCAGCCGATCCTCGTCGATCTCCATCATGGTGAACCCCTCGACGCAAGCCAGCACCGCGCCCGTGTCGTCGATCAGGTCCAGGTTGCCTGAGGGCGCGTTGACGGAAGCCAGCACGTCCCGCCTGACATGCGCATGGAAGCCTGCGGGGAGATCATTATACACCACCATCTTCCTGCAGAAGAAGGGCACCGAGGACACTGAAGCGCCGCCGCGCACGGCCGACATCGCCGTGTCGAGCATCGCCGGATGCAAGGCGTGCCGCAACACGTCGGAGTGGAACGGCCTGGGGAGCTCCACCCGCAGCAACTGCTCGGCGCCGACGGTGCGGATCGCGGTCAGGTTTCGCCACCTCGGCCCCAGCGTGAAAACCCGGCCGCCGCGCCGCGGCGACGCGGGCGTAGCGTCCGCGTCGAACCGCCGGCGCAACGCGTCGAGATCCGCCTTCGGGCAGGCGACCGGCGTCCGGCTGATCCGGGCGGTCAGGTGGACGACCGGCGGGCCGTCTCCGCCGACCGGGCGGGAGGACACTTCGAGGTCGAACTGCGTGCCCGCCTTATCTGGACGGAAGGCCAGCCGGATAAGGCGGGCACGCTCATCCAGGAACGGGGCGCGGAACACGATGTCGGACAGCTCGATCGGTTCGGGTCCCGGGCTCGAAGCCACCTCGCGGAACGCGTGGACCGCCAGATCCAGGTACGCCGTTCCGGGCAGCAGCGGCACCCGACCGGCCCTGTGCTCATCGAGCACCCAGTCCTCGAACGCGCTCAACTCGGCCTCCCAGACGAGCGTCCCCGCCACTCCGTCCGGGCCGGCCGCGCCCTCTGGGGCTTGCGCGCTCCGGACGCCTGCAGGAGCCTCGCCGTGTTCGGCGACCGCGGCACGGACCGCCTGATTGAGCGCCGAGATGTCCACGCCGCTCCGCGCCGACATCCCCACCGCGCGCCACACCGGCCAGCCGATGCTCAGCACCCGCCCGCCTGCCAGCCGCGAGACGCCGGCCGCCGCGTCCAGGTACGCGTTGGCGACGGCGTAGTCCGCGTTGCCGAGCAGGCCGTCGACGGCGGCCCGGCTGGAGAAGCAGACGGTGAAGTCGAGCTCGGAACGGTGCGCGAAGGCGCTTTCCAGACACGACATCCCCACGACCTTCGGAGCGAGGACCGCGGCCGCGTCGGCGGCCTGGCGGAAGGCCAGCATTCGGCCGCCCGGCAGGCCCGCCAGGTGGAAGACCCCGTTGACCGGCCCCCATCGGTCCGTTACCCGGTCCAGCGTCCGTTCGAGCCCGGCAAGGTCGGTGACGTCACAGACGTACGCCTCCGCGGCGGCGCCCTGCGCCCGGATCTCCGCTAGGACGGCCTCCGTCGCTTCGTCGGGAGCGTGACGCGCCAGCAGAGCCAGCCGCGGCTGCGCTCCGGTGCCCGCCAGTCCCTTGGCCACCTGGAGCCCGAGACCGCCGATGCCCCCCGTGATCAGGTAGACGCCTCCCTCCCGTAAGGGAGCCGGAGCTCCGCCCAATGGCGGAAGGGGCCGTTCGACGCGGGTCCATCGACGTCGCCCGCGCAGGACCACGCCCGGCTCCGGGCGTTCGTGCAGCAACTCGGCGGCGAGAAGCTCGGGCTTGACCCGTGCGTCTATGTCGACGGCCGAGCACGCGGCGGACGGCAGCTCGGCCCCCAGCGTGCGGATCAGCGCGTGCAGGGCGGCTCGGCTCGGTTCGACCTCCTCAGATCCCGAGATGTCGGCGGAGCGCGTGGCGATCAGCATCAGGCGGGCACGGGACGCCCAGCGGTCCGAGGACGTCGCGAGCCGGACGAGGGCCAGCAGGTCGGCGAATCGCTCGTTCAGCGCGTGAGCGCCGTCCCCACCGGGCGTGCACTCGCGGGTGGTGCCCACGGCGTCGATGACCGCCCATGGTGCCGTGCCTGCCAGGTGAAGCGCCTCCATCACCCGTTCCAGGTCTTCGGCCGCCCCAGGGCGGACTTGGAACCCGTCGGGAAGCGCAGCGAAGGACGGGCCTCGCCGGACCGACGCCGACCGCAGCCCTGCCAGCCGCACCGCGCGCAGGACGGGTTCGGCGTCCTCGGCGTTCTCGGGGAGCAGCACCAGCACCGCGTGCTCGTCCAGGCCAGTCCGTGACGGGCCTGGGCCCGCCTGCTCCACCCAGCCGATCTCGCTGGTCGCGCCACCCACGGCCGGGTCGTCGGCGGAGGCGGGAGGCGCGCTCACCGGGGCGGGCGGGTCCGGCCAGTACCGTACGCGTTCGTAGGGGTATCCGGGCACCGGGACGCGGACGTCCGGCGGCGTCTGCCCCGCGGCGGACCAGTCGATCGGCTGTCCGGCCACCCACAGGCGGGCCGCGGCGTCGAGCACCGACTCGTGGTCCGGGCTGCCCCTGCGTAGGGTGGTGATAACGCTGCACCACGACGCGTCCCGATGGCCTCTGGCCAGGGCGGCCAGGGTCGCCTGCGGCCCCACTTCCAGCAGCGCCGAGGGTCGCGTGCCGAGCAGTGCGCCGAGCGCGTCGTGGAAGCGCACCGGCGTCGCCAGCGCCGTGGTCCAGTGGTCAGGGTCGGCTAGTTCCTCGGGGCCGGCCCGCCCGCCCGTCGTGGCGGAGTAGAGAGGGATGGTAGCGGGCGCGGCGGCGATGCCGTCGAAGGCGCCGTTCCACACCCTTGCGGCGGCCCGCCAGCCAGGATGGTGGAAGGCTGCGGCCACCTCGAGACGGCGCGCCGCGATCCGCTGGGCGGTCAGCGTGCCCGACAGAACGGCAAGCTCATCCTCGGGGCCGGCCACCACCACCTGCCGTTCGCCGTTCACTGCGGCCAGGGCGAGCGACCCGTGCAGCAGGGGCCGGACCCTGTCCTCGCCCGCGCCGACCGCGAGCATCCCGCCCGGCACCGGGTTCTCGATCATGGCGGTGGAACGCGCGGCGACCAGACGGACCGCGTCCGGGAGTGAGAAGACGCCGGCGACCGCGGCGGCGGCCACCTCGCCGAGACTGTGCCCGAGCACGGTGGCCGGGGTTACGCCCCACTCCCGCCACATTGCCGCCAGGGCGTACTCGACGGAGAAGAGCAGCGGTTGCGAGGCCGCGGGCTCGACTGAGCCTCCTGTCAGCACGGCATAGAGCGGCGCTCCCTGCTGCTCGAACAGCTCCACGCATTCGTCCATCGCTATCGTGAACGCCCGTACCGTGCCGTACAGCTCGCGGGCCATCCCGCCGTAGCCGGCGCCTTGTCCGGGGAACAGGAAGGCGACGGAGCACTCGGCGTCAGCTCGCCCGGTGGCCACCCTCGCGGACTCACCCCGCAACAGCTCCCGAGCGGTCGCGGCGCTGTCCGCGACCAGGGCGCCACGGACCGGGTGCGCGGTACGGCCGTGTTGCAGCGTGGCGACCGCGTCGGAGAAGACCGTCTCAGGCTGATCCGCGAAGAACGCGCCGAGCCTGCTGCGCAGCGCCTTCTCTCCTGCCGGGCTGCCGGCGGACCAGATCACCACGCGCGGCCTAGCGTCGCCCGGCCGCTCACGAGATGGGGGTCCTTCGCCCAGGATGACGTGGGCGTTCGTCCCGCCGATGCCCAGCGAAGTGACCGCGGCGGTTCTCGGCAGCCCCGGCGTACGCGGCCACGGCAGCAGCTCAGTGTTGATCCGGAACGGCGTCCTGTCCAGCTCCAGCCGCGGATTGACGGTCTTCAAATTCACCGTGGCCGGAATGCCGCCGTGGTCCAGGGCCAGGACGGTCTTGATGAAGCCCACGATGCCCGCCGCCGCCCCGACATGGCCCACGTTCGACTTCACCGAACCCAGCACGCAGGAGCCGAGGGGCAACGGCCGGTTGCTGAGTTCGGCATACGCCTTGGCCAGAGCGCCGACCTCCAGCGGGTCGCCGAGCGCGGTCCCCGTTCCGTGCGCCTCGACATACCCGATGTCGAGCGGCGACACCCCGGCCAGCAGCATCGCCTCCTTCACCACGGCCACTTGCCCGGCCATTCCAGGCGCGCTGAAGCTCACCCTCTGCGCCCCATCGTTGTTCACCGCGCTGCCCAGGACGCGCGCCAAGATGCGATCCCGGTCGGCCACGGCGTCCGCCTCACGCTTGAGTACCACGGCGCCGGCGCCGCTGCCGAAGACGGTCCCGGAGGCGGCGGCGTCGAACGGCCGGCAGTGGCCGTCGCGCGAGGTGATGCTGTGGGGAGTCCACAGGCGCCCCCTCGTAACGCGCGGATCCATGACCGAGCCGCCGACCAAGGCCACGTCGCACTCGCCCGACCGCAGGGCCTGCGCGGCTACGTGCAACGCGACCAGGGTGCTGGAACAGGCGCTGAGCACGGTCATCGCCGGGCCATGGAGATTTAGCTTGTACGCGACAAGCGTCGCCAGGTAGTCCGGCTGGTTGAGCGTCTGCGCCAGGGTATGGTCCGACCCGGTCAGATCCGGCCGCGGGTAGAGGTATTCGGGCAGGTAGCCGTTGGGGCCGACGGAGCCGAAGACACCCACGCTGTCACGCAGCGCGAACGGGTCGTACCCGGCGTTCTCCACCGCGCTGTGGCATATCTCCAGGAACACCCGGATCTGCGGGTCGCAGAGCACCGCCTCGCGCGGCGTCATGCGGAAGAAGGCCGCGTCAAAGTACTCGGGGTCCGGCATGAGAGGCACGCGGCGAACGAAGTCGGGGTTGGCCAGTTCCTCCTCGGTGACGCCACAGGCCCGGAGCTCGTCCTCGCCCCTTTCCGTGACCGACTCGTTTCCGGCGGCGAGGTTGCGCCAGAACTGGTCCAGGTCAGATGCGCCGGGCATGCGGCAAGCCATGCCCACAACCGCGATGGCCTCCGGAACGTCGTCCACGTCTCTCATCTGCCTTCCTGTCGAATACGTGCGCGCAGTTCGCGGCGCTCCTCCGCGGTGGAGTGTCGGTGTCCGGCGGGCGCGGCGGGCGGCGAGGCAGACCGAGGGGGAAGGGCGGTCACATCATCGACGAGACGTGTCGCCAGCGTGTTCATGTTCGTGAACATGAACAGCAGCCACAGGGGCAGCTCGCGATCCAGCGCCGCGACGAGCCGAGTATGGATCTCCACGAGTTGGATCGAGTCGACTCCGGCCTCGAAGAAGTTCGCATCAGGGGCGATGACCATGCCCGTGACCTCGCGGATCAGCCGATCGAGCAGTGCGAGTGCGGCCTTGTCGTCCAACACGTCCGTCATCGGTACACGGCCCTTTCTGTCTGTCCGCGAACGTACGCAGCGAGCGCGGCAGGCGTAGGCGCGCGGAAAACGGTGCCCAGATTCAGATCGACCTCGAACTCGGCAGCCACGAGTGCCGCGAGCCTGGCGGCCAGGATGGAGGTCCCGCCCGTCAGGAAGAAGTTGGCGTCCCGGTCGGCTGGCGGGCGGTGCAGCACCTCGCTCCACACCCGCGCCAGCCGGGCCTCGACCTCATCGGCCGACCCGTACGCCGTGCCGAGAAGGGCCGTCCCAGCGCCCTCCACAGTGCCGTCGGCGGGCAACGACGCGAAGTCCAGCTTCCCGTTGAGCGTCTGCGGGAGGGCGTCCAGCACGGCGATCCGATTCGGCAGGCTGTGCGCGGGAAGCCTCGTTCGAGCGTGCTCCCACAACTCAGCGGCCAGTCCCGGCCGGTCCTCCGCCTCGACGTATGCGATCAGCCGGCCGTCGGCGGACGGATCTCCGCGCAGCGCCACGCCCGCCGCCCGGACCTCCTCATGCTCTTCCAGAACGCCCTCCACCTCGGACAGCTCGATGCGGTTGCCGCGCAGCTTGATCTGGCGGTCCCGCCGGCCAAGCAGTTCGATTCGCCCGTCCCGGCGCAGTTTCGCCAGGTCACCGGTACGGAAGCAGTGCTCGCCGTCCGGGCCGGCCGCGAACCGCCCGGCCAGTTCAGGCCGGTTGTGGTATCCGTCCGCCACTCCGGCACCGCTCACGCAGAGCTCGCCGATCACCTCCGGCGGCACGCAGCGGCCACGGGCGTCCTGGATGTGCACACGGGTGTTGGCGATGGGGCGCCCCACCGTGATCCGCTGGTCGTCGGCGGAGAGTTCGGCGACGGTGGACCAGATGGTGGTCTCCGTCGGTCCGTACACGTTCAGCACCCGGGAGCCGGCGGCGCAGAGCGTGCGGAAGAGGGACGGGGGCAGTGGTTCGCCACCACAAAGGAGAGTGCGGCCGGTGAACGCGCCGCTCACCTCGGCCGTGGCCAACCGCCAAGTGGTTGGGGTGGCCTGCACCACCGTGACGTGGGCGTTCTCCACGAGTTCAAGCAGGAGGGGGGGATTCGTGCGCGCCGCGTCCGGCGCCACGACTACTCGGCCCCCCGAGACCAGGGGGAGGCACAGCTCGAGGGCGGAGATGTCGAAGGTGAAGGTCGTTGCCCACAGCATCGCGGTCTCGGAGCACGCGTCTAGCCGGCGGGCGAAGTCCCGTACGACATTGGCGAGGTTGCCGTGCCGTACGCGCACGCCCTTGGGCCTGCCGGTGGAGCCGGAAGTGTAGATGAGATAGGCGAGGTCACCGGGCGCGACGTCCGGGTCTTCACGGGGTTTGGGCCGCCGGGGTGTCCCGGCGGCATCGGCGGGCAGGTCCAGCCGTCCGGCCCGGCAGCGGGGCGGCAACGCGTGCCCGCCGATCAGCACGCGGCAGTTCGCGTCGTCGAGCTGGCTGATGAGGCGCTCAGCGGGGTGTTCGGGATCGAGCGGCAGGTATGCCGCGCCAGCGGACCAGACGCCCAGGACGGCCGCCGCCATGCTCATGCCGCGCGGCATCGCCACCCCGACGACGTCACCCCGGCCGATGTCGTGCCCGCCCAGCATGCGCCCGATCGCGGCAGCGGCGTTCTCCAGTTCCCAGTACGTGTACGCCCGATCCCCGTCCAAGAGTGCGACGGCCGTCGGTGTGGCCGCCGCCCATTGGGACACCAGGCCCGGCACCGTTGCCGGCCCTGTCCACTCGACCGCAGTGTCGTTGATCCTTTCGAGAAGGTCGATCTCGGCTCGTGTCCGCAGCTCGAAGTCGCCTACCGCGCGGTCAGGTTCGTCGCCCGCCTGGGCCAGCACCGACTGGATTCGCTCCAGCAGCGCCTCCGCGAACGCCCGATCATGGACTTCCGTGCTGTAGACCAGCCGCATCAGAAACTCGTCCGCGGATCGCTCGATGATCAGTTCCAGGTCAAATCTCGTCAGCCCCGTCGGCACGTCGACGGCGCTGTTCCCGCCTGGCGATCCGGGCGGGCGCAGGCGGTAGTTGAACACGTGCCGGATCAGGCCGGACCGCCACCACAGCGGATCGTCGCGCACCGAGCCGAGATCGGGCACCAGCGTCTCAAACGAGACGTCGGCGTGTTCGACGGCGGTCATCAACTCGGTGGCGGCCGACCTCGCCAGCTTCACGAACCCGGCGTCCAGATCGGCCGTCATCCGGAGCGGAAGGGTGGAGACGTGGTAGCCGATGTCGCGGGCGTGAGCCGTGCCCCGGTTGTTCACGACGACCCCGACCACGCAGTCCTCTGCGGCCCCCTGCGACCGCAGCGCCAGCAGGTACGCACTCAGCATGACCGCCGCGTCCGTGCTGTTGCCGCGTCTGCGCAGGTCGTTTACTGCGCCCACGACGGTCTCGGGCAGGACCCGCCTCACCTCCTCTCCGGAGAAGGCCGGAGGGTCGGCGTAGGCACCGGCCGGGTCGAGCCGCATACCGCCGGGGTCAAGCCCGCGCAGCCGCTCACGCCAGTAGCGCATGGACTCCGGGCGCGTGGGTGGGGCAGGCACGGGCTCGGGGGGCGGC
>NZ_SSXE01000122.1 GCF_021699195.1 Nonomuraea sp. MG754425 | reverse complement strand
CTCGCGGGTCCGGCCGGTGATGCCCCCTCCGGCCTGACCGGTGAGCGGCCCTCCGGTCTGGCCGGGGAAGCGCCCTCCCGCCCGGCCGATGACGTCCTCACCGGCCGGACCCGCGAGATGCCCTCCGGTCTGGCCGGGGAAGCGCTCTCCGGCCCGGCGGTCGGTGTCCCCTCCGGCCCTGAGGGTTCTCTCGCCTCCGGCCAGGGCGATGAGGTGCCCTTTGACCCGGTCGGTGCCCCGTCCCGGCCGGCCGGGGAGGTTCCCTTCGGCGCGGCCGGTGAGATTCGCTTCGGGCGGGCGGTGGCTGTCGTGGATGGGGGGCGGTTGGTGGTCGATCTGGGCAACGCCTATCCGTTCGCCGCGCCCCCCGCTCAGCCCGGCGCGGTGCATGCCGGCGCGGGGCGGATCGACGTGGCGGTCCTGCCGGATGAGCACGTCCAGGCGGGTGACGTGCTCGCGCCCGGCGACGGCCTGCTGTGCGTCGGCACGGCCGAGTTGCTGCCGTCCCTGCCGCCGGCGGGCATCGTCTCCTTCCCGCTCACCCCGGACGCGGCCGACGCCGTCGAACGCCGTCCCCTCGCCCTGGTGTCCCCGCTGCCCGGCGGTGGCGCGCGGGTCGTCTCACGGGAGACCCGGGACGGCCTGTACGTCAGGGCCGACGACTTCGTGCACCGCGTCGAGGCCGGCGCCGCGACCGTCCTCACGCTGTACGCGCGGCGGTACGGCCGTCCGGCCGGCGGGCTGACGATCCACCTCGAACGCGCCGGCGACGGGCGGCCCGCGCTCGGGGTGCCCGCCCGCGTCAGGACCGGCGGCGACGGCACGGCCACGGTCCGGCTGACGGCCGGCGACCCCGGCAACCCGCGCCGTGGTCTCGACGGGGTCGTGGAGCGGGTCGCCTACAGCCTGCGCACGGCCCCCGGCGGCGGGCTCGACCTCGCCGGGTCCGGCCTCGACCCGTACGTGGACGTGGTGGCCGCGCACGTACGGGCCGCCTACCCGCCGCCGCCGGACGACGACCTGGAGCGGGCCGTCCAGGAGATCCTCGCCCCGTACGCCCGGCACTACCCGATCATGGGCGAGCACCTGGTGGACCTCGGCGACCTCGACGCGGTGCGGCCGTGGCGGGCCGCCATGCTGCTGGCGCTGTCCCGCGACATCACCGACCCGAACCACATGCCGGTCAGCCGCGATCTGTCCGCGCCCAGACGGGCGGCGGTCCTGCGCTGGCTGCACGGCCTGCGAACCGGCTCCGGCGGCGTGACGGGTCACCCGGACGCGCCAGACCCGACCGGCGAAGCGGGTGAGTCGTGCTGAAGGTCGCGCGCGCCGCCGTCGAGGCGCTGGCCGGGGCGGGCAGCGCGGCGGAGCTCGGCCCGCTCGTCCAGGAGGCCGTGCGCCTGGAGTTCGCCACCATCCCGCCGTACCTCACCGCGATGTTGTCGCTGAAGCCCGGCCGCAACCGCGACATCTGGTGGGCGATCCACGACGTCGTCGTGGACGAGATGTCGCACCTGCTGATCGGCTGCAACCTGCTCAACGCGCTCGGCTACCGCCCCGCGCTCGACGCCGACGGCTTCGTGCCGCGCTATCCGGGCCCGCTGCCGCTCGGCATCGGCGACGATCTCGTGGTCGGCCTGGAGCCGTTCTCCCCGGGGCTGATGGAGCGGGTGTTCATGCAGATCGAGGAGCCGCAGGAGCCGCTCACGTTCCCGGTGGCGGGCGCGCCGCCGGAGTTCGCCACGATCGGCGAGTTCTACCGGACGCTGGCCGAGGCGCTGCTCGCGCTGCCCTGCGACCTGCTGCCCGGCGACCCCGCCCGCCAGGTGGTCGCGCCCGCCTGGTTCGGCGCCGACCGGCTCTTCCCCATCAGGACGACCGCGGACGCCGCCCGCGCCGTCGGCCTCATCGTCGCCGAGGGCGAGGGCGCTCCCGGCTCCCCGGTGGACCCCGACGGGGACGTGGCGCACTACTACCGCTTCGCCGCGATCGCCAGGGGCCGCCGCCTGGTCCGCGACCCGTCCGCGCCGGAGGGCTACTCCTACACCGGCGAGCCCTACCCGTTCGACCCCGACGGGGTGTGGCCGCTGACGCCCAACCAGCAGGTCGCCGACCTCGACCGGGACTCCGAGGCATGGCAGCGGGTGCACCGGTTCCGGGTGACGTTCACGCGGCTGCTGGCGGCGTTGCAGCGGTGCGTGGACGGGCGGCCCGGCCGGCTCGACGCGGCGATGGGGATCATGTTCGAGCTCAAGCTCACCGGTCAGATGCTGGCCGCGACCCCCGTGGCGTCAGGCGGGCAGCACGCCGGGCCGGTGTTCCTCCCCGTGCACGCCGACGAGTGAGCGCTACCCGTCGGGGGCGACGGTCAGCAGCGGGCGGTAGGTGGCGACGTCGGCCTCCTCGCCGACGGGGCGGCCCTCGGCCACCACCCAGGCGTGGGCGGCGAAGGGCGGGGTGCGCACGCCGGTGTGCCAGGTGGGCCAGGTCCCGCGCATCCGGCACAGCAGGACGGTGGCCAGGGAGCGGGGCAGGCAGTACGACCCGGCGCAGCGGGTGCTGATCGCGGTCACCGTCTGACGCGCCCGCAGCGCCTGTTCGTACGTGGCCGGCCGGGCACCGCGACGCAGCAGGCGGAGCACGGCCACGATGCGGCGCGGCGGCCGGCGGGCCAGCAGCCGGGCGACGGCGACGGCCAGGCGGCCCGCGATGCGTTCGGGCAGGGCCGGTTCGAAGGCGGAGCTGATCGGGACCTGGCTCACGTACCCTCGCCCGCGCCGGTGAGCAGGCGGGCCCGGGTCAGCTCGCCGACCAGGGCGGCGATGTCGGCGGCGGCCCGCTCGGCGGTGACGGGGCGGCTGCCCGCGAGCAGGTCCGCGACCCGGCCCGCGGGCATGCCGTCGAGCAGCGCCCGGACGATGGCGCCCGCGGTGGTGTTGAGCTGGAAGTAGCGGCCCGTGCCGGTGTGCAGCAGGACCAGGCCGTCGTCGGTATCACCGGCGACCACGTCAGGGTGCAGGCGTAGCGTCATCGTGGTACTCCTCGCCCTTGGGGTGCTGCCGGAGATCGGCGGGTACGGGGTGGGCCTCCAGGTCGCGCAGCCACGCCTCGACGCCCAGGGTCGCCTCCAGCACGGCGCAACCTCCGGGGGCCAGGCCGGGGCTGAGCAGGGCGCGGCGCAGTTCGTCGGGGTCGGCCAGGCCGGCGGCGACCAGCCGGGAGTCGTCCGCCCACGCGGCCAGCTCGCGCTGGTGGGCCTTCAGCCCGGCGTGCCAGTCGAGGCCGCAGCCGTCCTTGGTGGTGCGCCGCAGGATCTCCTCCGGGACCAGGCCGCGCATCGCCTCCGCCAGCAGCGGCTTGTACGACGACGCGTCGCCCGCGTCGTGCGCGCGCACGCTCAGGCAGGCGTCGAGGACCTCGTCGTCGCAGAAGGGCGCGTCGAGGGAGTGGAGCTGCCGGAGGTGGGCGGCGATGCGCGCCGCCTGGCGGGCCTGCTGCCGCCAGGCGTGCCCGCCCGGATCGGCCGCCAGCGGCTCGGCTCCGGCGGCGGCGGTGAGCAGCAGGTCGCGGACCAGTTCGGCGGCCCGGCGGCCGGCCCAGGCGGGCAGGTACGGCCGTGGCCCCCAGGGGTCGGGCGCGGGTGTGGTGAGGTCGTCGTGGGTGGCGGCGCGCAGCCGGTCGGCCTGGGTGCGGAGCCAGGCGGGGTAGGCGGGCGCGGGCAGCAGCATGCGCGCGGTCCCGGGCAGGCTCCAGCGCCATCGGGCGCGGTGGGCCGCCGCGTGCCGCAGGGCGAGCAGCGGGCGGCGGCGGGCCAGCGCCCGCAGGTATCCGGCGGGCGGCACGACCAGGTGGTCGCCGCCGTGCCCGCTCAGCCGGCGGGTGGCGGCGTGGCGGCCGAGTTCGGCGGCGATGTGCTCCTGGTGCGCCCGGTCGCGCAGGGTGGGGCCGGGCTCGTCGCCCGGGTCACGGCGCTCGCCGAGCCCCGACCACATGGCGGGCAGCCGTTCGGACGGGAAGGTGAGCGGGGTCAGGCCGGGCAGGCGGGCGGCGGCCAGGGCCGCGTAGCGGTGGTCCTCGTTGTCAGGTCCGCGCCAGTGCAGGGTGGCCGTCACCAGCCGCGCTCCCGCGCGGGCGGCCAGGAAGCACAGCGTGGTGGAGTCCATCCCGCCGGACAGGTCCGCGCCCCACACCTCGCCGGGCCGGACGCGGGCCGCCACGGCCCGCAGCAGCGCCTCCCGCAGTCGCGCGGCGCCCTCCTCCAGCGGCAGCCCGCCGGTGAGCGGGGCCTCGTCCGCCTCCTGGAGGGCGTACCGGCCGTGGTGGTCCAGCAGGGCGGCCCGGCCCGGGGGGACGAGGTGCACGTCCTGCCACATCGGGGTGTCGTCGAGCGGGTGGGGCAGGGCGCCGCCCAGCAGGCGGGCTGCCAGGTGGGCCGGTGCCACGCCCGCGCCGCCCAGCCAGGCCAGGACGTGCGCGCGATCGGCCAGCACGCTCACGCCGCCGACCCGGGCCCGGTAGAGCCGCCGCGCGCCGGTGCGGTCGCCGCGGGCGCGGACCCGGCCGTCGAGGCTGGCCAGCGCGTGGAAGCTGCCGGCCGCCCCGTCCAGCAGCCGGTCGAGCTCGTGACCCGCGGTGAGCCGCGACAGGTCGGCCGCGCAGGGGCCGGACACGGCGACCGTGTCCCGGCCCCGGACCACCACGCGCATGCCGCTCCCGACCGGCCAGCAGCCGATCAGCCACGGACGCCCGGAGGCGTGCGTGACCTGGTGGCATGCGCGCGGCAGCAGTCGCCCGGCCGCCGCGGACGCCGGGTCGCAGTCGGGCAGGACCGCCAGCCAGCGTCCGGTGCAGGGGGTCATGCTCAGTTGTAGTAGGTCCAGATGCCCTCGCCGGCGCGGTTCTGGCCGCCCAGCGTGTGGTCGGCGAAGTCGCCGATCTCCTGGACGACGGGCGGCTCGTAGCACTCGGCCGGCTGGGTGAGCTGGTTGTGCATGAGGAGGGTCCCTTCTCCGATCGGCGGACCCGGTCGCGGGTTCCGCCTGCTGGGCCTGTCATATCGCCCGGCCGCCGAGCACGTTAAGTGTCCGTGCGGATACAGTGCGCATCCATGTCGAGTGGCCGCGTTGATCACGGGCTCAGGCCGACGATCTTCCGCATAACGTTCCGCGAACGTTCGTTGTGCGCCCGCCGGGCGGGGCTACCGGATCAGCGCCCGAATGGGCAGAATCCAGCGAGCATGATTGTGAACGGGAGATTAACGAAAGCAGGACTGTGCGACGATGCGTGCTCGCACCATCAGGCGACGGGGACCGACGGGCGAGCACCGGTTGTCGCTGCTCTTTCTGGCACCCTCACTGATCATCTTCACGATCTTCGTCTTCTATCCGCTGGGCCGGACGTTCTACCTGTCCACGATGGGGACCGACATCATCGGCCGGGCCAACAAGTTCGTCGGGCTGGACAACTTCGCCGCCATGTTCGGCGACCCGGGCTTCTTCAAGGCGCTCGGCACGACCGCGCTCTTCGTGCTCTTCACGGTGGTGCCGGGGGTGGTCGGCGGGCTCGCGGTCGTCCTGCTGCTGGAGTCGCGGATCCGCGGGCAGCGGATGTTCCGCACGGTGTTCGCGCTGCCGTTCGCGTTCTCCGTGGCGACCGCGTCGGTGATCTTCGCCCTCATCTACAACCCGGCCGTGGGCATGGCCAACGGCGTCCTGAGCCATCTCGGCGTTGACCGGATCGGCTGGCTCACCGAACCCGACCTGGCGCTGATCTCGATCTCGATCACCACGGTCTGGATGACGCTCGGCTACAACGTCCTGGTGTTGTCGGCCGGGGTCGGCGCGATCCCCGTCGAGGTGGTGGAGGCGGCCAGGCTGGACGGCGCGACGGGGTGGCGGTTGCACGGCCGGATCACCGTCCCGATGTTGTCGCCGCAGCTCTTCTTCCTCATCGTGATCTCCACGATCCACGCGCTGCAGAGCTTCGGGCAGATCCACATCCTCACCAAGGGCGGGCCCGACGGGGCCACGTCCACGCTCGTCTACTGGATCTACGAGAAGGCGTTCAGCTACGGGTCCTCGGACTTCGGCACCGCCAGCGCCGCGGCGATCGTGCTCCTGGTGGTCGTGCTGGTGTGCACCGGCATCCAGTTCGGCGTGCTGGAAAGGAGAGTCCACTACCGATGAGCGCACCCTCCACCGCATCCTCCGCCGTGAGCAAGGCCGTCGTCTATCTCGTGCTCGTCGTGTGCGCGCTCCCGGTGCTATTCCCGCTCTACTACGCGTTCGTCGGCGGCATCATGACGCCGGGCGACCTGGCCAGCTACCCGCCGAATCTGGTTCCGACGGCGATCGACCTGGGCAACTACTCCTCGGCCATGGAGACGATCCCGCTGGCCCGGCAGTACCTCAACTCGGCGATCCAGACGGGGATCGTCACCGTCTGCCAGCTCGCGTCGAGCGTCCTGGCCGCGTACGCGTTCGCGTTCCTGCGGATGTGGGCCAAGACGGCGATGTTCGGGCTGTTCATGGTGACGCTCATGGTGCCGTGGGAAGCGATCATCCTGCCGAACTACCTGCTGATCTCGGACCTGGGGCTGACCAAGGGGCCGCTCACCTACCTCGGGCTGACACTGCCCTTCCTGGCCCACGCGTTCGGCACGTTCCTGCTGCGGCAGTCGTTCCTGCAGTTCCCGCTGGAGGTGCGCGACGCCGCCGTGATGGACGGCTGCGGCCACCTGCGTTTCCTGTGGCGCATCCTGCTCCCCCTGTCGAAGCCGGCCATCGCCGCGGTCGGCGTCTACGTGTTCATGACCACGTGGAACCAGTACTTCTGGCCGCTGATCCTCGGCAACGACGACCAGTACAAGACGCTGCAGATCGGCGTGTCCATGCTGAACGACGCCGAGTCGTCCAGCCCCACGCTGATCCTGGCCGGCGTCACCCTCGCGCTGCTGCCCACCCTCGCGCTCGTCGTGTTCGGGCAGCGCTTCATCATCCGCGGGCTCACCTCAGGCGCGGTGAAGTGATCGTGAACAAGAACGGAGTTCCCCAGATGGCACTACCTCGATCCCGGCGTACGCGCGGTGGGCTGGCCGTCGCGGCGGCGCTGTCGCTCGCCCTGACGGGCTGCGGCGGCGACGGCGGCTCCGACGTGGGCGGCCAGGACGCCACCGCGCCCGGCGCGGACGCGATCACCGAACCGGTCACGATCGAGTTCTGGCACTCGATGAAGGAGAAGAACGAGCTCGCCGTCAAGGCCCTGGCGGACGACTTCAGGAAGGTGAACGACAAGATCACCGTGAAGCCGGTCTTCAAGGGCGACTACGACCAGATGGTGGTCGCCTACAAGCAGGCCATCCAGCAGGAGGCCACTCCTCCGCTGGTGCAGATCTACGACATCGGCTCGCGGTTCATGTACGACGCGCAGCAGGTCGTGCCGATGTACAAGTTCATCGAGCAGGACAAGTTCGACCAGAGCGCGAACATCGAGCCCAACATCGCCAGCTACTACACGATCAAGGGCAAGCTCTGGTCGATGCCGTTCAACTCCTCCGCGCCGCTGCTGTACATGAACGCGGACGCGGTCAGGAAGGCCGGGCTGGACCCGGACAAGCCGCCGGCCACGCTCGACGAGATCGGCGAGTGGGCGAAGAAGCTCACCGTCAAGGACGGCGGGACGGTCACACAGTTCGGCTTCAACGCCGCGCTCTACGGCTGGTTCGTCGAGCAGCTCACCGCCCAGGACAACGCCGAGTACTGCGACAACGGCAACGGCAGGAACGGCCTGGCGACCAAGGTGAACTTCGGCACCGGCGCGGGCCCCAAGTTCGCGCAGTGGCTGGGCGACCTGGTCAAGCAGGGCTACGCCACCAACACCGGCCGGCCCACCGACCAGGCGCAGAACGCCTTCAAGACCGGGACGATCGCGCTGCACCTGGAGTCGACGTCCGCGCTCGGCGGGTACACCGCGGCCGCGAAGGACAAGTTCGAGCTGCGCACCGCGCCGTTCCCGAAGCCGTCGGCGTCCTCGGGCGGCGGCACGATCATCGGCGGCGCGTCCCTGTGGATCAACGCGGCCGGGCACACCGACGCCGAGAAGCGGGCCGCCTGGGAGTTCGTGAAGTTCGCCAACACCCCTGAGCAGCAGGCGAAGTGGCACGCGGCGACCGGGTACGTCCCGGTCAACCCGCAGGCCAAGTCGAACGACGACCCCAACTTCCAGGTCGCGGTGACGCAGTTGCGCGCCCAGCAGCCGTCGCCGGCCACCTCGGGCTGCCTGCTCGGCGTCATGCCCGAGGCCAGGAAGGGGGCCGAGGTCGGGCTGGAGCAGGCGGTGCCCGCCGGGGCCGGGCAGGAGCCCAGGATGCCGGCCGAACAGGCGATGCAGAACGCCGCCGCCACCCTGCAGTCGCCGATCCAGAAGTACAACGCCAACGTGGGGCAGTGACGTCCGGTCGGACGCCCTCCCGCGGCCGGTCGCGGGAGGGCTCCGGCCGCTCGTTTTCCCAGCTCAACGTAGCCGTTCACTGACCTGACGTCATTTTCGGGCCCTTGACGCGTTCCATTTCGGAAAGTCACTCCCGCGCCCTTCCCGGCGCAGTAGCTTGTCGTGATCTTCGGTAATGGATCTCAGAGGAGGGCAATGTTCCCCCATCGCACCAGGGTGGGCCTGGTCGCGCTGCTCGTGCTGGCGGTCTCCGCCGGGACGACCGGCGCGGCGGCGCCGTCATCCGGCGCGTTATGCACGGGAGCGGCCGCCGCGGCGTCCGCCGCCCGGTCCGCGGCGCCGGTCACGGTGACCGTCCCCGCCTCGGAGGACGTGTTCGTCAGCCAGGCCGAGCCCGCCAAGAGCTTCGCCACCGCCACGTGGCTGTCCGTGTGCGGGACCACCTGCGGCGAGTCGGCCGCCGGGCAGCGGATCGCGCTCGCCCGGTTCAAGGTCTCCGGCGTCCCGGCCACCGCCCAGAACGTCACGGCCGCCCTTGAGCTGACCTCCGCCAGGACGACCGAGACCACGCTGTCCGCCCGCACGGTGACCGGCGCCTGGACCGAGGCCGAGAGCACCTGGAAGACCCGTCCCGAGACGGGGGCGCAGGTCGCCACGCACTCCGGCTTCACCTCCGGCAAGCCGGTCAGGCTCGACGTCTCCTCGGCGGTCACCGGCGACGGCACGTACGCCTTCGCGCTCACGCAGTCCGACGCCACGACGACGGTGCTGTTCTCCTCGCGGGAGACCGGCGAGCGCGGCCCCAAGCTCACGATCACCTACACCGCGGGCGCGGTGCCCTGCGGCAGGCTGCCCTTCGACAAGCCTTCGACGGCGGCGTTGCGCGCCTCGGCCAAGAAGGCGTTCGGCTTCTACTTCCCGCCGTTCCCGGTCTCGATCGACAACAAGGACCCGGCCAAGGACCAGTACGCCTCCTGGCTCGACCCGGCCGGCTCCAACGGCCTCTACCAGGACCGGGGCGGCTACCTGCGGGACCGTCCGCTGACCCGCCCGGTGCGGCCCGAGTCCGACTGGGTCACGCCCGACTTCGAGACCGAGGTCCGCCAGGCCATCGCGCAGGGGCTCGACGGGTTCATCTACGAGCACCACACGTCGAGCGACCGGCGCTGGAATCAGCTCCCCAAGCTGCTGGCGGCCGCCAAGAACGTCGACCCGGCCTTCAAGATCATTCTCAGCCCCGACTTCCCGACGACCGCCGGGGCCTCGCCCGACAAGATGATCTCGGACATCCTGCTCGTCAAGGGGCACCCGTCGCTGTTCACGATGCCGGACGGCACGGTGCTGCTCGCGCCGTACACGATCGAGCGCCAGCCGCCGGCGTGGTGGAAGACCGCGCGGGACACGCTGGCGACCAAGGGCATGAAGACGTCGCTGATGGCGATGTTCAGCTACTGGAACGGCACCGGCAAGGCGGAGTGGACCGAGCAGGCCATCGGGCTCGGCTCCTGGGGCGCCAACCGGCCCGAGGTCACCCCGAGGTTCAAGGACGCCGCCAAGGTCGCGCACGACCGTCAGCGCCTGTACATGGCGCCGATCGGCTTCGAGGACACCAGGGCCAAGGAGCTGCACTTCTGGGAGGCGCAGAACAGCAGGACGCTGCGCGACTCGTGGGCGTCTGCCATCGACGGCGACGCCGACTGGGCGCAGCTCGTCACCTGGAACGACTACGGCGAGAGCCAGCAGGCCCCGTCGAAGGTGCGCGGCACCGTGCTGGCCGACGTGAACACGTACTACACGACGTGGTTCAAGACGGGCGCGGCGCCGCGGATCGTGCGTGACGCGCTCTACTACTTCCACCGCAGCCACAAGTCGAACGCGCCCTACGACACGAGCAAGCAGACCGCCGGGAAGTTCACCATCCCGGCCGGTCCCGGGGCGACCGACGACGTCGAGCTGCTGGCGTTCGCGACGGGGCCGGGCAAGCTGGTGATCACCCAGGGCTCCGACGTGAAGACCAAGGAGGTGACGCAGGCCGGGGTCGTGTCGTTCAAGGTGCCGATGGTGCCGGGGACCACGCCGGTCTTCGAGCTGCAGCGGGCCGGCGGCACGGTGCAGACCCTGCGGAGCGCGACGCCGATCAGGGCGAGCGTCACCTACCAGGACATGATCTACCACGCCGGTGGCGGCACCGCCTGCTCCGGCTGAGCGCTCCCACCCCTTCCGGCGGAGGGTGTGCGCCGGTGGTGGAGAAACCGGTCGCGCGCCCTTCCTCCCCCGGCCGCGACCGGGCCTGTGGGCTCCTGCCCGCGGGCTCGCGCCCCGGCGTCGCTGCCACCCTCCGCCGGTGCGGCCGCCGGGCGAACGGCACCACGCCGTCCGCCCGGCGGCCACCTCTCCCACCCGGCGGCCCGCACCTCTCCGGCAGCCCACTCCCCGAGAACGCCGCGCCTTTCCCCGGCGGCCACCCTTCCGCCCGGCCGCGCGGCCCGAACCGCTGGGGCCGTCTCGGGGAGCTTGATCGCGACCGGTAGGCTGGCACGTCCGCACCCACGGTCACGACCGCCCTCGGCCTCGGAGAGGACGATCCCCCTTGTACCTGCGTGAAGCCGGGAACGCCGCCGGCCCCGTCCTGCTGCTCATCCACGGTGGCGGCGTCGCCGGCTGGATGTGGCAAGCGCAGATCGGCCACTTCGCGGCGAGCCACCGCCTGCTCGTGCCCGATCTCCCCGGGCACGACCGCAGCCACGAGGCGGCCTACACGACGAGCTCGGCGGTCGTCGCCGAGCTCGCCGCGCACCTGGCCCGGCTCCCCGAGGGCACGGACGTCACCGTGGCGGGCTTCTCGCTGGGCGGCCAGATCGCCGTCGAGCTGGCCGCCACCCATCCCGAGCTGGTCACCCGGGTCGTCGTCGTCAGCGCGCTGACGACGGGCGTCCCGATGGCGGGGCTGAGCGACCGGCTCGTCGGGCTCGCCGCGCCGCTCGCCCGCCAGGCGTGGTTCGCCCGGCTCCAGGCCAAGGCGCTGTTCATCCCGGACGACCTCCTCGACGACTACCTGCGCACCTCGAAGGCGCTGCCCAAGGACAGCCTGCTCGCGCTGACCCGGGCCAACTCCGCCTTCCGCACCCCGCCCGCGTGGCGGAAGTTCCCCGGCCCCGTCCTGCTCCTGGCCGGCGGCAAGGAACCCCGGACGCTGCGGGACGGAATGCGGCAGCTCGGCCACGACCACGCCGGCAGCGAGCTGGTCGTCCACCCGGACGCGGGTCACGGGCTGCCGCTGCAGTACCCCGACTGGTTCAACACGCGCGTCGGGGACTGGCTCACCCGCTGAACCCGCCCGGGGCGGTCGGCCTACCGCAGCACGCCGGTGAGCCGGTCGTAGCGGTGGACGCGCGTGCGCGACTCGGTGCGGTCGCGCAGCCCCGTGACCCGGACGACGAGCAGGCCGTGGCGGACGCGGTCGTCGGTCTCGACGCGCAGCCACGGCTCGCCGTCACGCAGCACGGTGACCTCCTCGACGAGGTCGCCGTTCCGCCCGGCCGCGATCGCGTACCCGGGGCCCTGCGGCGGGGTGAAGTCGATGCCGCCGTCCGCGCGGAGGGTGAGGGTGACGACGAGGTCGCCGCGCCCGCCGTTCGCGTCGCCCACGAAGTCGTACAGCGGCGCGGGGTCGCCCACGTAGTACTTCAGCCGGCCCAGGCCGGTGACGTCCATGCCGTTGTAGAAGTTGCGGCCGGCGGAGTCGAGCCAGAGGTGCGGGTTGTGCGTGGGCGCGTTGAAGTCGGCCCCGGAGTTGTACGAGATGTGCCAGTGCGGCGGGTTGTCGGCGTGCAGGGTGTTGTTGGTCTCGAAGCCCATCAGCACGAACCGGTGCCCCTTCGCGGCGGCGACCTCGACCAGCCCGGCGGCGCGCAGGATGGTGTGCGCCGCGACGAGCTGGTGGATCACCGACCTGACCGGGCCGGCCGGCCACGGCACCGTCGTCCACGGGCCGGCCACGCGGTCGGGGTCGTTGTGCTCGATCCGCCAGTCCATGCCCGGCGAGACGTCGGGCCGGCTCCAGACCTGGAGGGTCGGCTGGTTGGCGTCGATACTCGGCTGCGCGAGCGGCAGCGTGAAGGAGTAGGCGTCCCGCTCGCCCGGCAGGTGCCGCACCCTCAGGCGGGTGTCCTGGTGGACGACGGCCTCGACGCGCGTGTCCGGCCAGCGGACGGTGACCTCGATGCCCTCGGGCGTGCGCGGGCCCCGGACGAAGGTGTAGTACTCCGCCCGCGAGGCGACGGAGTAGTTCGCGCCCGGCACGATCTCGTAGCCGGCGGGCAGCACGATCTCGGGAGTGCCCGGCTCTCCCGGCCGGCCGCGTACGACGCGGAACGCGGCGAAGGCCGTGGGGTCGGCGTGCGCCGTGCCCGGCAGCGCGGCCGACAGGCCGAGCGCGGGCAGGCCGGCGAGCAGGGCTCGGCGGGACAAGGGTCCGGACATGAGGTTCCTCTCGGTCGTGCTGCCGCGGGGTTGCGGCCCGGTGAACGGGGCGGGTGCATGATCCATCATCTGCGCCGGGTTGGCCGCTGAACATCCCGTCCCGGAACGCGTGGTGAAGACGAGCCGTCCGTTGCCCGTCTTTCCCCCGCCGCCGGGGCCGCCGACGGCCCCCGGTCAGCGCCGTCCGGCCGGGCTGCCGTGGGGACGCTCCGCCGTCGCGAGGAGGATCTCCAGCAGGTCCTCCGGGGCGTCGCGCATGAGGTTGTGGCCGCCGTCCAGGGCGTGCGTCTCCCAGGCGGGGTCGGCGCGCAGCCGCTGGTGGACGGGGGTGAAGGGCGAGTCGCCTGCCCAGCCGGTGGCGTACACGTAGACCTGGCGCGGGGCGGGCCCGGAGGCTCGGGTGAGCCGGAGCGGCTGCATCAGCGAGGCGAGCGGATGGGGGGTGGCCCGGGGGTCGAAGAAGGGCAGCGGTCGCACCGCGCAGCCGGTCTCGACCACGTCGGTGTACCACTGCCGTTCCTGTTCGGAGACCAGGCTCCAGCAGGAGTCGCCGTCCTGCGGCACCATGGCGTCCACGTAGACCAGGGCGGCCACCCGGGCGGGCAGGCGGTCGGCGACGCCCGTGATCACCATGCCGCCGTAGCTGTGGCCGACCAGCACGGCGTCGCGGAGGTCCGCGGCCTCCAGTTCGGCGGTCACGTCCTGGACGTGCGTGTCGAGGTTCACCGTGCCGTGCAGGAGGTGGGCGCGTTCGGCGAGGCCGGTGAGGGTGAGCGGGCGGGCGTGGTGGCCGTGGTCGCGCAGGCGTCCGGCGAGGTCGTCGAAACACCAGCCGCCGTGACACATGCCGGGGACGAGGACGTAGGTGGCCATGTCGGTGCTCCTTGCAGGGGGAGGCGCATAGATCGAACCGGTCGGTACGATCCGTGATGCTAGCAGCGGATCGTACCGACCGGTACCATCTGGGCATGCCGGTTCCCAAGGGCTCGACGATCGACCCGGCGCGCACACGCGCCACCATCCTCCGAGCGGCCACCGCCGTGCTCTACGAGCGCGGCCTCGACGGCGTCGGCGTCGCCGAGCTGTGCGCCCGGCTCGGCATCTCCAAAGAGACCCTCTACCGGCACTTCGGCGCCAAGGACGGCCTGGTGGAGGCCATGCTCCAGGAGCGCAGCCGGCGGGTGACACGCCGGCTGGCCGAGGTCGTCGAGCAGGCCGGGGACGACCCGCGCGAGCAGCTCACCGCCCTGTTCGACGCCCTGCAGGGGTGGTACGACGATCCGGTCTTCCGCGGCTGCGCGATGCTGAACGCGTCCGCCCAGCACCACGACGAGACCGTGCGCGCCCTCGCCGCCCGCCACCTCGACCGCTACCTCGAACTCCTGACCGGCATCGCCGAGCGCGCCGGGGCGGCGGCCCCGGACGTGCTGGGGCGGCAACTCCTCATGCTGGTCGAGGGCGCGACCGTGGTGGCCGCGCAGCACGACGCGGGCGGGGTGGGCGAGCACGCCCGCCAGGCGGCGCTCACGCTGCTGGCGGCGTCCGGGAGCGCCCGGAGCACGCCGGACCGAGCCACCCGGCCCCGCCGGCGTCCGTGACGATCCGCGTTCGGCCGCCGGGTGCGGGCCGTTCTCGGTCGGCGCGAAAGTGCTTTAAAAGGCCATTCGGATTCACCCGTCCCGGGAGCGGGCCAGAACAGTACGGATGATTATCTGGACAGCGGCCCGTCACCCGCCCACAATGGGGCAGCCATATGTTGCCGGCGCACCAAACAAATAATGAGCTGGTGAGTTCCGCATGTTCACATGCCATTGTTTCGGTCGGCGTACGATAACTCGGCCGGGCCGTCGCGGGAAAAGGGTCCAATAGGAGATGGCCTGGAGGGAATCTTCGCCGTCGGGGTCCCGGCGGGAACTGATGGCGGCGCTGGGGCGGTCGCTGGCCGTCCACCCGCCGATCCCGCTGGAGGACGAGACGTCGCTCGCGCGGGCGCGGGACGCGTGGGAGGAGACGCCGGACGACCTGCGCAAGGAGGTGCGCCGGTTCCGCCGGGCCTCGCACCTGCACGGCTGCCTGGTGGTGCGGGGGCTGTTCCCGCCGCTCGCGCCCGGGGTGCCGACGCCCATGGAACGCGACTCGGGCTGCCGCCTGACCACCGGCACCGCACCGCTGCTGCTGATGCTCGCGTGCGGGCTGGGCGAGCCCGTCGGCTTCCGGGCGGAGAAGCAGGGTGCGCTGGTGCACGACGTGGTGCCGGTGCGCGGCCTGGAGGACAGCCAGAGCAACGCGGGCTGCGCGCGGCTGCTGCTGCACACGGAGAACGCCTTCCACGAGCACCGCCCGGACTACGTCGTGCTGCACTGCCTGCGGCCGGACCCCGAAGGGCGGGCGGACTTCAGGATCGCGCACAAGGACGCGGCGGTGGCCAAGCTGTCCGGCGCGGACCTGGCCGAACTGCGCGAGCCGCAGTTCGTCACGGTCGCGCCGCCGTCGTTCGCGGGGAGCGCGCCGCCGGTGACGCCGCACGCGGTGCTGTCCGGGGCCGCGGACGACCCCGACCTGCGGGTGGACTCCACGGCCACCCGCGCGCTGACCGCCAGGGGCCGGGCGGCGCTGCGCGCCCTGCTGGCCGTGCTGGACGAGTGCGCGGCGAGCGTCTCCCTGGCGGCCGGGGACGTGGTGATCGTCGACAACCGGGCCGCCGCGCACGGCAGGACGGCCTACCGGCCCCGCTTCGACGGCGGCGACCGGTGGTTGCAGCGCGTCTACGTGCAGGTCGACCTACGCCGTTCGCGGCCGTGCCGGCCGTGGGACGGCCCGGTGCTGAGCTGACCGGCCCGCCTTCGTCGCGGGCCGGCGGGAGGGAACGGGCGTGACGCATCACGAGGGACGAACCGCCGGCCAGATCGACGAGCTGACCCTGCCCGGCCTGCTCGCGCGCTCCGCCGCCCGCGTGCCGCACCGGGTGGCGGTGTCCGGGCCTCCGGGCGCGGGCGGGGTGAGCTACCTGGAGTTGTCGCGCCGCGCGGACGACTGGGCGGCGGCGCTGGCCCGGCACGGGACGAAAACGGACGACCGGGTGGCCGTCTGCCTGCCGCGCGGCGCGGAGGCGCTGGCCGCCGCGTGGGGCTGCTGGCGACTGGGCGCGGTCTTCGTCCCCGTCGATCCGGCCTATCCCGACCACCGGGTGCGGCTGCTGCTCGCCGACAGCGGGGCCGGGGTGGTCGTGTGCGGGCCGCCGGACGCCGCCCGCCTGCGCGGGGGCGGCGCCGTGCTGACCCCGGACGCCGTCCCGGCCCACGCCGCCACCTCCGTGCCGGAGCGCGGGCCCGGCCCGGAGCGGCCCGCCTACGTGTTGTACACCTCCGGCTCGACCGGCCGTCCCAAGGGCGTCGTGGTCTCGCACCGGGCGCTCGCGCACTACGTGCGGCACGCCCGCCTGCGTTACGGCGGCGGCTCCGGCGTGTCCCCCTGGCACTCGACGCTGAGCTTCGACCTGACGGTGACCTCGGTGTGGGTGCCGCTGACGGCCGGCGGCGAGGTGCGGGTGCTGCCCGACGACGGCCCCTTCAGCGGGCTGGAGGCGCTGGCCGGGCTGCTGGCCGGCGAGGAGCCGATCGGGCTGCTGAAGCTCACCCCGACCCTGCTGGAGGCGCTGAACCAGTGGTTCGCGCCGGGCGAGCGCACGGCCCCGATCGCGTGCGTGGTGGCCGGCGGCGAACGGCTCTACGCCGCCCACGCCGCCCCCTGGCTGGCCCGCGCGGACCGGGTCTTCAACGAGTACGGCCCCACCGAGACCACCGTCGGCGTGACGTACGCGCCGGTCACCGCCGCCGAACTGGCCGACGGCCGCAACCGGGCCGAGCCGCTGCCCATCGGACGGCCCTTCCCCCGGGCGTCCGTACACCTGCTGGACGAGCACCACCGGCCCGGCGCCGAGGGGGAGATCTGCGTGTCCGGGCCGCAACTGGCGGACGGCTACCTGAACCTGCCGGAGCAGAGCGCCGCCCGGTTCGGTTACGTGGACGCGCTGCCGGGGGTGCGGCTCTACCGCACCGGCGACCTCGGCCGGCGCGACCCGCGCGGGACGCTACGGTTCGTCGGCCGCAAGGACGGCCAGCTCAAGCACCACGGGCACCGGATCGAGCCCGCCGAGATCGAGTCGGCCGCGCGGTCCCTGCCGGGGGTGGCGCGGTGCGCGGCCGTGGCGCACGTGTCGGGCCAGCTCGTCGCGTTCGTCACCAGGCAGGACTCGGCCGCCGGGGCGGCGCTGAGCGAGGCCGGGCTGCGCGCGGGGCTGGCGGCCCGGCTGCCCGCCTACCTGGTGCCCGACCGGCTGTCGCTGGTGGCCGACCTGCCGGTGAACGAGCACGGGAAAATCGACCGGGCCGCCCTGTCGGACCGCTCCTGACTCCCGGTAAATGTGCGGCCGAAGATGTTTTCCGGCGTGCCTCCGGGGCCTGCGGCTTTCTGCGGAAATAAATTTGGTCGCGGCCGGTCCGGGGATTCCGGGCCGCGCCATAGAAATGCATGTATTGCCGGGCCCAAGGGCCGGTGTTACGCTGACGGCGGCGCCGAGTTGATCTACTCTTCGGCGAGGTCCGCCGGGCCGGAGCAGGCGCGTCACACGCCACTTATTTCTGTTCGGACGGCGTCCCGAGCATGTCGCACGCATTATTGAGCGCGCTTTTCAGGATAGTCATTCAAGCGAGGCGCGAGGTGGAAGTGTGCATTGTCTGCCCTGGTGTGCGGAGCCGCCGGAATGACCGGGCCCGACACGATCCGGACGCGGCTCTCGGCCGTCCTGGCCGCCGTGCTGCCCGTCTCGGGTGCGGAGCCAGACCCCGGGACGCCGTTCACGGAGGCGGGGCTGGACTCGGCGCGGGCGGTCCGGCTGGTGCTGGGCGTGGAGCGGGAGTTCGGCGTCGAGTTCCCCGACGACCTGCTCGACCACCACACGTTCCGCGACCTCGGCACGCTGACGCGGGCGGTCGCGTCCCTGCTGGGCCACTCCAGCCTGCGGCTGGCGACGCTGGAGGCCGCCGCGGACGCGGTGCTCCGGCTGGGCGCCCGGCTCCCCGCCCGCGCCCTCGTCCGGACGTGGCCGCTGCCCCTCGACTGCGGCGCGGACACGATCGAGGCCGGGGTGCGCGCGCACGCTGAGCGGATCGCGGCGGCGACGGAGCCGCTGGGCGGCGCGCGGCTGCTGGCCCACCCCAGCCCGGGGGACGAGTTGCTGGCCCCGCACCTGTCGTTCGCGGGCGTCTTCCGCTCGCACGTCCCCGGCCGGGACGCGCCGCGCTCCGGGCAGGCTGCGCGGGGCGTGGCCCGGGTGCTGGCCGGCCGCCGCGGCGCGGTCGCCGACTACTACCACCGCCGGCACCGCCTGGACACCGACCGCCCGGTGGACGTGCTGTTCACCGCGCTCGTCCCCGACGTGGCGATGCACGGCACCGGCTACGCCTGGGGCGACCACGCGCTCGTGACCTGCTACGACAGCCCACTGGCGATCCGCGCCAACGATCCGCTGCGCTTCGCCGCGGGCCGGCGTCCGGACCGGGCGGGCTTCCCCGAGCTGATCCGCCGCTGCCTGTTCGGCGTCTGCGACGCGCTGGAGCGGCCGGTGGACGTCGAGTTCGTGCTCACCCGCGACGAGACCCTGTACGTCACCCAGATCCGCCGCATGTCGGAGGCGCACGCCAAGAACTGGGCGCAGGTGCCCGCCTCGGCCTGGGAACAGGCGCGGCGGCACGCGCCCGCGTCCAACACCGTGGGCGGCACCGGCGTGCGCGCCGGGTGGGCGGTGGACCTGCGCGCGCGCCGGCCGGGCGACGACGACGCGGGCGACGCCGCCCGGGTGTGGATCGTCAACCACCGCGACGGCGGGCCCGGCACGTCCGCGATCGAGTTCCTGCGGCACGCCGACGCCGCGGGCTGGAGCGATCTGACGCTCGTCGTGGACCACGGGCCGTCCAGGATCGACGACCACCGCCAGTACCTGACGGCGGAGGACCCGGCCGTGTCGTTCCTCGCGCACGCCGTGGACGTGCCGGGCGGACTCGACCGGGCACAGGTCAAGATCACCGGCGACGGCCTGTCGGCGGCCGTCGAACCCGTCAGGGCCGGGCACCGTCCGGCACGTCGAGCGTGATTGGGGCGCAGCCATGGAAACCCCGGCGCACCTTCCCCCGGCCCGCCCGGCCGCGGGCGCGGACCTCGAGTCCGACGTACGCTTCCTGCCCCTGCTCATCCCCCGCATGACGGCCGAGCAGCGCGCGCGGCACTTCGACCGGCTCGCGGCCCGGATCGCCCAGGCCCCCGGCCCGGTCGCGGCGCGGCTGCTGGGCGAGGTGCTGCACCACCTGGAGACCATGCCGGCCGGCCAGCAGGAACGGCTCGTGCGCGGCTACGCGGACCTGGTGGCCGAGGGGCACGGCTCACCGGCGACGCTGTCCAGGCTGCTCCTGCGCGCCGACCCCGACGTGCGCGCCACGGTCGCGGGCACGGCCGCTGTCGCGGGCACGATCGCGGGCCCGGCCACGGGCACCGGCACGGCCGCGGGCACCGCCCCCGCGCCACCCGTGTCAGCGCCACCCGTGCCCGTACCAGGCCGCGGGGCGGGGCCGCCGGGTGCGGGGGACGCGGACGGGCCGCTGGTGGCGCTGGTCGTGCCCGCGGGACTGTCGGCCGACTCGTTCCTGCAGCCGCCGATCGACCTGCTGCTGGCCGCGGCCCGGCTGCGGCGGGCCGGGAACCGGGTGACGCTGGTGGACAACCGGGTCCACCAGCTCCCGCCGGAGCAGCTCCCGCCGCTGCTGGGCGACCCGGACGTGATCGCGGTGACCACGACGCCGTACGACCACATCCAGAACTACTTCCTGGACTACCGGCTGCGGCACTCCTTCCGCACCGTGGACGCGCTCGTCGAGCGCTGCCCCCGCGCCACCGTCGTGGTCTGCGGCGCGCACGGCACGGTGCGCCCCGACATCGTGCTGCGCCAGTGCCGGGCCGACATCGTGCTCAAGGGCGAGCACGACACGGGGCTGCCCGCGCTGGTCGAGGCCGTGGTCGAGGGACGGCCGCCGGACGACTCGCCGCAGGTCTGCGTCCGCGGCCGGACCACGTTCGGGCCGCCGGACGACTGGGGGGCGATCGGCACGTACCGGCTGAACGCGCTGCGGCGCACCGGGACGCCCGCCTACCTGGACGACGGCGAGATCCTGCCCGCCTACGACCTCATCGACTTCGACGACTACTACGGCGACCGGTACGTCCGCAACCGCCCGGTACGCCAGTACCGGTGGGCCGACATGCTCGCCACCCGGGGCTGCGCCTTCGACTGCTCCTTCTGCTACAACTTCTGGGACCGGCGCGTCCGCTACCGCGAACCGGGCGCGGTGGCCGAGGAGCTGCGCCACCTGAAGGCGGACCAGCGCGTCAGCGGCGTGTTCTTCGCCGACTTCCACTTCACCCAGCGCCCGTCCTGGGTGGCGGAGTTCTGCCGGCTGGTCCGCGAGAACGACGCGGCCGTGCCGTGGACCGCCCAGGTGCGCAGCGACGCCGTGCGCGCCGACCTGCTGGCCGAGATGGCCTCGGCCGGCTGCGTGGGGCTCTGGTTCGGGGTGGAGTCGTTCGACCCCACGGTGCTGCTGCAGATGGGCAAGTACCGCGATCTGGACATCTCGGCGGAGGCGGTCCGCCTGTGCCGCGAGGCCGGCATCGAACCGCACCTGTTCATCATGATCGGCGCGCCGGGCGAGACCCGCGACACCCTGAACCACACGCTCGCGCGCATGCACGACCTGCGGGCTCCGTACTGCGGGGTCATGACCTGCACCCCGCGCTTCGGCACCGCGTACTACGCGCAGGCCAAGCAGCAGTTCCCCCAGCTCGGCGACGACTTCTACGGGCTGCGCGCGGTCCGCGGGCTGGTGGGCAACGAGCTGCGGCCCCGGGACCTGGAGGAGGCCCTGGCGGTGTTCGGCAGGCGCGAGTTCCTCTATTCCACCGATGCTCCCCGGCTTTGACCGCGTCCTCCCCGGACGCCTCCCTCAGGAAGGGACCGAAGTGACCACCTTCGACATCATCCCGCCCGAGCGCAAGCAGCAAGAAAGCATCATGCCGTACGTCACGTTCCCGCTCATCAACGTCTGCACGCAGAAGTGCGTCTACTGCGGCGACGGCGCGGAGATGACGCTGTGCAACACGCGCCAGTTCAAGGCCGACGACCTGCTCGACTGGCACCGGGCGGCCCGCACGCTGGGCGTGGAGAAGTTCCGCATCACCGGCGGCGAGACGCTGCTGCACCGCGACTTCCACCGGATCGTGCACACCGTCGCGGCCGACGCGAGCGAGGTGCTCATCAACACCAACGGCACGCTGCTCAAGCGCTTCCCGAAGAAGTGGAAGGACTCGCCGCGCAACTGCCACTACGTGGTGAACATGCACGGCGCGACGGAGGAGGTCTACGACCGGGTCAGCGCCACCAAGGGCTACTACCCGGTGGTGCGCGAGGGCATCGAGATGCTCGCCGACGCGGGTCTGCTCCACCGGCTCAACGCCGTGCTCAACCGCTACAACCAGGACGAGATCTGGGGCATCATCGACATCTGCCGGGAGGTCGGCACCAACCTCAAGATCCAGGACGTGGTGTCGGTGCCCTGGTCCTTCCACGAGTGGTCGCAGGTGCACGTGGACAGCGTCAAGCTGGAGCAGGAGCTGGAGGCCAGGGCCTCGCGGGTGCGCGAGCACAAGTACGCCAGGAGCTTCGGCACCCCGACGAAGATCTACACCATCGACGGCGTCAACGTGACGCTCAAGAGCGTGCGCAACGGCTCGCAGTACGACATGGAGGGCATCTGCAAGAGCTGCCCGTTCTTCCCGTGCCACGAGGGCGTCTACGACATCTTCATCTTCGCCGACAACACGGCCTGGGCGTGCAACTGGACCGACATCGCCAAGGCGAGGACCACGCCCAAGGAGGACCAGCTCGCCGAGATGATCGCGCTGTTCCAGCGGGCCACCTACGTGGCGGCCCGCAAGGACCTCGAAGAGCTGCGGATCAAGGCGGCGCTGCCGCCGCGCTCCCAGCTCAAGATCATCGACCTGCGCTGAGCCATGGCCACGACCCCGAGCGGTGGTGCCGAGTGGCGGCTCCTGCTGGGGCTGTGCGCCGGCCCGCGGGACGGCGAGTCATGGGGCGACCTGCTCGACGGGCTGCTGCCGGATGATCCGGCCTGGGGCGAGCTCGTCGAGCAGGCGCTCAGACACCGGATGCTCGCGCTGCTCGCCCACGCGCTGGACGAGGCCGGGCGCTGGCCGGACGTCCCCGCCCAGCTCGGCGAGCACCTGCGGGAGAGCCTGCGGCTCAGCGCGCACCGCACGGCGCTCTACCGGGTCGTCGCGGCCGAGGTGACCGGGGCGCTGCGGGCGGACGGCGTCCGGTGCGCCGCCACCAAGGGCATGATCCTGGAGTCCACGGTGTACGCCGGCGCGGGCGAGCGGATGCTGGGCGACATCGACCTCATGGTCGCCCCGGCCGACCGCGAGCGCGCCGCCGGCGTCATCAGGGAACTGGGGTTCACGCCCGCGTACGTGGACAAGTCCGCGGGCCGGGTGCGCTCCTTCACCCGCGCCCAGCTCATCGGCTACCGGCTCGACCCCGACCACCTGCCGGCCTTCATCCGCCCGACCGGCGACCCCGTGGTGCCCCACGTGCCGCTCGACGTGGCCTGCAGCCTCACGTGGTCGCGCTGCCCGTACCAGGTGGACACCGCCAGGGCGCTGGCCGAGGTGGACGAGCAGCCCGTGCCCGGCGGCCGGACGGTGCCGGCGATGACGCTGCCCTACCACTTCCTGTTCACGGTGCTGCACCTGTTCCGGGAGGCGTGGCATCCGCGGTGGCTGGAGCTGGAGCAGGACGTCACCCTGATGAAGTTCGCCGACGTGGCCCGCCTGTGGCGGCGGCACGCCGGGCCGCTGCGCGACGGCCGCCTGGCCGCGCTCCTGGACGAGTACGGCCTCGCGCCGCCCGTCGCGTGGGTGCTCACGCACCTGGACCGGGTCATGGGCACCGGCGTCGCGCCGTCGCTGGGGCTGTCCGGGCGGGCCGGCGAGGAGTTCCTCGCCTCGGCCGGCGCTCCCGCGGGCGGCACCCGGGCCTGGCGCGGCAGCATGACCGAGCGGCTGCGCAGCCGCGACAGGACGGACCTGTTCGGCGGCGCGAACCCCTGAGCGTCACCGATGCGTCACCCGGGCAGGTCGAAGTCCCCCTCGGCAGGATCCCCGACAGCAGATCAGGAGGCTGGGCGAGAGATGTCGGAATCGGAGTTCTGGCGGTCGGCCGCGCGGGTCGCGCGGGCCAGGAGCGGGCCGGGGGCCGTACCGGTCCGGACGGCGGGGCCGCCCACGGCCTCCTCCTCGCAGCAGGGCTTCTACTTCCTCAGCCAGGTCGCGCCGGACGATCCCGTGTACAACTGCGGCGTGTGCCTCTCGCTCGACGGGCCGGTGGACGTCGCCGCGCTCGCGCGGGCCGTCCAGGGCACGGCCGGGCGGCACGACGCGCTGCGCGCCCGGTTCGAGCCGCGCCAGGGGGTGCCGGCCCCGGTGCTGGAGCCGGGGCCGGCCATCCGGCTGGGCCGCGCCGACGTCGGCCGCGCCGAGCTGTACGAGCGCGTCCGCCAGGAGTTCCGCGCGCCCTTCGACCTGCATCGCGGGCCGCTGTGCCGGTTCACGCTGTTCACCCACGGCCCCGACCGGCACGTGCTGTCGTGCGTCCTGCACCACACCGTGGGCGACGGCTGGTCGCACCGCGTCATCCTGTCCGAGCTGGGCGCGCGTTACCGGGCGATCGTCGCCGGCGGCGAGCAGCCGCGGCCGTCCCCCGGCGCGCTCACGTACTGGGACTTCACCCGCTGGCAGAACGGCCGCGACCACGCGGCCGGCCTCGCCTTCTGGACGAACCACCTGCGCGACCTGGAGCAGGCCGAGGACCTGCTGCCCGGCGCGCGGCCGGCCGCCTCGGCGTCGTCGGAGTCGCACACGACGATGGCGGCGCTGCCCGCCCGGCTCGTGAGCGACCTGACGGAGATCGGCCGCGCCCGCGGGGCCGGCCTGCACGCGGTGGGCCTGGCGGCGCTGCTGGTGCTGTTCGCCCGGTGCACCGGGCGTACCGACGTCGTCGTGGCCACCCCCTACCTCAACCGGGAGCTGCCCGAAGTGCACGACATCGTGGGCCTGTTCGCCGCGCAGTTGCCGTTCCGCCTGCGCCTGGGGCGCGGCGAGCCGTTCACGTCCGTGGTCGCCCGCGTCCGCGCGACCACGTTCGACGCCTACGAGCACGCGCTCGTGCCGCTCGGCGCGCTGGTGCGGGCGGTGGCCCCGGTCCGGCGCACGGCGGCCCAGCCGTTCAGCCGCACCCACTTCGCGCTGGAGGACGAGACCACGCTCACGCTCTCCCTGCCCGGGGTGCGTACGTCCCGGTTCTGGGTCGACCGGGGGGCGGTCATCGGGGATCTGGCGTTCGTGCTGCGCAGGATGACCACCAGGGAGATGCGGGCGGTCGCGTACTGGCGGGCCGACCGCTACCCCGACCAGGTGGCCGAGCGGCTCTTCCACGCGTACGTGGAGCTGCTGGCGTCGCTGGCCGCCGACCCCGCCCAGCCGGTCCACCCGGCCGCCCCGGTCCGCAAGCGGGCCCGCGAGGTGCCGTCCGCGTCCCGCCCGGCCCCGGCCCCGGACTCCGGGAGCGGCGCGACGTCCGCTCGTGGTGAGCGGCAGATCGCCGCCCTGTGGCGGGAGTTGCTGCCGGACGCCGACCCCGGCCCCGAGGACGACTTCTACGCCCTCGGCGGGCACTCCCTGCTGCTGATCCGGCTGGCCAGGCTCATCTCCCAGCGCACCGGCCGGCAGATCTCCGTCACCGCGCTGGCTCCCGCCCGCACCGTGCGGCAGCAGGCCCGCGTCCTGCACGCGGCCGAAGCGGCGGAAGGAGCCCGGTCATGACGGACGAGCGGCCGCTCGGGCTCGACGGGCTCGAATGGCGGCCCGAAGGGGTGTGCGTGTACACCGGTGACGCGCTGGCCCTGATCGGCGCGGTGGAGGAGGTGCTGGCCGGGTTCGCCCGCGACTGGCCGGCCGAGCACCAGAGCGCTCCCCCGCTGCTTCCCGCCGGCCTTCTGGAACGTTACGGCTACCTCACCGAGTTCCCCCACCTGGTGACGTTGCAGGCGAGCCTGGACCCGGCCGCTCGGGAGGAGGACGGCCGCGTGCTCGCGCCCACGGGCAACGCGCTCACCCCCGCCGCCTGCTACCACGTCTACCCGCGCGCCGCCGACGCCGATCTGCGCGCCCCCCGGCTGTTCCGGGTGGGCGGCCTGTGCTTCCGGCACGAGAGCGGGTGCCGGCCGCTGGCCCGGCAGCGGGTCTTCACCATGCGGGAGATCGTCTGCCTCGGCGCGCCCGCCGACGTGTCCGCCTTCCTGGAGCGGGCCCGCGCGGCGGCCGACCGGCTGCTCGGCGGGCTCGGGCTGCGGCACGAGTGGCAGGTGGCGACCGACCCGTTCTTCAGCGCCGCCTCCCCCGCCCGGCTCGCGCAGCGCATCGTCCCCAGCAAGTGGGAGGCCCGTGCCGAGGGCGTGGCCGTCTGCTCGCTCAACCACCACCGGTCGTTCTTCGCCGAGCGGCACCGGGTGCGCGCCGGCGGCGGGCCGGCCGCGTCGGCGTGCCTGGCCTTCGGGGTCGAGCGCGTGGCCTACGCCCTCGTCCGCCGGCACGGCCCGGACCGGGCGCGGTGGGAACGGGCGGCGGCGCGGCTGCCGGCGGCGGGCTGATCCGCCCCATGTGCGGGATCGCGGGGATCTACCACTTCGGCGGCGGGCCGCCGGTCGAGCCGCGCGAGCTGTCCGCCATGGGCGCCGCGCTGGCCCACCGCGGCCCGGACCAGGCCGGGACCTGGCGGGCGCCGGACGGACTGGTGGGCCTGGCGCACCGCCGCCTCGCGGTGATCGACCCCACGGCCGGCGCGGGGCAGCCGATGAGCGACGGCGACGGCACCCTGCACGTGGTGCTCAACGGGGTGCTGTGCAACCACGTCGAGCTGCGGGCCCGGCTGGAGGGGCTCGGCCACCGCTTCCGCACCCGGCACAGCGACACCGAGGTGCTGCTGCACGCCTACGCCCGCTGGGGCGTCGAGTGCGTGCACCGCCTGCGCGGCATGTTCGCGTTCGCGCTCTGGGACGGCCGCGCCCGGTCGTTGTGGCTGGCCCGCGACCGCATGGGGATCAAGCCGCTGCACTACCGGGTCGGCCCGGCGTCCCTGACGTTCGCCAGTGAGGTCGGCTCCCTCGTCGCGGGCGCGCGCAGCACGCCCGTCCTGCGGCGTCAGTCGGTCTACGACCATCTGACGTACCTGGGGGTGCCCGCGCCGTACACGATGTTCGAGGACGTCTGGAAGCTGCCGCCGGGCACCATGCTGGTGGCCGACGAGCGGGGCGTGCGGACGCGCCCGTACTGGGACGCCGCCGAGCATCTCAACGACCCCGCGCCCGCGGCCGAATGCGGCCCGCCGGGCGAGGCCGTCGAGGAGACCCGCTCGATGGTGCGCGCGGCGGTGCGGCTGCACGTCCGCAGTGACGTCCCGGTCGCCAGCACGCTCAGCGCGGGGGTGGACGCCGCGCTGGTGACCGCCTGCGCCCGGCGCGAGACGAGCGGGCTGGCCGCGTTCGTCGCCGACTTCGAGACGCCCTCGCCGTTCGGCGAGTCCGGCGGCGCCGCCGACATGGCCGCCCGGCTGGGCGTCCCGCTGCACGTGCACACGGTGGACGCGCGGGGCTTCCACGACGTGTTCGCCGCGCTGACCCGCCACCTGCGGGAGGGGCCGGTCGGCGCGCCGGACGCGGTGGTCATGGTGCGGCTCGGCACCGACATGCGCCGCCTGGGCTTCAAGGTGTGCCTGGTGGGCGAGGGCGGCGACGAGATCGGCGGCGGCTACCCGTCCTACCTGCGCGACCCGGTGGACGGGACCCTGCCCCGGCGGCACATCCAGGCGTTCAGCGAGGCGGACAAGCGCACGCTGTGGCGCGGCGGTCCCGTGACCAGCAGCTACGACGCGCTCGCCGCCCTGGTCGGGCAGATCGACCCGCAACTGCCGGACGCCTTCCACCGCGCCACGCTGAACGCCGAGTTCAAGCTGCGCCTGCCGGACTTCCTGCTGCCCCGGGTGGATCTGGCGATGATGGCCGCCGGGGTCGAGGCGCGCGTCCCGCTGCTGGACCATCCCCTGGTCGAGCGGAGCCTGCGGCTGCCGGTGCGGGCCACCTGGTTCGACGGCCGTCCCAAGTACCTGCTGCGCCGCACGCTGGCGGGTGAGGCGCCCGGTTCCGTCCCGCCGGGGAAGCTGGGCTTCGGCCGGATGCTCACCCCGATGTTCGAGCGCGACCTGCCCGGGTGGGTGGCCGGCGGGCTGCTGTCCCGTCCTGGGCACCCGCTCTTCGACCTGGTCGATCCCGCCGCCGTGCGGGCGCTCCACGACGGGCGCGGGCACGTCCCCGACGCGCCCTTCAAACTCTGGACGCTGTACGCGCTCGGCTCCTGGCTGGAGACTCTGTGAAGGACTCGTGCGTCCCTGACGCCCCACGAGTCACTCCGATGCGTCCGGCTCCGGCCGTCGCCGAGTGACTTCGACCGCTCGGGGCACGGGTAGGGAGAGGCAAGAGGGGGCAGCCATGGCACACAGGAAGCACCAGATCCGGGTGCGCCGGGTCTACGAGCATCCGACGGCCGACGACGGCGCCAGGGTGCTGGTCGATCGCATGTGGCCGCGCGGGATCGCCAAGGACGACCTCGATCTCGACGAGTGGTGCAAGCAGGTCGCGCCCTCGGCGGAGCTGCGCACCTGGTATCACCACGATCCCGAGCGGTTCCCCGAGTTCGCCCGCCGGTACCGGCACGAGCTGGCCTATCCCGAGCGGGCGCAGGCCCTGGCGCACCTGCGGGAGCTCGCCGCCGACCGGGACCTGACCCTGCTGACCGCCACCAGGGCGGCCGACATCAGCTCGGCGGCGGTGCTCGCCGACCTGCTGCAACCCTGAGCCGGCGGCGGCCGTCGGTCCTGAGCGGCCGGGCCTGGGCGTCTGATGTCAGAGGTCTGAGGGGGTTCCTGCCGGGGGCATCGCTGTTAGCGTCGAGGCGATCTTCCCCTCGGGAAAGGAACCCCCCGTGTTACGCCGCCTCCTGATCCTGATCGCCGTCGCCGTCGCCGTCCTGTCCGGCGTGTCCGCCCCGACGCCCGCGTACGCCGCCGTCGCCACCGAGGCCGTCTTCAACGACCCCGTCAACGACCGGACCGCCATCCAGAACCGGATCGTGCAGCTCATCGAGGGCGCCGACGCCGGCTCCACGATCCGGATGTCGATGTTCTACGCCACCGACGCCACCATCCCGAACGCGCTGATCACGGCGCGGAACAACGGCCGCAACGTGCAGATCGTCTTCGACAAGAAGATGGCCGGGACGCCCATCCTCGCCGCGCTCACCGCGGCGCTCGGCACCGACACCACCGCCGGCTCGTGGGTGCTGGCCTGCCCGAGCGGCCGTGGCTGCATCGGCGACCGCGCGCTGTACGGGTCGGTGTCGCTGAACCACAACAAGTTCTTCCTGTTCTCCCGCACCGGCGGCACGGACGACGTGGTGGTGCAGTCGTCGGCCAACCTGCACACCGGCCGCGACGGGCTCGGCGGCTGGAACGCCGCCCTGGTGCTCGCCGGGAACGCGGGCATCCACGACGCCTACGCCGCGTACTTCACCGACCTGAAGAACCAGGGCGTGAACAACAACTACTACGACGCCCGCCCGCCGGTCACCTCGGGCGCGGCCAAGGTGCACTTCTACCCGCGTCAGGAGAGCACGAGCAGCCCGACCGACCCGGCCGAGGACACGATGACCACCGTGCTGGACAACGTGCAGTGCACCGGCAACAGCACCGTCGGCACCGTGGACGGCACGCACCGCACCATCGTCCGGGTCGCGATGGGCATCTTCAGCCGGACCCATCTGGCGCAGAAGCTGCTCGCCCTCGACCGGGCCGGCTGCTACGTCGAGGTGGCGGTGAACCACAACAAGGACAGCTCCGCCGAGGTCTCCTCGATGAACGAGCTGGTCAAGACCACCGGCGTCTACAACGGGATCAACGTCCGGTACTTCTGCACCGCCGACCCCGTCTGGGTGCACTCCAAGTACCTGCTGGTGGAGGGCAAGTACTACGGCGGGCCCGACCGCAAGATCGTCTGGACCGGCAGCCACAACTGGAGCTGGAACTCCCTGCGCCAGGCCGACGAGGCCCTGCTCCAGCTCGAGGACGGCACGATCTTCGACAGGTTCCGCTCCAACTACTACGCCCTGCGGGTCGCCGGCGGCATCCGCGCGGCCGGAAACGGCACCCCGGCAAGCTGCTGACGTCCGGCGGGCGGGCCGGATCGTGCTCTCCCACGCGGCTGGTTCTCCCAGGAGACGGCGTGTGCGTCTCCTGGGGTGATCGGGTTCGCAACGATCACGCCACGAAGGGGGTTATTCGCGGCTTATGGGGTGGTTGACCGGCAGGCTGGGGCGGGCG
>NZ_SSXE01000121.1 GCF_021699195.1 Nonomuraea sp. MG754425 | reverse complement strand
GCGGGCGACGTGCACGACGGCGGGCGGCAGGTTGCGCCAGACCGTCGCGGTCGTCACGACCTCCTCGAACTCCGTGCGCAGGTCGCCGAGCAGCCGCCGGGCGGGGGTGGCCCAGCGCGTCCAGGTGTAGGCGAACTGCGTGTAGACCCCGGCGGGGGACAGGACCCGCGCCACCGACTCCACCAGCGGCGGACGCCCGGCGTAGGCGACCCACGGCAGCCCGCTGACCACGACGTCCACCTGCTCGACACCGAGCCCGGCGAGCAGCTCCGGCAGGCGTACGGCGTCGGCGCACACCACCTCGACCCCGGGGTGGGCCCGGGAGATCCGCGCGGCGAACCGGTCGTTCAGCTCGACCACGACGTGCCGGCCACGGCCGTCCAGCCGCCGCTGGATCGCGGAGGTGAACGCGCCGGTGCCCGCGCCGAGCTCGGCCACCACCGGCTCGCCGCGCTCCGGGACGCCCGCCACCATCCGCGCGGCCAGGCTCGCCGAACTCGGCAGCACCGACGCCGTCCGCAGGGGCGAGCGGACGAACTCCCACAGGAACCGGCCGCCGCCGATCACCTGGTGCCGCTCGCCGCTCGTCACAGTGCCGCCTCCCGGGTCCGCTGATCCGCCGCGCTCGGATTCTGGCGCACGCGAGGCGGCTCCGTGCGGCGGGCGCGTGGCCGGAGCGTGAACACGTCTCGTCCGGCCGGGGAGCCTCCGTCAGGACGCCTGCCGGGCCGCCCGCCACTGCGGCGCGAGCACCGCCCAGACCTCCACGTCGTGGCGTTTGCCCCGGTGCGGGTAGCTCTCCCGCAGCACGCCCTCCTTGCTCATCCCGAGCCGCCGGGCCACCGCGATGCTGGCCTGGTTCTCCACCACGGCCAGCCACTCCACCCGGTGGACGCCCCGCTCCTCGACGGCCCAGTCGATGATCACCCGCGCGGCCCTGGTCACCAGGCCCCTGCCGACCGCCGACGGCTCCAGCCAGCAACCCGCCTCGACGACGCCGCCGCCGAGGTCCATCGTCCGGAACAGCACCCCGCCGACCAGCTTGCCGTCCGTCCAGATGCCGTGGATCCGCGCCGTGTCGGCGATCGCCTTCTCCGCGTACGTCCGCAGGAAGGAGCGGCTGGACTCGAGGTCGGTGACGGCGTCGGGCAGCTTGATGTAGCGGCCGATGAACTCCCGCCCCCGGTCGATGTGGGCCAGGAACTCCTCGGCCCGCCACGGTTCCAGCGGACGCAGCTCCGCGCCGTCGTCGCCCAGTGATCTCGCGAACATGCTCGCCCTCCGTCGGTCAAAAGGTCGGTGCCGGCCGTGCTAGGCGACGACGGCCAGCAGGGTCGTCATGGCGGCGGTGAGCTCGGCGTCGCCGCTCGTCCGCGACCGGGCGCGGGCCTCGTCGGTGGACAGGCCCCTGGTCGCCAGCCGCCAGAACGTGTCCTGGTCCATCGTGACCCGCGCGGCGGCGTCGCCCTCGGGGGCCGCCATCCGCCAGCGTCCCGCGCGCCGCACCGCGCTCCACCGCCCGCCGGCCGGCCCTGGCACGTCGAGGACGACCGCGGTGTCCTCGGGACGGTCGTGCGCGCGCAGGGTGTGCGGCAGGGCGCGGGCGAACAGGTCGAGGACCGGGGCCATGAGCGCGGGCTCCGTGGCCCCCGGCCGCCCGACGGCGTCGCGCACCTGCTGCTGGTGGACCCAGAACTCGGTGTACTCGCGGCCGATGTCGAGCCAGGCGGGGCTCTCGACGTCGGTGGCCGCCCAGGAGACGTTCAGGCCGGCCGGGCCCTCGAGGTCGCGGGCCGCCCAGAGGGCGTCGAGGCTCGGGCCGGTGTGCTCCAGCAGTTCGATCAGCAGGCGCGGGCTGAGCTGGCGGCCGGCCCGGACGAACTCGTCGTTGGTGCGGGCGAGGTAGGCGGGCAGCGTCTCGTCGTCGGCGAAGACGGCCCCGGTGTGCCCGTCGCGACCGCCGGACAGCCGCCGCAGGTAGTCGTTGAGCACGTGCCCGGCCACGTCGTGGACGTCCCAGCCGGGGCAGACCGTGGCCCTGGCCCAGTCGGCCGGTTCCAGGGAGCGGAGCAGGGCGAGCATGGCCTGCCGCTCGCGCGGGAAGAGAGGGCGGACGTCGACGGCCGGGCCGAAGATCATCATGGTGCCGAGCCTATCGGGCGGCCGGCGCCCTGGGGAAACGAATTTCGGCCCGGCCCGCGAGGCCGGTTCGCGGGGTGCGGTTTGCGGGGTGCGGTTTGCGGGGTGCGGTTTGCGGGGTGCGGTTTGCGGGGTGTGGTTTGCGGGGTGTGGTGAACCCAGTAAAGCCCGACTTATACACTCTTGACGGTTTATCGGGGGGAATCGGGGGAGTGGCGCGTGCCGCTGGATCAGATCCTGGTGTTGCTGGTCGCGGCGGCCGGAGCCGGGTGGGTGGACGCCGTCGTGGGCGGCGGCGGGCTGCTGCAACTGCCCGCCATCCTCATGACCGGCATGCCGACCGTCGAGGCGATGGCCACCAACAAGTTCTCGTCGGTGTTCGGCACCACCTCCGCCGCCGTCGCGTACGCGCGCTCCACCAAGGTGGACCGGCAGGTGGCGATCCCCGGCGCCGCGCTGGCCGTGCTCTGCGCCGGGCTGGGGGCGTGGGCGGCGGCGTCGATCTCGGCCGAGGTGCTGCGGCCCGCCGTCATGGTGGTGCTGCTGGCCGTGGCCGCGTTCGTGACGCTGCGGCCGTCGATGGGCGCCGTGCCGGTGCCGCACCTGCGCACCAGGCCCCGGGTGCTCGCGGCGGTGGCGACGGCGGGCGTGGGCATCGCCTTCTACGACGGCATCATGGGGCCGGGCACCGGGACGTTCCTCATCATCGCCTTCACCACCATCCTCGGGCTCGACTTCGTCTCGGCCTCCGCCTCCGCGAAGATCATCAACATCGGGACGAACGTCGGGGCGCTCGCGGTGTTCGGCGCGCAGGGGCACGTGCAGTGGGCGATCGGGCTCGGCATGGCGGTGTGCAACGTGGCCGGCGCCCAGTTCGGCGCGCGGATGGCACTGAAGCGGGGCACGTCCTTCGTCCGGATCGTGCTGCTGTGCGTGGTGGTGGCGATGGTGATCCGGCTCGGCTGGCAGCACTTCGCCGGCTGATCACCGGCTGATCAGTGGGGCTCACGCGGTCTCCTTGACCCGGACGCCGGCCGCCAGCAGGGCGTCGCGCTCCTCCGGCGGGATGCCGGTGTCGGTCACCACCACGTCCAGCCGGCCGGCCGGGCACACCGCGCCGAACGCCGTCCGCGCGAACTTGCCCGAGTCGCACACCGCGATCACCCGCCGCGCCGCGCCGATCGCCGCCCGCTTGACCGCCACCTCGGCCAGGTCGTGCGCGGTCAGGCCGTGCCGGGCGGACAGTCCACGGCAGCCGAGCACCGCCGTGTCGAAGCGCAGCGCCCCGAGCGAGGTCTCGGCGAGCGGCCCCAGGACGGTCAGCTCGCCCTTGCGCACCTCGCCGCCGGGCAGCACCAGGCGCACGCGCGGCGCGGCGGCCAGCATCAGCACCGGCTGCAACGCCAGCGGCAGCACGGTCACCCGCCGTCCGGACAGCGCGCGGGCCACCTCCAGCGCCGTCGTGCCGCCGTCCAGCACCACCGACTCGCCGTCGGCGATCAGCGCCGCGGTCTCCTCGCCGATGCGCCGCTTGGCCTCCACGGACTCCCGCTCGCGCACCCCGAACGGCGGCTCCTCGCCGCCCGGCAGCAGCGACAGCGCGCCGCCCCGAACCCGGAGCACCATCCCCTGCCGGGCCAGCGCGTCCAGGTCGCGTCTGATCGTCATCTCGGACACGCCGTGCTCGGCGGCCAGTTCGGCCACGGACACGCTGTCGTGGGTGCGCAGGGCGTCCATGATGGCGCGCACACGTTCCATGTGTTCATAAGAACACGAGAAATGTCCGGGAATACAATGAAAGTATGCGCGCGAGCCGCCTCCTGTCCCTGCTCCTGCTCCTGCAGACCCGCGGCCACATGACCGCGCCCGCGCTGGCCGCCGAGCTGGAGGTGTCGGTACGCACCGTGTACCGCGACGTCGAGGCCCTGTCGGCGGCCGGCGTCCCGGTCTACGCCGACCGCGGCCCCGCGGGCGGCTACCGGCTGCTCGACGGCTACCGCACCCGGCTCAACGGGCTGACCGCGGAGGAGGCGTCCTCGCTGTTCCTGGCCGGGCTGCCCGGACCGGCCGCCGAGCTGGGGCTGGCCGAGGTGGCGGCCAACGCCGAGCTGAAGCTGCTGGCCGCGCTGCCGCCCGAGCCGCGCTCGCAGGCGTCGGCGATGCGCGAGCGGTTCCTGCTGGACGTGCCCGGCTGGTACCGCTCGGGCGACGACGTGCCGCACCTGAGCGAGGTGGCCGAGGCCGTCTGGGACCAGCGTCCCCTGCACATGACGTACCGGCGCTGGGGCCCGGCGGAGGTGGACCGCGTGATCCACCCCTACGGGCTGGTGCTCAAAGGAGGCTCCTGGTACCTGGTCGCAGCCCCCACCGGCAAGCAGGCCGGCGTGCCCGCTGACGGCCCCGCCGACGGGTCGCCGCGGACGTACCGGGTGGCGCGCATCCTGACGCTGGAGACGCTGCCGGGCCGCTTCGCCCGGCCCAGGGACTTCGACCTGAGCGGGTTCTGGCACCGCTACGCCAAGGAGTTCCGCGAGCGGATGTACACCGCCGAGGCCGTCGTCAGGCTGGCCCCCGGCCGGGGGGAGCTGCTGGCGTACACGATGGGGGCCGACGTCGCCGGGGCCGCGCTGGCCGCCGCCGAGCCCGACCCCGAGGGCTGGGTGACGCTGACGCTGCCGGTCGAGTCGCTCACCCACGCCCGCTGGCTGCTGCTGCGTCTGGGCGCGGACGTCGAGGTGCTGGGACCGCCCGAGCTGCGCACCCTGATGGCCGAGGCGGTCGCCGACCTGGCCAAGATCTACGGCTGAAAACCAGAGGAGGCCGCGGTGCCCCTTCTGAGACCATCCGTGGCATGTATCTTCTCGCATTCATCGGCGCGTGCCTGCTGATCGCCATGGCGCCGGGCGTCAGCACCGCGATCATCCTGCGCCAGACGCTGCGGTCCGGCCGGGGCTCCGGGCTGGCCGCCACGCTCGGCAACGAGACCGGCATCCTGCTGTGGGGGCTGGCCGCCGCGTTCGGCCTGTCGGCCCTGCTGGCGGCCTCGCAACTGGCCTACGACATCATGCGCGTGACCGGCGCCGCGCTGCTCATCGTGATGGGCGCGCAGGCGCTGTGGCAGGCCCGCCGGGGTGCCCGCGCCGAGAGCGCCGTCCCCGAGGCGCCGGCCGGCCGGCGCGGGCCGTACCTGGCCGGGCTGGGCACCTGCCTGGCCAACCCGAAGGCGGCCGTGTTCGCGATGTCGTTCCTGCCGCAGTTCGTCCCCGCCGGGCGGAACGTGCCGCTCACCCTCGTGACGCTGGCCGTGCTCTGGGTGCTGGTGGACCTGCTCTGGTACGGGCTGCTCATCTGGGCGGTCGGCCGGGCCAAGGAGTGGCTCGGCCGGCCGGCGGTCAAGCGGCGGCTGGAGCAGGTCTCCGGCGTGGTGCTGGTCGGCCTGGGCGTGCGGATGGCGGTGGAGTCGCGATGACGATCTGGCACGCCGAACGGGGTTGCGGCGATCCGGTGGTGCTGCTGCACTCGAGCGCGGCCGACTCCGGCATGTGGGACGCCCAGGAGGAGGCGCTGTCCGAGCGCTTCCGGGTGATCAAGGTGGACTTCCGCGGGTACGGGCGGACGCCGTACCGCGCCGACGGGCCGTACAGCGACGCCGACGACGTGGCCGAGGTGCTGACCGCGCTGGGCGTGCGCCGGGCCGCGCTGGTCGGGTCCTCGAGCGGGGCCGATACGGCGCTGCGGCTGGCCGCCGCCGGGCTGGCCGACCGGCTGGTGCTGCTCAACCCCGGCGCCGAGATCGAACCCACGCCCGACCTGACCGGCTACTGGGCCGAGGAGAACCGCCTGCTGACGGCGGGCGACGCGCAGGGCGCCGCCGAGCTCAACGCGCGCCTGCTGCTCGGGCCCGAGACGACGGCCGAGGCGCGGGCGCGGCTGCTGGCGATGCAGCGGCACGCGTTCGAGCTGCAACTCGCCGCCGACCCGGAGCCCGAGCAGACCGAGCGGGAGGTCTCGCCGGCCGACGTCCGCGTGCCCACGCTGGTGGTGGGCGGGGCGCACGACCTGCCGTTCTTCCGCAGGAGCGCCCGCCACCTGGCCGCCGAGCTGCCGGACGCGCGGCTGGTCGAGCTGGACTGGGCCGGTCATCTGCCGGCGCTCGAACGTCCGGAGGAGATCAGCGCCCTGCTGCTGGATTACCTTTAGTCCATGACGAACGACCTGGCGACCCTCATGAGACAGGCGCAGGACGACGATCCGCTGCTGGCCCTGCACGCCACCACCGCGCTGCGGCACGAGATCGAGCGCCTGGAGGCGGTCCAGGTGCGGCGGGCCCGGGTGGCGGGGCTGGCCTGGTCGCAGATCGCCGACGCCATCGGCGTGAGCAAGCAGGCGGTCCACAAGAAGTACGGCCGCCGCTAGCCGCCCCGCCGCCGCGGCTCGACCCGGTTCCGGCCCGTGCGGGTCAGTCGGCCACCTGGACGGTCGCGATGCCCAGCGTGCTGGTCATCGGCAGCAGGCCGGCCTCGAAGACCGCCCCGAGGAACGGGGAGGCGAGCTGGGCGAGCCGCCCGGCCCGCTCCTCGCCGAGCCGCCGCCAGGGCTCGAAGGCCAGGTCATCGGTCATCCGCTCCACCTGGTCGCGCAGCGCCCTGCCGCGCTCGGTCGCCTTCCCGGCGGCGTCCACCAGGCCGCGGGCGGCCAGCCGCTCCAGCGCCTCGGCCCACTCCCGCTCGCTCCAGCCCCGCCCGGCGAAGTTCTCGACCGGGGCGGCGTCGATCGCGGCGAAGGACACCAGCGATTCGCACCCGTCCAGGTCCGCCGCGGCCAGCGCCGCCAGGTGGCCGTCACCGCGGTGCTCGCGCAGCACGGTCGCGGCCTGCCACAGCACCAGGTGCGGGGCGTCCGGCCAGAGCTGGTCCAGGTTGGCCGCCGCGAACGGCCGCCCGGCCACCGGCACGCTCTCGGCCGCCCGCCTGGCCAGCTCCGCGGCCTCGGCCACGTCCGGGCCCGCCAGGCGGTCGCCGAGCAGGTGGCGGTAGGTCTCGTCCACCGCCTCCAGGCGGGCGCGCAGCACCTGCTCGGGCGTGGCCACCTCCCATACGCCGGGCACGTGCGCGGCGATCGTCACGGGGCTGAAGCTGTAGTAGAGCGCCGTGGCCAGCCGCGTGCCGGCCCGCCCGAACGGGGCCGTGCGGTAGGCGAAATAGCTGGGCCAGCGGGACTCCACGTCGTAGCCGAGGGCCGCCGCCGCGCCGAACGCCTGCGGCGAGAAGTACAACGCGGCGTGGATCGGCTCCAACTGGTGCCACATGCGGCGGGCAAGCCTGGACGGTGCGCTCATGACGGACCTCTCACTGTCTCGAATAGCTGTCCCGGACAAAAGGGATGTCAGAGACAATAGGGCCCCGCGCCTACCCGACGGGGAACCGGATCAGGCGCAACTCGTGCGCGCCGTCGGGACGGGTCAGCTCGTAGTACAGCCACCACCGCCCGTCCAGCAGCAGCGCGTCGAGGTAGCGGACGGAGCCGCCGCGGTGCGGCGAGGTCACCCAGGGCCGCTCGGCCGACAGCCGCCGCCAGCCGAACAGGTCGCCGGAGACGGCGACGCCGCAGCGCTCCTCGTAGTTCTCCTCGTGCGAGGCCGAGCCGTCGTAGAAGCCCACGTACCCGCCGGGCACGGGCACGACGCTGTTGAGCCGCGCCTGGTAGCGGTCCCAGCCCCGGCCCACGCCGAGCGCCTGGCCGTGCCAGGTGAACGTGGCCCCGTCGTCGAGGCTGGTCGCCAGCCCGGTGGGGTGCGTGGTCACGCCGACGTTGTAGACGTCGGCGCCGGCGTGCGCCCGCGCGCCGAGGCCGCCGGGCAGCGCCTCGGCGTAGCTGGCGAACAGGTACGTCACCGGCCCCGAGCGCAGCACGTACGGGTCCTTGACGCCCTCGGTGCCGGTCGAGGCCGCGGTCAGCACCGGCCGGGCGGTGGCCACGTCGAAGTCCGACGGGTGGCCCGCGCGCAGCGCGTCGATCCGCCAGCGGTTGTCGGCCGGATCCACGTACGACAGGTAGAGGGTGAACCCGCCGTCGTCGGCGGGGGCCAGGCGGAAGCGTTCCATGGACGGCGTGCCCAGCTCGTCCTTGTGCACCGACCACACGTCGGTGAAGCGCACGCCGTCGTCGCTGACGGCCACGGCGCAGCGCCACCCGCGTTCGGCCGCGGCCCCGCGCGGACGCCGCAGCCGGTAGGTGAGCCAGAACCGCTCGCCGTCGTGCAGCACGCCGGGGGAGCCGGCCCAGTAGCCCTCCTCGTCCTTCTCGGGGGCGCGCACCACCGTGCCCGCCAGCGGGTCGAACGCGGGGAGCGGGACGTGACCGGTCATGTTCTCATGCCTTTCCGTGGAGCCTGATCAAGCGTCGTAGAGGAACCGGTCGAGGGCGACGGCGGCGCTGCCCGCCACGCCGGCATCCGGGCCGAGCGTGGCCCGCCGCACCTGCACCGTGTCGCGCAGCACGGGGAAGACCCTGGCCCGCAGCGCGTCCCCGACCCGGTCGAGCACCGGGTCGGGAGCCGTGCGGAAGACGCCGCCGAGCAGGATGAGCGCGGGGTTGAGCAGGTTGACCGCGCCGGCCAGGCCGGTGGCGAGGCGGTCCACGAGGTCGTCCAGCACCTGCCCGGCCCGCCGGTCTCCGTCGCCCGTGGCGTCGGCCAGGTCGGTGAGCGGGTCGGCGCTGTCGCGGCCCAGCACGGCTCGGGCCGACTCAGCCAGGTACGGTTCGGCGGCCACGGTCTCCAGGCAGCCGCTCGCGCCGCACGCGCACGGCCGGCCGCGCTCCACCACCCTCAGGTGCCCCAGCTCGGTGACCCCGTGGGCGCCCGACCGGAACGGCCGCCCGCCGATCACCAGGCCCGCGCCGACGCCGGTGCGGGCGTACACGTACAGGAGCGGGTCCGCCCCGCCGGTGTCGCCGTAGCGGGCCTCGGCCAGCGCCATCGCGCGGACGTTGTGATCGACCACCGCCGGGACGCCCAGCGCCCGCTCCAGCGGGTCGCCGAACGCCACGTCGCGCCAGCCGAGGTTGACCGACAGCAGGTTGCGGCGCTGCTCCGGGTCCACCGGGCCGGGGGCCGCGACCCCGATCCCGAGCAGCCGGTCACCGGCCCGCTCGGCGAGCGCGGCGGCGGCGTCGGCGATCCTGGCCACGACCCGCTCCGGCGGCTCGCCCGTCACGTCGAAGCCGAACGAGCGCACCTCGCGCGCCCGCGCCCTGAGGTCGCACAGCCCGAGCCGCACCGTGCCCGCGCCGACCTGGACCCCGATGACCTGCCGGGCGTCCGCGCGCAGCCGGACGTCCGTGGAGGGGCGGCCGACCCGGCCGCCGGCGGCGTCGCCCTCGCCGGCCAGGCCCTCGTCGAGGAGCTGGGCCACCACCTTGGTCATGGTCGTGGCGGACAGGCCGAGCCGCCTGGCCAGGTCCGCGCGGGGCTGGGGCCCGTGGTCGCGCAGGCTGCGCAGCACGAGCCGCCGATGCAGCCTGCGGACGTCGCGCACGGGTGACGACATCCGTCCTCCTTAATAACTAACGGGTAGAAAATAATCAGAGCCGGACGTTCCCGTCAACGCGGGACGGCTCACGAAGCGGCGCGGGCGGGCCACCAGATCCGCCGTCCCATGTGATGGGCCAGCGCCGGGACGAGGAACGAACGCACCACCACCGTGTCGATGACGACCCCGATCGCCACCAACAGCCCGAGCTGCACGACCGGCACCAGCGTCAGCGCGGTCAGCACGAAGAACGCCGCCGCCAGCACCACGCCGGCCGCGGTGATCACCCCGCCGGTCGCGCGCAGCGCCCGCAGGGTCGCCTCGCGGGTGTCCAGCCGGACGGACTCCTCGCGCACACGGGCCATGAGGAAGATGTTGTAGTCGACGCCGAAGGCGACCAGGAAGACGAACGCGTACAGGGCGAACGACGCGTCCATCACGGGATAGCCGAGCAACTGGGTGAACAGCGCCGAGCACAGCCCCAGCGTGGCCGCGAACGACAGCACCACCGTCCCCATCAGCAGCAGCGGGGCCACCAGCGAGCGCAGCAGGACGACCAGGATCACCCCCACGACCAGCAGGATCAGCGGCACGACGAGCAGCGCGTCGTCGAGGGCGGCGTCGCGCACGTCGAGCAGTTCGGTGGTGAAGCCGCCCACCAGCGCCGCCCCGCCCGCCGCGGCGCGCAGGGTCGCGCGCAGGTCCGTCACCAGGCGGTGGGCGTCCGGCGTGTTCGGCTCCGCGGCCAGCACGACGTCGAACGTGCGCCACCGGGCGGGCGGCCCCTGGCGCACCGACGACACGCCCGGCGCGCCGTTCAGCGCCCGCGCCACGGCCGCGCTGCTGTCCTGCCTGGCCAGGACCACCACCGGGGCGCCGGCCGGGTAGTGCCGCCGCAGGGCGTCGTGGCCGGCCACGGAGTCGGTGCGCGTGGTGAACAGCGACGACGGCGGGATGCCCGAGGCGTCGAGCGTGGTCAGCCCCGCGCACAGCACGGTCAGCAGCAGCGCGGAGCCCGCCCAGGCCAGGCGGGGCCGCTGCCCGACGAAGCCCGCGACGCCCCGCCACACCCCGTCGCGTGCCGGGTCCCCGGGATGCGGCGTGCTCGGCCAGAACGCCCGCCGCCCGCCCAGCAGCAGCAGCGCGGGCAGCAACGTCACCATCACGGCCGTCGTGACCAGGATCCCCACGGCGGACGCCGCCCCGATGGAGCGCAGCGCGTGCGTGTCGGCCACCACCAGGCAGCCGACGCCGCCCGCCACCGTGAGCGCCGAGGCGACGACGGTGCGGATCCCGCCCGACAACGCGCCCCGCAGCGCCGCCGACTGGTCCGCCGTCACCCGCAACCGCTCGCGGAAGCGGGCGACGAGCAGCAGCGCGTAGTCCGTCGCCACCCCGAACACCAGCACGGTGAACACCTCGGGCGTGGCGGCCCGCAGCGTCAGCACACCCGACCGGGCCAGGGCGTAGACCGCCGCGGTGGAGCACAGGTAGGCCACCACCACGGCCAGCATGGGGATCGCCCAGAGGACCGGGCTGCGATAGACGGCGAGCAGCACCAGCAGCACCACGACGAGGCTCAGCGTCAGGAGCGTGCCGTCCACCCGGTGGAAGGAGTCCACGTAGTCGGCCGCGGCCCCGCCCGCGCCGCTCACGTGGGCGACCAGCCCCGGCGGGTTGCCCTCGGAGGCGATCGCGCGCAGCCGCTCGACCAGCGGGCTGATGAGCACGCCCGGCTCGCCGGACAACAGCACCGTCACCTGGAGGGCCTGCCCGTCGGCGCTGGGCACGGGCTCGGACGCCGTCCCGGCCACGTGCGGGACGGCCGCGAACCGGTCCAGGTGCGACCGGGCCGCCGCCACGTCGGCCGGCCGGAGCCCGCCGGAGCGCTCGTAGACGACGAGGGCGGGCACCACCCTGCCGGACTGCCGGGCCTGCACGTTGAGGACGCGGGCCGACTCGGCGCCTCTGGCCAGCAGGGAGGTGCCGCTGGCGACCCGGACGTCCTCCAGCGGGCCGCTCGCCAGCACGGCCGCCACGGTGACGGCCGCCCAGACGGCGACCACGACCGCAGCGACCCTGCGCGCGGCCCGCGCACCCAACAGAACCGACAATTCCGCCCACCCCCGGCCTCGGTGTGAATGTGCCGGCCGGCACGTGAGCCGTCATTCCCGGTCCCGCTTAAACACCCCGGTCCGCGCGTCTCATGTTCGCGTCATGAGCGGGCCGTCCGGCGGGCTCAGCCGCGCACCCGCAGATCCGCGAAGAGCGCGCGGTGGTCGGAGCCCGGCACGTCGAAGACCCGCACCTCCGCCGCCGAGGCCCGCCCGTCCGTCAGCACGTGGTCGATGGCGACCAGCGGCGGCAGCGAGCGCCCGTGCGGCCAGGTGGGCGTCAGCCCCTGCCCGGTGGCGGCGGCCGCGTCGGTGTAGCCGGTGTCCAGCAGACGGCGGAAGACCGCATGGTCGAGGGTGGCGTTGAAGTCGCCCGCCAGGATCCGGGGCGCCCCCGAGCCGGACGCGGGCGGCAGCGCGGCGATCCCGGCCGCCCACTCCGGCACGGTCGAGGGCACGGGCGCGACCGGGTGCACGACCACGACCTCGACCGCCGGGCCGCCGGGCGGCGACACCTCCACGACCGGCATGTGGTGCCCGACCGGCTCGAACAGCCCGGTGCGCTCGGTCATGGGGTGACGGGAGTACACGCCGCTGCCCTCCGGGCCCCGCTGGTCGGCCCGGCCGATGTGGTACGGCAGCAGCTCCGCCAGCCCGGCGGCGGCCAGCCGGTCCCTGGCCGAGTACGTCAGCTCCTGGATGCTCAGCACGTCCACGTGCAGCCTGCGGACCAGATCGACGAGCACGGACGCGTCCCCGCGCCCGCCGTTGAGGTTGGCCGTCAGCACCCGCAACGGCCGGCCGGCGGCGGCGTCGCCGCCGAACGCCCGCGGCAGCACGCACCAGGCCAGGCAGGCGCACACCACCAGCATGATCGCGATCGCGGCCCGGCTGCGCAGCGCGACCACGACCCCCAGCAGCACCAGGGCCGCGACGGCGAAGTAGGGCGTGAAGGAGACGAGCGGCACCAGGAACACGCCCGTCTCCAGCCCGCCGAGCCGCACGGCCGTCCCCGCCGCGAACAGCACGCTCACCGCGACGGCCGCCCGCCCGCGCCACACCCGGCGGGGACGCGCCCGTCGCTCCGTCTTCACACCCTCGTCCAGCAGCACAGCCGCTCACGCTAGGCGTCGATTCTTAACGCCGGATGAGGATCCGGGGGGCGATCCCCTGAGAAGAACCGCCCGCCGGTGCGGCGCTCAGTGCCGCTGCAGCGCCCTGAAGTCCTTGAGCCAGTAGTTCGGCGCCGCCAGGCCGTCGCCGCGGGACTTCACGGTGTACGGCACGAAGACGCTGTTGAGCAGCCACGGGTCCTTGTTGGGGCCGAAGTCGGTCACCATCAGGTCGTCCTGCTTGAACCCGTACGTGGCCACCGCCAGCCGGCCGGTGTCCCGGTAGAGCTTCATCTGCTCGCTGAGGAAGTCCGCCTGCTCCATGAACCACGGGCTGCCGGTCAGGAAGTCGTCCCACTGCCTGGGGCTGAACGGCTCGTCGATGGCCGCCTTGATCACCTGCCACACCTTGGTGTCGGCGGCGAACCCGTACCGCTTCGCGAACTCCTCCGAGACGGGGTCCTGGAGGTGCTGCTTCCAGTACCACACGAGGGAGAACTCGGTCACGAGGTAGGTCTGGTCGGGGCGCATCCTCGGCAGGATGAAGTCCAGGAACGGCTGCGCGTTCTCCGGCGCCGGGATGTGCGGGTGGATGTCCACGCCCTGGATCTCCGGCGTCTCGCGGACGAAGGTCATCCAGCGCTCGGCCGCGGGCGTGCGGCGGTCGGCCAGGTCGAGGCGGTTGAGCGCGCCCATGTACAGGGTGGTGCCGCAGTCCGCGCCGCAGTGCTCGCGCCGGTAGTCGATCACGTGCCGGGCGACGGCCTCGTAGAACACGTTGAGCCGCTCGTCGCGCTCGGCGGGCAGGCTCTCGATGAACGGCTCGTTGCCGATCGTGAGGATGTCCACCTTGTTCAGCACCGTGGGCAGCACCCGGTCCAGGCGCGCCAGCTCGGCGGCCATCGCGGCGCTGCCGGGCTCGGGGAAGGACGCGGAGTTGTACGGCCACTTGAGGCTGAGGATCGTGTCGAAGCCGCGGCGGCCTGCGTCGGTGATGGTGCTGATCGCGAAGTGCTCCGCCGGGTCGCCCGCGTCGGTGGCGGGCATCGGGTAGAAGCCGCGGACCCAGCGGGTGCCGGACTCGCGCAGCTCGCGGTAGTCGAGGGCGTCGAGGTTCTGGTTGTAGTTCGCGCCGAGAGCGCCGTACGCGGTGGGGAGCGGTCGGGTCACGGGTTTGCCTCCCGGGGCGTTGGCGTTGGCGTTGGCGGCGGGCGTGAGGGGCGAGACGGCGGCCAGGGTCGCGGTCAGCGCGACGATGGACAGTCGACGAAGCATGTGCCTGCTCTCTGACGGTTCGGGGGGAGGAGGTCGTCATCGACGCGCACTCATGTTTGCGCTAACTTGATCGGCCTGTCAATGACCGAGACCCGGCTCTGAGAACACGGCCCCGGTGACGGCGACGGCCACAAAAGGCGCGACCCGGCCCCGGCGACCGGCCGCGGGCCGGTTCGGCAGGTGGTCGCGAAGGGCGCGGCCGGTCCGGCCACCGATCACAGAACGGGCCGGGCCGGTCCCGGCGACCGGTCGCCGGCCGGGGCCGGCAGGCGGTCGCGGAGGGTGCGGCGGGCGGCCGGCCGCACCCTCCTCAGCGGGTCCGGCCGGGCGGCGGCGCGGTGGACTCGCGGACCACCAGCTCCGGACGGACGAACCGGCTGGTCGTCTGGGCCGGCCCCGCACCCGGCGGCGCCTCGATCCGCGCGATCAGGTGCTCCACGCACCGCCGTCCCACCGTCGCCAGGTCCTGCCGGACGGTGGTCAGCGGCGGCGACAGGAACGGCGCGAAGTCGAGGTCGTCGAACCCCACGACGCTCAGGTCCTGCGGCACCCGCCGCCCCAGCTCGGCCGCCGCCCGCAGCACGCCCACGGCCATCTGGTCGTTGGCCGCGAAGACGGCGCTCACGTCGTCGCCGGCCAGCAGGCGCAGCGCGGCGTCGTAACCGGAGCGCGGCGACCAGTCACCCGCGACCGGCGGCGGGACCGCCCGTCCTGACCGCTTGAGCTGCCGCTGCCAGGCGGCCCGGCGGCGCTGCGCCGGGTTGGAGCCCGCCGGGCCCGCCACGTGGTGCACGGTGTCGTGCCCGAGCTCGAGCAGGTGGTCGACGGCCGCGCGGGCGCCGGCGGCCTCGTCCATGCCGAACGTCGGGTGCTTGTGCGCCGCCCTGCTGTCGGCGATGACGAGCGGCACCTCCTCGGGGAGCCGCAGGTGCGGGGTGTCGAGCACGCGGGCCTCGATCACGATCACGCCGTCCACGGCGCGGTCGGTGAGCCCGCGTACGGCGGCGCGCACGTCCTTCTCGGTCGGCCCGTCCACGACGGCCAGGCTGACCGAGTAGCCGTGCGCCTGCGCGCCCGTGACGACGGCCTCGACGATGCGCACGTTGAGCACGGCGCTGAGGTTGAACATCACCACGCCGATGGTCCCGAACCGGCCCGTGGCCAGCGCCCTGGCGGCGATGTTGGCACGGTAGCCGAGCTGCTTCATGGCCGACTCGACCCTGATCCGGGTCGCGGCGGTCACGCGGTCGTTGCCGTTGACGACCCGGGACACGGTCTGCCCCGAGACTCCGGCGAGTTTGGCGACATCCGCCATGGAGGGCCCTCCGGACGCCCTCGTCCCCGGTGGTCGCACCACGCCGGGTCGTCTCCCTTCGTCGGGGCAGCACGTTCGAAGGCTGCCGCGCAGTGGAACGCCGACAGGGTACATCGGCGTGATTACCCCGCGGAATCGGCACGACGGTGCCGGCGCGGTGCGGTGGCGGGTCCGGCCCGCGGCCGGCGGGGGCCCGGCGCGAGACCGGCCCAGTGAGATGTCCAGTGGGATGTCCCGCGAGATGTCCCGCGGGACGTCCCGTGACATGTCCCCGCATGTTTCCGCTAACATACATTTCCCCTAGGCAGAGAGGGTTATTCGGGTCACCAATCCGATCTGCTGCACGACGACCTCACAAACACGACCTTGACGCTGATAGGCGTCGGGCCTAAGTTAGCGCAAACATAGATCCGCTCACGGGGGATCCCCGGGCAACCGGGGGGAGCGGACCAGGTCGGTGACCGAAGTCGACGACATAGACATAGAGGAGTCGCCATGAGGCGGCATCAGCACCGGATATCTGGAACCAGCACCCCGCGCGTCACCGGCGCCGGGCCGAGCCATCCCAACCCGAGCGACCTCACCCGGCGCCGCCTGTTCGGCGGAGCGGGCGCCGCCGTCCTGGCCGCCGCGCTGGCCGGGTGCACCGGCGGCGGGCAACTGGCGGAGAAGTCCGCGAGCCCCGGCGGCGGCAGCGGCGCCCTCCAGTGGTGGGACCAGTTCCGCCCGCTGACCAAGATGCTGCAGGACGACCTGTTCGCCCCGTTCATGAAGGCGCACCCCGGCGTCACCGTCGAACGACGCCAGATGGACGCGCCCGACCTCGGCCAGGCCCTGCAGGTCGGACGGCGCAGCAACCAGATGCCCGACGTGCACTCCCTGGCCGGCCTCGGCGACGTCGCCGCGGCGGCCCTGGTCAGCGAGGGCTGGTTCCAGCCGATCGGCAAGCTCGCCGACTTCGCGGGCAGCCCCGTCGGCGAGTTCCTGTACGACGGCATGCACCGCTTCGACGGCGAGATCTACTCCTTCCCGCCGTTCTCGGGCCGCTGGCACGAGGCGGTGCCGTGGTTCAACAGCGCGATGCTCAAGCAGGCCGGCGTCGACCCCGAGGACGAACCGGCCACCTGGGACAGGCTCCGCGAGATCGCCCGCAAGGTGACCGGCGGCACCGACGGCGACGTGTACGGCATGGTGCTGCCCAGCAAGGAGACCGAGTACCTGCGGACCCTGGTCGAGCGGCTGGCCATGACCGCCGGCGCGCCGGGACCGGGCAACATCGACTGGTCGACCGGCGCGTACGTCTACGACACCCAGCCGTACATCGACGCCATCGAGTTCCTCGTCGCGCTGCAGAAGGACAAGGTCGTGCACCCCGCCTCGCCCTCGATGGGCCCGCGCGACGCGCGCGCCCGCTGGGCGGCCGGGCAGGCGGGCATCTACCTGTGGGGCGCGTGGTTCATCGGCGGCCTGCTCGTGGACGAGCCGGAGGCGGTCGAACGCGGCGTCGGCACCTGGCACATCCCCTGCCCCGAGACGAGCCGGAACTTCGTCTACAGCTCGCCGGCGACCGGCACGTTCTGGGTGTCGAAGAGCTCCGACCAGGCCAAGACCGCGGCCGAGGTGATGCTCCAGATGACCACCAAGGAGTTCCAGACCAGCCTGGCCGAGGCCATGGACCAGCCGCCCGCGCTGGCCGCCGAGGTCATCGACCAGGCCCAGGTGCACGACGCGTACCGCACGTGCGTGACGAACTTCCAGGAGGACGTCAGGATCGGCCCGGTGGCCGAGGTCGGCAACCCCGGCGTCTGGCAGGTGCGGGCCGAGATGCGCGACATCCACCCCAACCTCGGCGACATCGTCCAGTCCGTGCTGACCGGCTCCGCCACCGACGTCGGCGGGCAGCTCCGCCGCTTCAACGACCAGCTCAGCGCCGAGCGTGAGCGCGCCATCAAGGTCGTGCGCGAGGAGAAGGGCGTCGAGGTGGACGCCAAGGCGTGGGTGTTCGCCAACTGGGAGCGCGGCAAGGACTACGGCCAGCAGGCGTACGCCGAGCGCTGAGAGAGACATGACGACGACTTCCTCACGCGCCCCCGCCGCCGCGACCTCCGCCCCGCCGTCCCGGCGGCGGGGCCGGGGATGGGCGCGGCGCCTGCGCCAGGACTGGTGGATCTACCTGTTCCTGCTGCCGACCATCGTCGGGTACGGCGCGTACACGATCTATCCGCTGCTGGCCTCGTGGTGGTACGCCTTCCTCGACTGGCCGGGCTTCGCCACCGCCGGGACGTTCATCGGGTTCGAGAACTTCGAGCGGCTGATCGGCGACGACCTGTTCTGGAACGCGTTCTGGAACTCGCTGGTGTTCCTCGTGATCGCCGTGCCGCTGCGGGTGGGCCTGGCGCTGCTGCTGGCGCTGGTGCTGAACGCGAAGCGGACGCCGTTCAAGGGGTTCTTCCGCACGCTGTTCTTCCTGCCGGTCGTCACCACGGGCGCGATCGTGGGCGTCGTGTTCACCCTGCTGCTCGACGCCAGCGGCCCCGTCAGCCTGTCGCTGGTGTGGTCCGGGCTGATCGACTCGCCCGCGAACTTCGCCGCCGACGCCGGCACCTCCCTGTACGCCGGCATCGCGGTGTGGGTGTGGAAGTGGCTGGGCATCACGCTGATCTACTGGCTCGCCGCCCTGCAGACGATCCCGCAGGGCGTGCACGAGGCCGCGATGATCGACGGCGCGGGCGCCTGGGCCGAGTTCCGGCACGTGACGATGCCGCTGCTGGTGCCGTTCCTCGTGATCATCACGCTGATCGACACCGTGGCCGCGTTCAACGTCTTCGACCTGATGCAGACCCTCACCGGCGGGGGCCCGTCCTTCTCATCCGAGGTGATCGAGATCTTCATCTTCCGCACGGCCTTCCAGGCCAACGTGCCGCAGCTCGGTTACGCCTCGGCCGCCGCCGTGCTGTTCGGGGTGCTGACCGTGCTCCTCGCCCTGGCTCAGGCGGTGGGCATGCGGTGGGCGCGCGGCAGGATGGGCGGCTCATGACGGCCCGGCTGCTCCGCCGCCCGAGCGCGCGGCAGGTCGTGACCGTCGTGGTGCTGGCCGTGCTGGGCGGGCTGTGGGTGTACCCGTTCCTGTGGCTGGTCTCGGCGTCGCTGAAGAGCTCGCCGGAGATCTTCGGCAGCGGTCTCGGCCTGCTGCCGAAGGAGCCGGTCTGGGAGAACTACACCCGCGCCTGGACCGAGGTGGGCTTCGGCTCGTACTTCCTCAACACGCTGCTCATCACGGCCGGGACAGTGCTGCTCGTGGTGGTGCGCAGCGCGCTGGCCGGGTACGTGCTCGGCCGCTACGACTTCATCGGCAAGAAGTTCCTCATCGGCCTGTTCCTGGTCACCTTCTTCCTCCCCGAGGGCTACACGATCATCCCGATCACCCAGCTCACCGACCAGCTCAGGCTGCTCAACACGCACGCCGGGGTGATACTCGGGCTGGGCGCGGGCGGGCAGATCGCCTCCACCCTGCTCTACGCCGGCTACTTCCGGCGATTGCCGAAGGAACTGGAGGAGACCGCCCGCCTCGACGGCGCCGGGCCCATCACCGTCTTCTTCCGGGTGATGCTGCCGCTCGCCTGGCCGATCACCGCCACCGTGGTGATCCTCACCTACCTGTTCGCCTGGAACGTCTACCTGCTGCCGCTCGTGTTCACACTCAGTGAGCCGGACCTGCGCACGCTGGCCGTGGGCATGACCGTCTTCATGGGCGAGCGGAGCACCGACTGGGCCGGCATGGCCGCGGCGGCCGTGATCTCGCTGATCCCGGTGATCGCCGTGTTCGTCGCGCTCCAGCGCAAGTTCGTCGACAGCATCGCGGGAGCGGTGAAGCAGTGAAGGAGTTCATTGACATGCCAGTGCCCGATCTCGGAGCGCTCGTGGCCGTCGACACCCGCCGGCCCGCCGGCCGCGTGGACGACGACGTCTACGGGCACTTCCTGGAGTCGGCCTTCTTCGGCAACATCGAGGGCGGCGTGTTCGACGAGGGCTCGCCCCTGTCCCTCGACGAGCCCGGACCGCTGCGCGGCGTGCGCGCCGACGTCCTGGAGCTCTGCCGGGAGCTGGGGCCGGGCCCGATCCGCTGGCCGGGCGGCAACTTCACCTCCGCCTACCACTGGGAGGACGGCATCGGCCCCCGCGACCGGCGGCCCAGCCGGCTGGAGCCGGCCTGGGGCGGGCTGGAGAACAACCGGTTCGGCACCGACGAGTTCCTGGCCTGGTGCGAGGCCGTCGGGGCGGAGCCGTACCTCGTGCACTCGGCCAGGGACGTGGACGAGGCGGTGCGCTGGATCGAGTACACCAACTCCGCCCGCGACACCACCCTCACCGGCCGCCGCGCCGCGGGCGGCCGGGCCGAGCCGTGGAACGTGCGCTACTGGGGCGTCGGCAACGAGGTGTACGGACGCTGGCAGATGGGGCACCGCGACGCCGAACGGCACGCCGCCGACGCGAGCGAGCACGCCCGCTTCATGCGCCAGGTCGATCCCGGCATCAAGCTGATCGGCGTCGGCATCCCCTGGCAGCAGGAGGAGTGGACCCGTCCGCTGCTCCAGCGGGCCGGCTCCATGCTCGACTACCTGTCCCTGCACCTGTACGGGGCCGGCACGCACCTGTGGACCGGCGACGACTACGACACCGTCGTCGCCCAGTCCCTCTACTTCGAGCGGGAGATGCACGCCTACTCCCAGCTCGTCACCGCGCTCTCCGCGGAGGCCGGCCTCGACCGCCCGCCCGCGCTCGCCCTGGACGAGTGGACCATGCGCCACCTCGAACCCGCGCACTGGCCCCAGCCGCTGCCCGGCGACGACGGCGGCATCGCCCCGCGCGAGACCACCCCCGTGGACGAGGACGCCCTGCACGGGCCGGACAAGGTCCGCGTCAACCGGTGGAGCCCCAGGTCGGTCGCCGACGCGCTGTTCTGCGCGGGCGTCTTCCACGCCATCCACCGCACCGCCGGGCTGCCCGCGCCCGTCTCCATGGCCAACCCGGTCAACCTGGTCAACGCCAACGGCCTGGTCGTCGCCCGCCCCGGCGGCGCGCTGCGCTCGGCCATCTACCACGTGTGGCACCTGTACCGGCACCACACCGGCCGCACCGTGCTGCCCTGCGAGGTGACCGGACCGGCCCGCACGGCCTCGGTCCGGCTCGGCGACAACCGCGGCCCCGACGGCCGGCTGCTCAGCGCGCCCATGACCGTCCCCTACGTGGATGTCTCGGCCACCCGCGCCGACGACGGCTCCGTGCGGATCGCCGTCGTCAACCGGCACCGCGACACGGCCGTGCGGCTGCGGATCGTCCTCGACGGGGCCGAGGCGAACACGCCCGCCGTGGCCCGCGTCCGCGCCCTGGGCGCCGACGTGACCTCCCTGGACGCGGTCAACACGCTCGCCGAGCCCGGCGCGGTCGCCGTACGGGACCTGGGAGACGTCGAGTCGAGCGGCGGCGCGTGGACCGTCGCGCCGCACTCGGTGACCGTGCTGTCCCTCTGACCTCAGGAGAGCTGTGACCGACCACCCCCGCCCCCTGCTCGTCCGCCCGCACTGGCAGGACCTCTCCGGGCCCTGGGGATTCGCCGCCGACGACGAGGACCGCGGCCTGGCCGGCGGCTGGCACCGGGACCCCGGGCCGTACACCCGCACGATCATCGTGCCGTACCCGCCGGAGAGCGAGCTGTCCGGCCTGCGGGAAACCGCGCCCCGGCGGGTCGTCTGGTACCGCCGCACACTGTGCCCCGACCGGGCGCCCGGCCCGGACGAGCGGCTGCTGCTGCACTTCGGCGCGGTCGACTACCGCGCGCGGGTCTGGGTCAACGGCGTGCACCTGGGCGAGCACGAGGGCGGCCACACCCCCTTCTCCTTCGACGTCACCGACGCGCTCGTGCCCGGCGAGGAGCAGGTCGTCGTCGTACGCGCCGAGGACGAATGGGACGACGCCACCCAGCCGCGCGGCAAGCAGGACTGGCGGGCCGAACCGCACGACGTCTGGTACCACCGCACCACCGGCATCTGGCAGCCGGTCTGGGCCGAGGTCGTGCCCGCGCTGCACATCCGGCGGCTGCACTGGACCCCCGACGTGCCCGGCGCGGCCGTCACCATGGAGGTCGAGCTGTCCCGTACGCCCGACCCCGACGTGGACGTCCACGTCGTCCTGACCCTGGGGGAGGAGGTGCTCGCCGACCAGACCTGCCGCACCGCCCAGCGCGACGGCCGGTGGGTGATCGCCATCCCCGCCGCCCGCCACCAGCTCGAACAGGCCCGGCTGCTGTGGACGCCCGAACGCCCCACCCTCCTGGACGCCCGCGTCGAACTGCTGCGCGACGGGCGGACCGTCGACGCGGTCACCTCGTACGCCGGCCTGCGCAGCACCGGCATCCGCGACGGCCGCTTCCTGCTCAACGGCCAGCCCCGCTTCCTGCGCCTGGTCCTGGCCCAGAACTACTGGCCCGGCTCCCACCTGGCCGCCCCGGACCCCGGCGCGCTGCGCCGCGAAGTCGAGCTGGCCAAGGAACTGGGCTTCAACGGCGTGCGCGTCCACCAGAAGATCGAGGACCCGCGCTTCCTGGCCTGGTGCGACCGGCTCGGCATGATGGTGTGGAGCGAACTGCCCAGCGCGTACGAGTACGCGCCCAGGACCGTCGAGCGGCTCACCCGCGAATGGCTGGAGGTGGTGGCCCGCGACCGCAGCCACCCGTGCGTGGTGACGTGGGTGCCGTTCAACGAGAGCTGGGGCGTCTGGCACAGCGCGGACGTCCCGGAGCAGCGGCACGCCACCGCCGCGCTCTACCACCTGACCAAGGCGCTCGACGGCACCCGTCCGGTGATCTCCAACGACGGGTGGGAGCACACCGAGAGCGACATCTGGGGCCTGCACGACTACGCGCCCACCGGCGCGTCGATCCGCGAGCGCTACGCCGACCGGGAGGCCCTGGCCCGGATCCTCACCGACCGGCCGCCCGCGCGCCGGGTCGCCCTGCTCGGCGATCCGGCCCGGCGCGGCCAGCCGGTGGTGCTGTCGGAGATCGGCGGGCTCAGCCTGCGGCCGGAGGCGGGCGCGGCGTGGCACGGCTACGCCGCCGTCGGCAGCACCGGCGAGCTGGGCGAGGAGTTCGCCCGGCTGATCGACGCCGTGCTGGACAGCCCCGAGCTGGCCGGCTTCTGCTGGACCCAGCTCACCGACACCGAACAGGAGACCAACGGCCTGCTGACCGCCGCTCGCGAGCCCAAGCTCCCGGTCGAGGCGGTGCGGCGCGTGCTGACCAGGCCCGCCCGCTCCACCCCGGCCGAGGCCATCGACGCGGCCCGCCGCGCGGCCAGACAGGAGGACTGAACACCCGGGCCGCCCGGCGCGAACAACGGCGGGCCGTCCGGCGGGAACTCGGCGAGAACGTAACCGGGACCCGCGCGGCCGGGGCACCGGGGCCGTCCGGCGAGAACGGAACCGAGACCCGGGCGGTCAGGGGCAGGCGGGCCGCCGGCGGTTACCGTGACGGGTGGCCCCTGTCGCTCGTGGAGGTCCACGATGACCCGTGTCCCGCCCGAGCCGGAGGAGGCCGCCGAGGCCGCGTACCGGGAGCTGGCCGAGCCCGACCGGGAGCGGGTGCCGGCCGCGCTCCTGCGCCTGGTCGGCGGCGACGGCCGCACGACCCGCCGGGCCGGGCCGGGCGAACTGCCCGCGGACGTCCCGCCGCTCGGCGGCTTCCTCGACGCCGGCCTGCTGGCGCGGGACGACCGCGGCGGCCTGACGCTGGCGAGCCCCGCCCTGATCGCGGCCTGGCCCCGGCTGCGCGACTGGGTGCGCGAGGAGGGGGACGGGCTCGCCACGTTCGAACACGTTCGTTCGTCGGCCAGGGCGTGGCACGAGCACGGCCGCCGCGCCGCGGACCTGCCCAGGGGCGAGCCGTTCGAGCGGGTCACGAGGTGGGCGGCGTACGGGCGCGGCAGGGTCGGGCTCAACGACGTCGAACGCGACTTCCTCGACGCGGCGCTGCGCGCCCCGGCCCGGCGCGAACGCCGCCTGCGCGTCCTGGCCGCGGCGGCGGCCGTGCTCCTGGTCGTCGCCACCGTCCTGGCGATCACGAACGCGGGCGGCGCCGCCGAGCGCGAGCGCGCCGTGGCCGAGCGCGACCTCGCGCTCAGCCGCCGGCTCGTCGCGCAGAGCCAGGTGCTCGCGGTCACCGAACCGCAGACGGCCCGGCTGCTCGCGGTGGCCGCCGCCCGGATCGTCCCGGCGTCGCCCGAGACGGCGGCGGCGATCCGCGCGGCCACCAACCGGCCGGAGCTCGCGGTGCTGCGCGGCCTGCCCGGCGAGGCGCGCGCGGTCGCCTTCAGCCCCGACGGGGCCACCCTCGCCGCGACCGGCCAGGCCGCGCCGCTGCGCCTGTGGGACGTGGCCCGGCTGACGCCCGTCACCTGGCCCGGCGAGGAGTCTCCAGAAGAGGCCGACGGCATGTCCGTGGCCTACAGCCCCGACGGCCGCCACCTGGCCGTCGCCGACGCCGGCGGCCGGGTGAGCCTCTGGGACACCGGCACCCGCCGGCAGCTCTGGACCGGCGGCGGGCAGACCCCCTGGGCCCGGCAGTGGACGGCGTTCAGCCCCGACGGAAGCCTGCTGGCCACGACCGGCGGCTCCGCGGGCGAGTCCCGGCTGTGGGAGGTCGCCTCCGGCACGCAGGTCGCCGCCCTGCGCTCGCTGGACGGCGGCCCCGGACCCGTCGCGTTCAGCCCCGACGGCACGCTCATCGCCGCCGCCTACCCGCGCGGCCCCGTCAGGACGTTCGAGGCCGCGACGGGCCGGCTGACCGGCGACCCGCTGGAACCGGCCGCCGGGAGCCTGTCACCCGAGCCCCGGGAAGAGGTGGCCGCGCTCGCCTTCAGCCCCGGCGGCCGGCTCCTGGCCGGCACCACGGGCAGCGAGCACGTCCAGCTCTGGGACGTCACCACCCGCAGGCCCGTAGGACGGCCGCTCACCGGCCACACCGGGCTGGTCACCTCGGCGGCCTTCAGCCCGGACGGCCGCGTCCTGGCCACCGCGAGCCAGGACCGCACGATCCGGCTCTGGGACGTGCGCGCCCGCCGCCCCCTGGGCGAGCCGCTGACCGGGCACACGCAGGCCGTCAACGCCGTCGCCTTCAGCCCGGACGGCGGCCTGCTGGCCGGCGCCGGAGCCGACGCGACCGTGCGGCTGTGGCGGATCCCGCGCGCCACCCGCACCCCGCTCACCCTGCCCGCGCCGGACGCCGCCGGCCAGACCCCCGCCGACCGGCCGGTCCCCGCACGCTGGTACGAGCGCCAGGACGGCACCCAGGCGGTGCTGAGCGGCGACGCCGGGCGGCTCGTCGTCCAGCCGTACGACGGCACCCGTCCGGGTTACGGCAGCCTCTGGTCGTGGGACCTGCGCGCGGACCGGCGGCGCGGGGAACGGCTGCGCATCAGGACCGATGACCTCGTGGACGGGGTCGCGCTCAGCCGCGACGGCCGCTCGCTGGCCGCCTCCGGTCTCGACGACGCCGGCAGCGGCCGGAACACCACCGTCCTGGACGGCCCCGCCTCGGTGCGCGGCCGTCCGCTCGCCTTCAGCCGGGACGGCCGCCTGCTCGCCACCGCCGTCCCGGAGGCGGGAGCCGGCCCGGACGCCCGGCCGGACGGCGCGCTCCAGCTCTGGCGGCTGCCCGAGGGCACGGCCAGGGGCGAGCCCATGCCCGTCCGGCCGGGGAGCGTGACGGCGGCGGCCTTCGACGACACCGGGACGGCGCTCGCCGCCGGGACCGCGGACGGCACGGTCGTGGTGTGGGAGACGGCCACCGGCAGCCGCCGCGGCGAACTGCGCGGCCACACCCGGCCGGTCACCGCGCTGGCCTTCGCCCCGGGCGGCGCGCTGCTCCTGACCGCCGCCGAGGACCAGTCGGCCCGCCTGTGGCACGTCGCCCCCGGCACGAACGGGCTCCGCCCGCAGGGCGTCCCTCTCATCGGGCACACCGGCGCGGTGCGCGCGGTCGCCTTCGCCCCCGACGGGACGTACCTGGCCACCGGCGGCGCGGACCGTACCGTCAGGCTGTGGGACACCGCCACCGGCCGCCCGCTCGGCCCCCCGCTGGCCGGGCACGGCGGCGAGGTGCGCGCCCTGGCCTTCACCCCCGGCGGCCGGACGCTGGTCGCCGCGGCGGCCGACCTCCCGCAGGTCACCGGCGACGCCTACACCGTCTGGCGGTGGGACGTCTCCGCCCTGGCCGCCGACCCGGCCGCGACCGCCTGCGCCCAGGCGGCCCGCCCGCTCACCCCCGGTGAATGGTCGGCGCACCTGCCGGGCCTCGCCTTTCGCGACGTCTGCCGCCGCTGATGGCCCCGGTCACTCGTCACGCAGCACGGCCGCGATCGTCAGCCGCGCCGCCGACCGGGCCGGGACGAGCGCGCCCAGCACCGCGATCACCACCCCTGCCACCGGCAGCGGCACGAGCAGCGGCGCGCGCCAGACGTCCACCATGAACTCCGGCAACGCCAGCCCCGCCGCGTCGGCCATGGCCGGGACGACGAGGCGGTGCGCCGCCACGCCGACCGGCAGGCCGAGCAGCCCGCCGGCCGCGCCGAGCGCCGCCATCGACGTCACCATCATCACCGTGACCTGGCGCGGCGTCATCCCGATGGACTTCAGCACGCCGAGGTCGCGCCGCCGCTCCCTGGCGTCCAGCAGCACCGTGTTGAACACGCCCAGCGCGGCGACCGTGCCCAGCAGCACGGTCAGCAGGGACGCGAAGCCGATCACGGCCACCGTGACCGGGTCCGTGCCGCTCTTGGGCACCGGGTACAGCCCGGGGTCGGCGGCCCTGACCGCCGCGTGGTACGTCCCGGTGTCGGCGCCCGGGGCGAGGCGGACCTCGTACTGGGTGGCCCGCTGGTCGGGTGCGAGCGCGGTGAGCGTGCGCCAGTCGGCCTGGATCAGGTCGGCCGCGCCGTCCATGGTGGCCCCGACGATCGTCGTCTCCGCCCGCGCGCGGCCCAGGGAGAGCGAGAGCCGGTCGCCGACCGCCAGGCCGCGCTTGTCCAGGAACGCCGACGGGGCCACGACCTCGCCGGGGCCCCGCAACCAGCGCCCCTCGACGACGGTCTCGCCCAGGGTCGCCGAGTCGCCGCGCAGGAACCTGCCCGTGATCGGCTGCGACCGGCCCGTGAGGTGCAGGCCGATCCACGCGTCGGCGGTCACGTACACCGCTCCCGGCAGGCCGCGCAGCAGCGCCTCGATCTCGGCGTCGCCGTGCCGGGGCGGCGTCTGGTGGTTGCGCGCCTGGCCCGCGTGGACCACCGTGTGGACGGAGCCCGTCCGCTGGGCGGCCTGGCCGTAGGCGGTCATCGTCAGCGACAGGCCCGCCGCCAGCGTCACCGTGGCCGCGCCGAGCACCACGGCCGCCAGCGTGAGCCCGGCCCGTCCCGGCCGCCCGAACGGCAGCCCCAGCCCGAGGCTGACCGCTCTGGGCAGCGGCGCGCCCGCGAGCAGCCGCTGGACCCGCGCCCCCCGCCCCGGAGCCGCCGGGACGCCCGCGCCGATCGCCCGCGCCGCCGGCAGCCGGTGCGCGCGCAGCGCCGGGACCAGCGCCGCCAGCACCGCCACGGCCGGCATGCCGGCGAGCGTGGCCGCGTACACCCAGGGGCCGATCGAGACGGTGAAGACGCCCGCGCCCACGTCGTCCAGCAGCGGGCGCGCGGCCACGGCCCCCGCCGCGGTGCCGAGCGCGCCGCCCGCGAGCGCCGGGACGAGGACCATCGTCAGGTAGACGGCCACCACCTGGTTCGGGGTGAAGCCCAGCGCCTTCAGCACCCCGATGTGCCGGGACCCGGCCACCACCGCGCCGCTCACGACGTTCGCCACGATCAGCACCGCCACCACGAGCCCGAGCACGCCGAAGGCGGTCAGGAACGGCAGGAAGGCCGCGGCCGTACGGCCCGCGTCGCGCTTGACCGTCAGGTACGACTGCCAGCCCAGCAGCGCCCCGGACGGCAGCCCCGCCGTGAGGGCGGCCGTTCCGGCGCGGACGTCGGCATCGGTGGCGGCGGCGTCGAGCCGGTAGAGCATCTGCGCCGTGGACGGCCCCAGCGCGGCGGCCTGACCCGGGGTGACCCACGCCTCGGCGCTCCTGCTCACGCTGGAGGCCAGCCCGACCACCGTGAACGTGTGCCCCTCGCGCACGGCGAAGCGCACGCCGAGCAGGTAGGAGAAGAACCGGTCCGCCCCCGGCCGGTCCAGCACGATCTCGCCCTCCCCGGCGGGCCAGCGGCCGGCCCACAGGTCCACCCGGTCCACCGGCCCGCCGGGAGAGGGGCGGCCGACGACGGTGAGCGGGCCGGGCGGCAGGTGCTCGGACGTCCCGGCGACCGTGACGACCGCCTGCGCGAACGGGCCCGCCGCCGCCTCCACCCCCGGCGCGCGGGCCCCCAGCCGCGCCGCCGTGACCTCCGCAGGATCGTAGGAGGCGACGACGTGCGCGCCGCGCCGCCCCTCGAAGGCCCGCTCGAACGGCGCCGACACGCTCTCCAGCAGCCCCAGCGCCACCACGATCGCCACCGTCGAGCAGAACACCACGACGCCGAGCACGAACGTCTGCGCCCCGCGCCGCCGCACGGCCGCCCGCGACGCCCGCCACACGGCCCCCGCGCCCCGGCTCACGGCGTGCGGTCCAGGCTCTGCTCGGCGACCACCTGTCCGTCGCGGAGTTCCACGCGACGGCTGGCGCAGCGGGCGGCCAGGCCGGGGTCGTGCGTGACGATCAGCAGCGTCTGCCCGATCTGGTTGAGGTCGATGAGCAGGTCCATCACCTGCTCGCCCGAGCGGCTGTCCAGCGCCCCGGTCGGCTCGTCGGCCAGCAGCAGGGCGGGACGGTTCATCAGCGCCCTGGCCACGGCGACCCGCTGGCGTTCCCCGCCGCTCAGCGCCGCCGGGTAGGCGTTCGCCCGCTCGGCGATGCCCAGCTCGTCGAACAGCTCCAGCGCCCGGTCCCGCGCCTGCCGCGCCGGCGTGCCGGTGAGCTGGGCGGCCAGCGCGGCGTTGTCCAGCGCGGGCAGGTCCTCGATGAGGTTGAAGAACTGGAAGATCATCCCGACGCGGCGGCGGCGGAACAGCGCCAGCCCCGTCTCGTTCAGCGCTCCCAGCTCCTGGCCGTCCACCTCGACCGTGCCCGCGGTCGGACGGTCCAGGCCGGCGATCAGGTTGAGCAGCGTGGACTTGCCGCACCCCGACGGCCCCATCACCGCGACCGCCTCCCCGGCGCGGACCCGCAGTGAGAGGCCGTCGAGCGCCGTGGTCGCGCCGTACTCCTTGCGGACGTCGCCGAGCCGGACGACGAGCCGCTCGTCCCTGGTATCCATGAGCCGAACCTAGATCGCGGACCGGCGGCGGCGCATCAGGCCGGGGATGTAGCCGCGGGGCCCGTCATCCCGTGGATGTAGGGCCTCAGGAGGATGCCGGGCGCGCCGCGCCGCGCGAAGATGATCCCGTGTGGGAATGGCCGGTCGTCGCCCTGGCGCTCGCCTGCGGTGTCGCGGGCTGGCTCGGCGTGGCGCTCGTACGTACGCGGCGGCGGCACCGGGCCGTGCTGGCCGAGCAGGGCAGGTTGCTGGAGCGCGAACGCGAGCGCGCCGCCCGCGCGGCCGTGGACGCCGAGCGGGCCAGGATCGCGACCGAACTGCACGACATCGTCAGCCACAACGTGAGCCTCATGGTGGTGCAGGCCGGGGCCGCCAGGCAGGTGCTGCCCACGATGCCGGGCACGGCCGAGACCGCGCTGAAGGCCGTCGAGGCGGCCGGGCGGGACGCGATGACCGAACTGCGCCACCTGCTCGGGCTGCTCGCCCCCTCACCCGACGGGAACGACGAGCCCGGCGACCCCGGCCTGGCTCCGCAGCCGGGGCTCGGGCAACTCGGCGCGCTCGCGGACCGGATCGCGTTCGCCGGGCTGCCGGTGGAGGTGCGCGTCTCCGGCGAGCCGCGCCCGGTCCCGGCGGGGATCGAGGTGACCGCGTACCGGATCGTCCAGGAGGCGCTGACGAACGCGCTCAAGCACGGAGAGGCGGCGAAGGCCGAGGTGAGCGTGCGGTACACCGATCAGTACCTGAGGGTGGAGGTGCTGAACAGCGGGCCCAGCGTGCTCACCGGCCGCCCCCGGACGGCGGGGCGGG
>NZ_SSXE01000013.1 GCF_021699195.1 Nonomuraea sp. MG754425 | reverse complement strand
CCGCCCCGCGACTCGTGGAAGCGCACGATCACGTCGCCGCTCCCGTCGTCGGCCAGCTTCACCGCCGTCACCACGACGGCGTCGTCGTCCACCGTGACCCGGTGATCCGGCTGGCGAGAGCGCCCATGGCGAAGACCCGCCGCGAGGGGCGGGGGCAGCGGCGCGAAACAGCCACCGGACGACCGGTGGCTAGCGTCTTGATGCCTCTGGGCTGGACATACGAGGCAACCTAGCAAGCCCGCGCGTGAGTGGTCCACCGGTTATCCGCTAACCTGGAATGGTCGTTCCAAGTTGGGAGCAGCCGATGCCGGACGTGAAACATTTCGATCCCGACGCCGTGCTGGAGCAGGTGGAGCGCCTGTTCTGGCGGCGCGGGGCGGCCACCACGGGCATCTCGGACGTCGTGGCGGCGACCGGCCTGAGCCGCTCCAGCCTGTACGCCACCTACGGCGGCAAGCAGGACCTCTACCTCAAGGCCCTGCGCCGCTACGTCGAACGGCGCTCGGAGCCGGTCTTCCGCGCCCTGGCCGAGGACGGGCGCGGCCTGCCCGCCATCGCCGCGTTCTTCGACCGGCTGATCGAGACCCGCTGCGCCGGCGAGCACGCACGCTGGGGCTGCATGATCGCCAACGGCCACGCCGAGGCGGCGACCCTGGAGGTGCGCGCCGTGCTCGACCGGCACCACGACGGGCTGCGCGCGGCCATGCGCGCCGCGCTGGCCGCGGCCAGGCTGCGCCCCGGCCTCGACCCGGACGCCGCCGCCGAGCAGCTCACCCTGCTCGCCTACGGGGTGAACCTCCGCTCTCGGGCCGGGGCCGAGGCCGCCGCCCTGCGCGACGGCGTCCGCGCCGCACTCGACTCCCTGACACAGCGAGGAGAAACCGCATGACCACCAGGCCGCACGTCGTGATCTTCGACGTGAACGAGACGCTGACCGACATGGAGCCGCTGCGGGCCAGGTTCGAGGACGTGGGGCCGCGGGCATCCTGCGCCGCGAGGGCCTGCTCGACCTGGTCGAGGCGACGCTCGACGTGAGCGGCCCGCGCGCGTGGAAGCCCGCCGGAGCCGCCTACGAGTACGCCGTGGGCCGGGCCGGCGTGCGGCCCGCCCAGGCGGCCCTGGTCGCCGTGCACCCGTGGGACGTCGACGGGGCCCAGCGGGCCGGCCTGACGGGGGCGTACCTGGACCGGCGCGGCGGGCCGTACCCGGGCGTGATGGGCGTCCCGCACGTCTCGGCCCCCGACCTGGGGGCGCTGGCGGCCAGGTGGCGGTGACCGCTCAGGCGTGCCGTCGCAGGAACTCCAGCACCAGCGGGCTCGCCACCTGCCGGAACTCCTCGAAGTAGGCGTGCCGGGCCCCCTCGATCAGCCGCAGTTCGGCCCCCGGAATCCGGCCGGCCAGCAGCGGGGCGTTGGCCGCCGGGTTGAAGACGTCGTCGGTGCCGTGCACGACCAGCGTGGGCGCGGTGATGCCGGGCAGCACGTCCCAGGCGTCGTGGCCCGCGCTGGCGGCCAGATGACGGCGGCGTGCGTGGGCGGGCATGCCGGGGTCGCCGGTCGTCCGGTACGGGCCGGGATGCGTGGCCAGCCAGCCGGGCGTGTACATCAGCTCCAGCAGCGCCCGATCGGCGGCGGCGCGGTCGGGCTGGGCCAGCGACCTGCGTACGTCGTTGCTCCGCTCCACCCCGTGGGAGCCGCCCGGTGAGCTGCAGCCGAGCACCAGCGCCCCGACCCGCGAGGCGTGCTCGGCCGCCAGCCACTGGGCCACCCGGCCGCCCATCGACGTGCCGTACACGTGCGCCTGCCGCACGCCGGCCGCGTCGAGCACGGCCACCACGTCGGCCGCGAACCCGCGCGTGCTGTACGGCTCGTCGGGCTTGTCGCTGTCGCCCGTGCCGCGGTAGTCGAGGGTGATGGTCTGGAAGGCGTCGAAGTCGGCGCGTACGGAGTCCCACCAGCGGTGGTCGTTGGCCTGCCCCTGCAGCAGCACGAGCGCTCGCCCATGGCCGCGGACCTGGTAGGACAGCTTCACTCCGCCGGGGGTGGTTGCGAATGACACGTCTTCGATGGTGCCATGTCCGGTGCGCCGCCCCGGCTCCGACGTCCCTGTTGAAAGCCCACGAGAGAGGACCGCACCCATGAAGTACATGATCCTTTCGTACGCCTCCCAGCAGGACTACGACGAGATGTCCGGCAAGGACGCCGGCCGCGGCCCCTGGTCGCCGGAGGACATGGAGGCCATGACGACGTTCATGACGACCGTCAACAGGGAACTGGAGGAGTCCGGCGAACTGGTCGAGACCCGCGGCCTGGCCGCGCCGGTGCACACCCGCAGGGTCGGCATGCGGGACGGCGCCGCCTACGTGACCGACGGCCCGTACGCCGAGACCCAGGAGGTGCTGGCCGGCTACTGGATCGTGGAGTGCGAGAGCTTCGACCGGGCCGTCGAGATCGCGGGCCGCCTGGGCCGCTGCCCGGCACCCGGCGGCGCCGACGTCAACGCCTTCGCCGACATCAGGCCGATCGTCGAGTCGGCCGACGACCTGGGGTTCTGATCGCCGCCATGGCGGACGAGGACCTGCTGCGCAAGCTGGCGCCGCAGGTCCTCGGCGCGCTCGTCCGGCGCTTCGGGCATTTCGACACGGCCGAGGACGCCGTCCAGGAGGCGCTGCTCGCGGCGGCCACGCAATGGCCGCGCGACGGCGTCCCGGACGACCCGCGCGCCTGGCTCATCACGGTGGCCGCGCGCCGCCTGACCGACCTGCTCCGGGCCGAGCAGGCACGCCGCCGCCGCGAGGACGCCGTCGCCGCCCGCGTCCTGCCGGACGACCGCCTGGCCCCGCCCGCCGACCGGCGGGCCGCCGCGCCGGACGACACGCTCGTGCTGCTGTTCATGTGCTGCCATCCGTCGCTGTCGCCGTCCTCGCAGATCGCGCTCACGCTGCGCGCGGTCGGCGGCCTGAGCACGCCGGAGATCGCCCGCGCCTTCATGGTCTCCGAGGCCACGATGACCCGCCGCATCACCCGGGCCAAGCAGCGGGTCAAGGACAGCGGCGTGCCGTTCCGCCTGCCCTCGCCCGCCGAGCGCGCCCGGCGCACGGACGCGGTGCTGCACGTGCTCTACCTGATCTTCAACGAGGGGTACGCCAGCACGTCGGGCCCCGACCTGCACCGCGCCGAGCTGGCGGCGGAGGCGATCAGGCTGGCTCGCATGGTGCTCCGGCTGCTGCCCGGCGATGCCGAGGCGGCGGGGCTGCTGGCCCTCATGCTGCTCACCGACGCCCGCCGCCCCGCCCGCACCGGCCCCGACGGCGCGCTGATCCCGATGGCCGAGCAGGACCGCTCGCGGTGGCACGCGGGCTTCATCGCCGAGGGCGTCGAGCTGGTCACGAACGCGCTCGCGCGCGGCAGGCCGGGCCCGTACCAGGTCCAGGCGGCGATCGCGGCCCTGCACGACGAGGCGCCGACCGCGGAGGAGACCGACTGGCCGCAGATCGCGGCCCTGTACGCGCTGCTGCGGCGCGGCTCGGACAACCCCATGGTGGCGCTCAACCACGCCGTCGCCGTGGCCATGTCCGAGGGCCCGGCCGCCGGGCTCGACGCCCTCGAACGCCTGCGGCACGACGACCGGCTGGCCGGCGACCACCGGCCGATCGCGGTCCGCGCGCACCTGCTGGAGATGTCCGGCGACCACGCGGGCGCCCGCGCGGCGTACGAGGAGGCGGCGCAGCGGGCCATGAGCCTGCCCCAGCAGCGGTACCTGCGCACCAGGGCCGCCCGGCTGACCGGACCGGGCACGCCCCACGACGCCGATCCGCCCCACCCGGTGGCGTGACGGGCCGGCCGCCGGGCGGGACCCCGCCCGGCGGCCGGTGATCGATCCTCGTGGCGCGGGAATGGATCGCGCCGGGGTGTGGTTACATGTCTCGTGGCCGGTGTGCCCAGTGTCCCCGGGCCTCACCTATTGCCTTCGCGGACTACCGTTCGGCTGGAGCCGCGTTGTGCCTTTCGCCGAGAGGCGACACGCACACCGGTACGCACTCGTCGGGCGCCCGCTCTCCACGGAGGGCGGGCGCTCACGTGTGTGGCCGCCAGTACGGATCCGTGACACCGCCGGGAGAGGCCAGCGTCTCGGCGTCGAGCCCGGTCAGCCGGGCCCCCGCGTGGTAGGCGCTGTCCAGGAACTCCAGCACGCCCCCCACCGGGTCCTCCATGCCTCGGACGTCGTCGTAGCGCAGCACGGCCAGATGGCTGCCCCTGGCGGGGAGCCACTCGGCCGCGCCGGGGCGCAGCGGCTCGCGTTCCAGGCCCTCGGGCTCCGGCGCGGTGTAGGAGTAGAAGGCCGGCCACGGCCGCTCCTTGTCGCCGAACCAGAACCCCGAGCTGATCACCTCCCAGCTATACGCCTCCCGCGTGACCGGATCGGTTTCCGGCGAGACCTTGACCACCCGCCCGGTGAACCGGCTGACCGCGATGTCGAAGGTGTGCCAGAAGTGGTGCACGGGGCTCGTCTTGCCGGCGAAGTCGGCGGCGAAGCGGTCCAGGAGTTGCACCACCTGCGACAGGATCCGCCAGTACCGGTTGATGAGCACCGGGTCGTAGCGTGCGTGCAGCGTGTCGTCGGCGAACGGTGTGTCGTCGCCCAGGTCGAACGGCACCGCCCAGATCTCCGGCCGGATCCCCAGACCCTCCAGGGTCTCGAAGAGCCGTTCGTAGAACGAGGCGACCGAGCGGCCGATCAGGCTGAACTCGGCGCTGCGGCCGTCGGACACGTCCACCACGAGCCGGTGACGGACGAGGTCGAAGTCGACGCAGAACAGCGGTTGTTCGCCCAGCCCGCCCATCGGCCGGGTGGTGAGCCCCCGGCCGGTCGGGTGGAACGGCACCTGCCACCAGTGGTTGCGCCGGTTGCTGGATGCCAGCCGGATCTTGCCCACGATCTGCGCGAACCTGTGAAAGGTCTCCTTTGCTTCCGTCCACTCCGCGAGCGGCATGGCCGGGAACAGCTCCATGACGGCCCCCTCCGACGTAGCGCATTTCCCGACAATCGTAACTACTCGGAGTATTCGGGCGGTTCCCCGGGGTCGCACACGGCCCGGACCCGCGCAGGGAACGGGCCGCGCGCGACCGCCGTCAGGCTGAGCTGACGTACTTCCTGGGCCGCAGGGCGTGGGCCCGCAGCGCCGCCAGGGCCGCGAGCTGCCCGGAGCGGTCCATTCGCACCGCCAGCTCGTCGCTGAACGCCAGCCCCAGCGCCGTGAGCTGGGAAACCAGGTCGGTCACCGGGCCCGAGACGTCCTCCAGGCTCGTCGCCGGATGCCAGCCCTCGCCGCCCACCACCTCGGCCACCCGCTCGCGCAGCTTGGCGGGCGACATCAGCGTGCCGTCGGCCAGCAGCATCAGCGCCGCCTCCCTGGCCGACACCTCGAACTCGTGCTCGCCCTTGGCCAGCAGCAGCCGGGTGACCGCCGACCACATGGCCGACTTCGACTTCAGCAGCCGTCGGCCGTAGTCGGTGATCGACAGCCTGGCGCCCTCGCGGCGGATCGCGCCCAGCTCCCGCTCGGCCAGGTCACGCAGCCGCAGCGCCTCGGGCGAGGGCGCCAGCCGCAGCGGCAGGCTCTCCCCGGAGGCCGCCACGGACAGCAGCCGATGCAGCGCCGGCAGCGGCTGCGCGGACACCGGGGCGTGCAGGCGCACCTCGAACGGCTGCGCCAGCTCCCGCCTGGCCGGGCCACGCCCCAGCACCCAGCGGTTGAGCCGCTCGCCGTGCACCCGGTTGAGCCAACTGTCGCCGCCCAGGTCGGCGCGCGGCTCGGTGAGCCAGCGCCGGGTCAGGGCGGTCCGATCGACGCTCTCGCCGGCCACGATCGCCAGTTCGAGCGCGGCGGAGCAGGCGATGTGCGCGCCCAGCTCCTCAGGGCCCATGATCATGCTCCACTGCAGCTCGGGCACGTCGGGCGGGAGCACACCCGTGGCCTCCAGCGCCTGCTGGTAGGTGGTCGTGCCGGCGTCCTCGCCCTCAAGGGCGTAGGTACGCAGGATCTTCACGGTGGTCGGGGACTCACACAACGCGGCGTATCGGTCCATGCCGCCGAGCTGGAGCAACTGTCCCAGCGAACGCGCCAGGCGCTCCATGTCTCCGCTTGATCTGGCCGGCCCGGCGGCAGGGGGCGCGACCTTGAGCGGCAACGTGTACCAGAGGAACTCGCAGACGTCGAGCTGGGTCACCGTCTCCAGCGGCTCCCCACCCGTCAACCATTCGACGGCGGTCCTGGCCTCCTCGGCCAGATCCGGCTGAGATCGCTCCAACTCGGCGAGAAGGGCGGTGACATCCGGTGCACTCATGCCTCGAAGTTTGCCGTATCGACCCCGGGCCTGACGATGACCGAATCCGGTGCGTATCGGGTCTTGCACAGCGACTACCTAAGAAATCCCTATCGGGCCGACGGTAACGTGATCATATCCATCGCTTCTCGAACAACATGCGGGCCTTCCAGTCCACGTAGGGGATCAGCTCGCCGGACAGAACGGGGTGCAACCACCAGAAGTTGATCAGCGCGAGCAACGCGAACGCACCCACGACGGCGGCCCCCAGCGTACGCCGCACCGGCACGGGGGCCATGCCCATGCGCGTGGCCATGCCGATGAACTTCGGCGCGTTCGGCCCGATCAGCAGCCCCGCGCACAACGTGATGGCCAGCACCATGAACGGCACCATCGGAATGGCGTAGAACAGGAACATCGTCCGGTTGTCGGCGAGGGCGAAGTAGAACCACGGCAGCCAGCCCATGCCGTAGGCCAGCAGCACCGCCCCGGCCCGCCAGTCGCGCGAGGAGACGTACCACGCGATCAGGGTCACCAGCGCGACCAGCGCGCCGAACCAGATCACCGGCGTGCCCACGCCGAGCACCGCCTCCGAGCAGTCCTTGACGCCACAGGCGTTCTGCCTGCTCTCGCCCTCGTAGTAGAAGGCGACCGGACGCAGCAGCAGCGGCCACGACCACGGCTCGGACATGTACGGATGCGAGGTCTCCAGGCCGCTGTGGAAGGTGAACACCTGCCACTGGTACTTCACCCAGGAGCGCATCGAGTCGATGACGAAGAAGAGCGGGTTGCCCGCCGAGGTGGCCTGGTCCCAGTTGCGGCCGTAACCGCCGGCGGTGACGAACCAGCCCGTCCAGGTGGCCATGTACGCCGCGAACGGCACGACCCCGAACGCCAGCGCCCCCTGCGGCACGTCCTTGCTGAACGCCCCCACGTACGGCTGGCGCAGCCCCACGGCGCGGCGGGCGCCGAAGTCCCACAGCAGCGACATGATCGCGAACGCGACCGCGAACGCCAGGCCCGACCACTTGACCGACATCGCGAAGGCCAGGCACACCCCGGCCCCGATCCGCCACCACCTGATGCCCAGCGACGGGCCCTGCGGGGCGATCGGCGAGTCTTCGTACCAGGTGACCAGCCGCTCACGGGCCTGATCGCGGTCGACCACCAGGCAGGCGAACGCGGCCAGCACCCAGAACATCAGGAAGATGTCCAGCAGCGCCGTACGGGAGAGCACGAAGTGCAGGCCGTCGAGCGCCAGCAGCAGGCCCGCGAAGCAGCCGAGCAGCGTCGAGCGGGTCATCCTGCGCGCCACCCTGGCCAGGACGAGGATGGACAGCGTGCCGATCACGGCGGCGGCGAAGCGCCAGCCGAACGGGTTGAGCCCGAACAGCCACTCGCCCACGCCGATCATCCACTTGCCCATCGGCGGGTGCACGACGTAGGAGGCGCACTTGTCCAGCTCCTGCGCGCACGACTGCCAGATGTCGGTGTTGCCGGCGATGATCGCCTTGTCGGCGTCCTTGATCGTGACGTGCTCGACCCCGTGCGTGATGAGCGAGAAGGCGTCCTTCATGTAGTACGTCTCGTCGAACACCACGGCCTTGGGATGGCCGAGCTGGATGAACCGGAGGATCCCGCCGAACAGGGTGACGATCAGCGGCCCGAGCCACCCCCACAACACGCTCCCGCGCAGGGGCGGGACGATCCGATCGCGTACGGACCGCGCCTTGGGTTGGCTCTCGCCGACCTCCGAGCTCTCGTAGGCCTGGTACGGGGAATCGGTCACCGCCATTCGGACATCGTACGGGCCCCAGAGCGGTGTTTACCCAAGAAACACGGTCTAATTGGGATGCCCTGCCACAATGGTCAGGTGACTGGGAACGGCAGGTTGGTGCTGGCAGGAGCCCCCATCGGTCAGGCGGGAGACGTCTCGCCGCGGCTGCGTGAGTTGCTCGCGGACGCGGACGTGGTGGCCGCCGAGGACACCAGGCGGCTGCGCAGGCTCGCCGCCGACCTCGGCGTCGAGCTGCGGGGCCGGGTGGTCTCCTACTACGACCAGAACGAGGCGGGCCGCGCCCAGGAACTGGTCGAGACGCTGAAGCAGGGCCAGACGGTCGTGGTGATCACCGACGCGGGCATGCCGGGCGTGTCGGACCCCGGTTACCGGCTGACGCAGCTCGCGATCGAGGCGGGCGTCACCGTCACCGCGCTGCCGGGGCCGAGCGCCGTCACCACCGCGCTGGCCGTGTCGGGGCTGGCCAGCGACCGGTTCTGCTTCGAGGGCTTCCCGCCGCGCAAGACCGGCGAGCGGGCCCGCCGCCTGGGCGCGCTGGCCGCCGAGGAGCGCACAATGGTGTTCTTCGAGTCGCCGCACCGGCTGACCGAGTCGCTGAAGGCGATGGCCGAGGCGTTCGGGCCGGACCGGCGGGCCGCGGTGTGCCGGGAGCTGACCAAGACCTACGAGGAGGTGCGCAGGGGCGGGCTCGCCGAGCTGGCCGAATGGTCGGCCCCGGGCGTCAAGGGCGAGATCACGGTCGTCGTCGCCGGCCACGCGCCGGGCGAGGCCGAGCCCGACCTCGGCGCGCTGGCCGCGGAGGTCGAGCGCAGGGTGGCCGAGGGGGAGCGACGCAGCCTCGTCGTGGCCGACGTGGCCAAGGGAGCGGGCGTGCCCAAACGCGAGCTGTACGACCTGGTGCACCGGAAGACCGCCACGCCATAGGGTGCGCATCGTGACGAACTGGGGGGCGTCGGCGCGGCGGCTCGTCCCGCCGATGCAGGGCGGCGCCCTCGCGGGCTGGATGTGGCCGATCGCGGTGGCGGTCTTCGGCGGCCTGCTGCGTTTCGTCCGGCTCGGCGAGCCCAGGGCCGTCGTCTTCGACGAGACCTACTACATCAAGGACGCCTACTCGCTGATCACCTTCGGCGTCGAGACGGCCACGCTCGGCGACGCCGAGAACCCCGTCGCCGACCGGCGGCTGCTGGCCGGCAACCTGGACATCTTCCGGCAGTGCGGGCAGCCGTCCGACTGCGCCTCCTTCGTCGCCCACCCGCCCCTGGGCAAGTGGATGATCGGCGTGGGGGAGTGGCTGTTCGGGATGGACCCGTTCGGCTGGCGCTTCGCGGCGGCACTGGCCGGCACGCTGTCCATCCTGATCATGGCCAGGGTGGCGCGCAGGATGACCCGCTCGACCCTGCTCGGCTGCCTCGGCGGGCTGCTGCTCGCGCTCGACGGCTTACACCTGGTGCTGTCGCGGACGGCGCTGCTGGACATCTTCCTCATGTTCTGGGTGCTCGCCGGGTTCGCCTGCCTGGTGGCCGACCGCGACCAGGCCCGCGCGCGGCTGGTCGCCCGGTGTGCGAACCCGCCGCACTTCCGATGGTGGCGGCCGGCGGCCGGGGCCTGCCTGGGGGCGGCCTGCGCGGTCAAGTGGTCGGGCGTCTTCTTCCTCATCGCCTTCGCCGTGCTGTCACTCATGTGGGACGCGGGCGCGCGGCGGGCGCTGGGGCTGCCCCGGAAGACGCTGTCGTACGACTTACCCGGCGCGCTCGGGGCCATGACGCTCGTGCCCGCGCTGGTCTTCACCGCCTCCTGGACCGGCTGGTTCGTCTCCGCCGACGGCTGGGGCCGCAACTGGGACCGCGCCACCTCCGGCGGGCCGGTGTTCTTCGTGATCGACTCGCTCCGGTCGTGGACGCGGTACCAGATGGAGGTGCTGGGCTTCCACAGCGGCCTGGACGACTACCACCCGTACATGTCGGAGCCCTGGCAGTGGCCGCTGCTGTTACGCCCGGTCTCCTTCCACTACCCCTCCGACCTGCCGCCGGAGACCTGCGGGGCCGCCAAGTGCGCGCAGGCCGTGCTCGGCGTCGGCACCCCCGCCCTCTGGTACGCCGCCGTCCTCGCGCTGGTCGGGCTCGTCGCCTGGTACGTCTCCTCCCGCGACTGGCGGGCCGGGGCGGTGCTGCTGGCCTTCGCGGCCGGCTGGCTGCCGTGGTTCTACTACGCCATCGCCGACAACCGCACGATGTACCTCTTCTACATGATCCCCGTGGTGCCGTTCATGGTGCTGGCCCTCGTGCTCGTGGCGGGGCTCGTCATCGGCAGGAGCGACGCCCCGGCCACCCGCCGGGCGATCGGGGCCGCGGTGGCCGGCGCGTTCGCGCTCGTGGTGCTGGTCGACTTCTGGTGGCTCTACCCCGTGCTGACCGCCGAGACGATCACCCAGGCGCAGTGGTGGACTCGGATGTTGCTGGGCTCCTGGGCGAGCGCCGCCCCCAGGTGACGCCCCTGCGCAGCGTGATCGCCGCCGCGACGCAGGCCAGGGGCACGGCCGGAAGCACGTAGCGGTAGTCGAACTCCGCCGTGGCCGCCGGGGCCAGCAGCAGGCCGACCGCGCCCAGCCACGGCAGCACCACCGGGCCGCCGAACTTGCGCCAGCGCACCGCGACGCCGTACAGGCCGATCAGCAGGATGCCGCCGACCACGATGCCGCGCAGGTAGAAGACCTTCTGGTAGTTGCTCATGATCGTCGCCCACGGCTGCACGACCCGGGTCTCCGGCGGGCCCTGCTCGTAGCTGAAGGCGTCGGTGTCGGTGCGCCCGCCCGCGTACGAGGCCCACTTCGGCAGCCGCTTGGGCTGGCCGGTGTCGTCCAGTTCCACGTAAGGCTTGAACTGGTACATGTTGTAAGTCGACTCGTCGGGGAAGCGTGGACGTGACCAGTGAAAGGAGCGGAAGAAATCGCGCGCCACGACCTTCAGATAGTCACCGGGCTGCGACAGGATCGCCCGCGTGGCGAACTTGCTCGCCGCGTCGTTGGTGATCTCGCTCCACTTCTTGTTGATGCCCCACCGGTGCAGCACCTCGCCGGTGCCGGTGCCGTCGCCGTTGCCCTGCCCCCACAGGTACCACTGGGCGTAGTCCTTGCGCTGGCTCACCGGGTCGTTGATGCACAGCAGCAGGAGCTGGACCTCTTTGTACTTGTCGATGTCCATCTTGTTGCAGTCGGCGAAGATGGCCGTGCGCATGTAGAGGATGAGCCCGTCGCTGTTGGTCATCGCGAACTTGCCGTACGCCGCGGCGAACCACCCCATGTACGCCATCACCGGGATCGCGCAGGCCGTGAGCACCGCCACGATCGGCCGCCAGCCGGTGCGCTTGACCAGCAGGTAGAGCACCACCAGCGCCAGGATCGGCAGCCCGATCGAGCGGGTCAGCCAGGTCAGCGCCAGCAGCAGGCCCACGACCGCGCCCGCCTGCCAGGTCAGCCGCCGCTTCCACAGCACCATCGTGATCACGCCCACCACGAGCAGCATGAACAGGGTGTCGGACATCACCATCTGTTCGAGCTGGATCTGGTAGGCGTCGAACAGCACCGGCGCCGCCGCGAGCGTGGCCCCCCACTTGGGCAGCCGGAACTTGATCCGCAGCAGCGCGTAGATCAGGCACGCGGTGGCCAGCCCCATGAGGTGCTGGGTGAAGACCAGCAGGCTGAAGCTGTGGAACGGCTGGAGCAACATCAGCCAGAAGCTGTAGCCGTCGGGCCTGATCGGGTGCGGCCGTGGGTGCAACGCCACCGAGACGTACTCGTAGGAGTCGTTGAACCACATGGCCGGGCCGTAGCCGAGCATGGTGACGAGCCGCAGCACGGCGCCCACGCCGAAGGCCACGGCGAACACCCGATGCCTGCCCACCATGGCCAACAGACGTGCCGTCCTGCCAGGGGCGGAGTTGTCCACAGGAGTGGTCTCCGCGACGCTCACCATGCTGTAAAGAATGCCAGTCGTTTCCAGGTCTGTGCCCGAGCACGAGCGGGTTCAGGGCATGATGGTTGACTGGATGAGCCTTAACTGAAGGGTAGACACGTGGAACTGACGGTGGTCATGCCCTGCCTCAATGAGGCGGAGACCGTGGAAGTCTGTGTGCGCAAGGCACTCGCGTGCATGGCGGAGCACGGCATCGAGGGCGAAGTGCTGATCGCCGACAACGGCAGCACGGACGGCTCGCAACAGCTTGCCCGTGACGCCGGGGCCCGCGTGGTGCACGTGGACGACAAGGGCTACGGCAACGCCCTCATTGGCGGCATCCGGGCGGCTCGCGGCAAATACGTCATCATGGGCGATGCCGACGACTCCTATGACTTCACCGCGCTGCTGCCGTTCGTCGAGCAGCTTCGCGACGGTGCCGATCTGGTGATGGGCAACCGTTTCAAGGGCGGCATCGCCCCCGGCGCCATGCCGCCGCTGCACCGCTATCTCGGCAACCCGGTGCTGTCGTTCGTCGGGCGGTTGTTCTTCCCGTCGGCGATCGGCGACTTCCACTGCGGCCTGCGGGGCTTCAGGCGCGACTCGATCCTGCGGCTGCAGCTCCAGACGGGCGGCATGGAGTTCGCCTCCGAGATGGTGGTCCGCGCCACGCTGTCCGGCCTCGACGTGCGCGAGGTCCCGACCACGCTCTCGCCCGACGGCCGCTCCCGCCCGCCGCACCTGCGCTCCTGGCGCGACGGCTGGCGTCACCTGCGCTTCCTGCTGCTCTACAGCCCGAAGTGGCTGTTCTTCTACCCCGGCGTGCTGATGATGGTCGTCGGGCTCGTGGCGGGCACGGCGCTGGTGTTCGGCCCGGTGCAGATCGGCGAGCTGGCCTTCGACGTCGACACCCTGGTCGGATCGGCCGCCCTGGTGGTGATCGGCTTCCAGGCGGCGCTGTTCGCCGTGTTCACCAAGGTGTACGCGGCGGAGGAGGGCTTCCTGCCCGAGTCGCCACGCATCCGGCGGCTGATCGACATCGTCAGCCTGGAGAAGGGCCTGGTCGTCGGCGGGCTGCTGGCGCTGGCCGGTCTCGTCGGCCTGGTGATGTCGCTGGCGCACTGGCAGGTGCGCAGCTTCGGCGAGCTCAACCCGCGCGAGTCGCTGCGTCTCGTGGTGCCGTCCGCGACGGCGCTCATCATGAGCTTCCAGACGATCTTCGCGGCGCTGTTCATCAGCATCCTGGGCATCCGCCGCACCCGCGAGACCTCCATCGACAACGCGGCCGCCGCCGCCGAGGAGGCCGCCGCGGGCATCTCGCTCGAAGAGACGAAGCGCTAGGCGGCCACTCCCGCCTGTCACCGCCGCCGAACCCGTCACCACCGACGGGTTCGGCCGCTGTCGTCCGCGAGACGGCCGGTACGGCCGGTGGGTGAGCACGGCAGCGGGTAACAAATGGCCTTGCGGGAACCCGTAGGCTTGGAACCATGTCCCAGCACATCTTGACCGCCGTTGCGTGGCCGTATGCCAACGGCCCCCGTCACATCGGGCACGTCTCAGGGTTCGGCGTGCCGTCCGACGTCTTCAGCCGTTACCAGCGGATGGCGGGCAACAAGGTGCTGATGGTCTCGGGCACCGACGAGCACGGCACCCCGATCCAGGTCCAGGCCGACAAGGAGGGCGTGAGCGCCAGGGAACTGGCCGACCGCTACAACCGGGTCATCGCCGAAGACCTGACCGGCCTCGGCCTGTCCTACGACCTGTTCACCCGGACGACCACGAAGAACCACTACGCCGTCACGCAGGCCATCTTCAAGGGCCTCTACGACAACGGCTACATCTTCCCCAAGACCACGATGGGCGCGATCTCGCCCTCGACCGGCCGTACCCTGCCCGACCGCTACATCGAGGGCACCTGCCCCATCTGCGGCTACGACGGCGCGCGCGGCGACCAGTGCGACAACTGCGGCAACCAGCTCGACCCGATCGAGCTCATCAACCCGGTCAGCCGGATCAACGGCGAGACGCCCACGTTCGTCGAGACCGAGCACTTCATGCTCGACCTGCCCGCCTTCGCCGAGGTGCTCGGCACCTACCTGCAGTCCAAGCAGGGCGAGTGGCGGCCGAACGTGCTGAAGTTCGCGCTCAACCTGCTCGGCGACCTCCAGCCCCGGGCGATCAGCCGCGACCTCGACTGGGGCGTGCCGATCCCGCTCGACGGCTGGCGCGACCAGCCCAACAAGCGCCTGTACGTGTGGTTCGACGCGGTCATCGGCTACCTGTCGGCCTCCATCGAGTGGGCCAGGCGCTCGGGCGACCCCGACGCCTGGCGGCAGTGGTGGCAGAACCCCGAGGCCCGTGGCTACTACTTCATGGGCAAGGACAACATCGTCTTCCACGCCGAGATCTGGCCCGCCATGCTCTTCGGCTACAGCGGCATCGGCGCGCGCGGCGGTTCGCCGGGGGCGCTGGGCGCGCTCGACGTGCCGTCCGAGGTGGTCTCCAGCGAGTTCCTGACGATGGAGGGCAAGAAGTTCTCCTCCTCCCGCCAGATCGTCATCTACGTGCGCGACTTCCTGGCCCGCTACGACGCCGACGCGCTGCGCTACTACATCTCCGTGGCCGGCCCGGAGAACCAGGACACCGACTTCACCTGGCAGGAGTTCGTCAACCGCAACAACGGCGAGCTGGTCGCGGCCTGGGGCAACCTGGTCAACCGGTCCATCTCGATGGCGGCCAAGAACTTCGGGGCCGTGCCCGAGCCCGGCGACCTCACCGACGCCGACCGGGCCCTGCTGGAGCGCTCGCGCCAGGCGTTCGCCCCGGTGGGCGCGGAGCTGGCCCGGTCCAGGTTCAAGAACGCGATCACCGAGGCGTTCGACGTCGTCCGCGAGGCCAACAAGTACCTGGCCGAACAGGAGCCGTGGAAGCTCAAGGACGACCCGGAGCGGCAGAAGTCCATCCTGCACGTGGCGCTGCAGGTGGTCGACGACGCCAAGACGATGCTCACGCCGTTCCTGCCCAGCTCCTCCAACAAGGTCTTCGCCATGCTGGGCGGCGAGGGTGTGTGGGCGGGCATGCCGGAGATCCGCGAGGTCGACGAGGACGGCGGCCCCGCCTACCCGGTGATCACCGGCGAGTACGACGGCGCGGCCCGCTGGGAGCACCGGCCGGTCAAGCCGGGCACCCCGCTGGCGCCGCCCGTGCCGCTGTTCAAGAAGCTCGACCCGAAGGTCGTCGACGAGGAACTGGCCCGCCTGGGCGAGTGACCCGCCGCGTGCCGGGCCTGGCGGGGTGCCGGGCCCGGCGTGCGGGGCGGCTACTTTAGAGGGCGTGACCAAGCTTCCCGCCGCGCCAGAGCCGCTCTCCGCGCCCGTGTTCGACAGCCACTGCCACCTCGACATCATGGTGGGCAACCGGCAGGCGTCGTCGGGCGACCCGGTGGCGCAGGCCGCGCAGGCGGCCTCGGCGAGCGTGCGCGGCATCCTCGACGACGCGCGGGCCGTGGGCGTGACGAGGCTGGTCACGATCGGGTACGACCTGACGTCCTCGCGCTGGAACGCCGACGTGGCGGCCGGGCAGGAGGGCGTCTACGCGGGGGTGGCCATCCACCCGAACGAGGCCCACGAGGCCACCCCGGAGGTGCTGGCCGAGATCGAGGCGCTGGCCGGGCGGCCCGAGGTGCGGGCGGTGGGGGAGACGGGCCTCGACTACTACCGCGACTGGGCGAGCAAGGACGACCAGCACGCGAGCTTCCGGGCGCACGTCGAGATCGCCAAGCGCACCGGCAAGGCGCTGGTCATCCACGACCGCGAGGCGCACGACGACGTGCTGAGGGTGCTGGCCGAGCAGGGCGCGCCGGACAGGGTGGTCTTCCACAGCTTCTCCGGCGACGCCGAGATGGCGAAGAAGTGCGTGGAAGCCGGATATTTCATGTCGTTCTCCGGGCCTGTGACGTACAAGAACGCCGCCTACCTCCGCGAGGCGGCCGAGGTCGCGCCCGCCGAGCTCATCCTGGTCGAGACCGACGCCCCCTACCTGCCGCCGGTCCCGCACCGGGGCAAGCCCAACGCCCCGTATCTCATCCCCATCACCCTGCGCTGCCTGGCCGAGGTCAAAAACATCCATCCTGACCAGCTCTGTGAGGCGATCAGCGTCAACGGAGTCACAGTTTTCGGCGAGTGGTGACCAACTTTTGGTGAACCAGTAGATACGGGGACCGTACCAGCGCTAGCGTTCTCGCGATCCTGCCCCCACACCGGAGGTGGTTCGTGCGAGGAAAGAGGCGTGCGCCCCGACCGCCGATCCCGTGGCGCTCCCCGTGGACGCCGATCGTGTGCGCGGCGGGCGTGCTGGCCGCCGGGGCGCTCGTGGTGGTGTCCCTGCTGGTCAAAGAGGTCATCCTGGTCGTCGACGGCGAGCGCAGGCCGGTCCGGGCGTTCGCCGGGACCGTCCAGGAGGTGCTCGCCCACGCCGGGGTGGACGTGGGCTACGGCGACGTCGTCCGCCCGTCCGCCCGGCAGGAGGTGGACGACGGCACCACGATCGAGGTGCGCCGCGCCCGCCCCCTCACCCTGACCCTCGACGGTCAGACCAGCCAGCACCTGGTCACCGCCACGAACGTGGGCGACGCCCTGGCCGAGCTGGACATCACCCTCGCCGCGAGCAGGCTGTCCGCCCCGCCCGGCGACATGGTGCCGCTGGAGGGCATGGAGCTGACCGTGTACACGCGGCGCAAGGTGTACGTGGTCTCCGGAGCCGCGCGGCTGACCTCACGTACGACCGCCAGGACGGTACGCGAGGTGCTCAAGCAGAAGCGCGTCGTCCTGCGCCGCGGCTACCTGGTGAAACCGCCGCTGAACAGCTTCCCCAAGGACGGCACGGTCATCACGGTCACCCCGCCCCGCACGGTGCCGATCCAGCCCGAGGTGCTGCGGCTCGACTGGGCGGCACTGGCCGAGTGCGAGTCCCGGGGCAACCCGGAGGCGTTCAACGCCGAGGGCCCCTACTACGGCATGTACCAGTTCAGCCTGCCCATGTGGGCGGCCGTGGGCGGCACGGGCCTGCCGACCGCCTGGCCGGAGGAGGAGCAGACGTACCGGGCGCAGCTCCTCTACCAGCAGGTGGGCGGCAGGTGGCAGGGCCAGTGGCCGAGCTGCGGCGACCGCCTGTTCCCCGACCCCGTGGTCACCGCCACAGCCACCCCGGCCGCGGCCGGCTGACGGGCCGTGCCGACCGGCCCGAGCCCACGCCCTTTGATCGCCCGCGCGCCCGTGCTACCCGGCCAGCGAGACCCCGAAGTCGGCTCCCGACCGGGGCTGGAGCGGCTGGAGGGTGTCGTCGTTGCGCGCGGCCACCGCGACCTTCCCGTACGGCGCGGCGTCCGGCTGCCCCACGAACAGCTTGTTGCCGCTGAAGGCCACCGACCAGCCGAACAGCCCGTCGCCCGCCGTCAGCCGCCGGTCCGCCCCGGGATCCCGCCAGGACACGACCCGGACCTCGCCGCCGAAGGGCGCGCCGATCGCCAGCCGTCCGTCCGCCGCGACGGCCAGCGAGAAGCCGAACGCCTGCCCGTCCGGCTGCGTCACCCGCCTCGTGGGCTTCCTGGCGGGATCGAGGAGCTGCACGTAACCGGGGCCGGGCGAGCCGACCGCGTAGCCGGAGCCCTCGGAGTAGGCGACCGCGTACCCGAACCGGTCGCCCGAGCGGTCGGTCGGCGAGTCCAGCTTGGCCGAGGTGAGCTTCGCGGCCAGCACGTCGTCGATGAAGACCACCGAGCCCGAGTCGATCCGCCCGCTCTCGACCTGGCGTCCGACGCCGTCGTCGTTCTCGTACGGGACGCCGACGACCAGCTCGTTCCCCGGCCCGAACGCCATCGACCAGCCGAACTGGTCGCCCACCTCGCTGTTGCCGCGCACGTCCACGGTCTCCTGGCTGATCCTGCGCAACTCGCCCGCGCCCTTGCGCACGTAGAGCGCGCCCGCGTCGGGCGTCTGGCCCTCGTCCTCGTACGGTGCGCCGATCGCCACCAGATCGCCGCGCGCGGCCAGGGACCAGCCGAAGTGCGCGAACCGCTGGGGCTTCGGCGGGGTCAGGCGCTGCGGGGGAGCGGCGCCGCCGCCGTAGACGACGTACACGGCGCCGGCGTCCTCGGTCCCGTCCACGTCCGTGTACGGGGCGCCGATCACCAGGTCGGCGCAGGTGTCGCCGTTGAGCTGCGCCAGGCGTACGGACCAGCCGAAGCCGTCGCCCCCGGCCGGGCCGGGCACACTGACGGGCACCACCCTGCCGCCGGACAGCACGTGCACCGCGCCCTTCTGGTCGTCGGCGAACGGGTCGCCGACCGCCACGTCGTCCAGGCCGTCGCCGTCGAAGTCGGCGACCCCGCCGCAGGCCGCGGCCACCGCGGGCGGCACGACGACGCTCACGCCCGCCACGGCCACGAGCGCCGCGAGCACCATGACGGCCGCTCCGCTCCTCACAGCGCCACCTCGATCAGCTTGCCGTTCTCCAGCAGGGACGCCGTCATCCGCACCGGCTTGCGGTACGCGGCCAGGTCGAACACGAACGCGCTGTCCACCCGCGCGCCGGGCAGGATGGCCGGCGGCAACGTGACGGGGGCCGCGTCGTGCTCCCCGCCCCGGTCGTCGATCAGGGTCACCACCGGCTCGACCAGCACTCTGCGTTCGCCGCCGGGGTTGAGCATCGTCCAGCGGACCACGCAGAGCTGGCCCTCGGCGGACGTTCTGCCCTCGAACTCCTTCAGCCCGCACTCCGGGGCGGCCGACACGATGGCGACCGGGTCGTCGAAGCTCGCGCCGAGCGCGAACCGGCGGCCCACGTCGTTCGGGCTGGGGACGCCCGTGGCCGTGGCCGGCGCGCCCGAACTCGTGGCGGTGGTCGTGGTGCGCGCGGAGGTGACGATCAGCACGCCCGCCGTGACGACGACGGCCAGCACGGCCGCTCCGGCGGCGATGAGCCACCGGACGCCGGGCGTACGCGTGCCGCCGAGGGTGTCGGGCTCGTCGCCCGGCTCGGACGCGCCTCCCAGGGTGCCGGGCTGTGTCTCCCCCGGACCGGCCTCCCGCGAGACAGACCCCGAACCGAGCGGGGCCGACCCTGAACCGGCCTTCTTCGGGACGGGCCCGGAACCGAGCGGGGCCGGCCCCGAACCGGCCCTTATCGGGTCGGGTCCCGCACCGGCCGTCTGCGGGGCAGGCCCGAAACCCGCGGCTCGCCGGATCGGCTCCGATCCCGCGCCTTCCTGGAGCGGCCCCGCACCGGCCTCGCGCGGGAAGACTCCGGGGCCTGCGGTCCGCGTGGGCGGTTCGGAGTCGGCGTCCTCCGGCGGCTGTCCGGATCTCCGCCGCGCCGGCTTGCCCGTTCGGAACAGCCCGAACGACTTCCGCGCCGGTCGCAGCCCCTGCGCCTGGTCGGGCACCCGCCAGCGCGCCAGCTCCTCCTTGGCCGCCTCCTCCTCCCGCCGGACCCGCTCCTCCAGCGACACGGGCGCCGCCTCGCCGCCCTGCGGCCCGCTTCCGGGGGAACCCGGGACGTCGGCCGGGCCGGCGGGCGCGGCGGGCCCTGCTCCGGCCTCCGCCGCGCCGAACGACGCGGGCGCCACATTCGGCCTGCCCCCCGACCTCACCCCAGGGGCCGCACCGGGCCCACTGGCCCCAGAACCCCCATGGCTCGCACGGCCCGCGCCGGACCCAAGGGCCCCACTTGCCCCAGGGCCGGACCCACGGCCCGCATCGGACTCATAGCCCGCACCAGACCCATGGCCCGCATGGGCCCCACCTGCCCCTTGGCCCGCACCGAACCCATGGCCCGCATCGGACCCGAGGGCACCATTTGCCCCAGCGCTCGCACCGGTGCCACGGCTCGCACCGGACCCAGGGACCGCACTCGGCCCGGAGGCCACGTTCGGTCCGGACGCCACGTTCGGTCCGGACGCCGGGTTCGCCCCGGGAACCGGATTCGCCCCAGGGAACGCGTTCGGGCTGGATGCCGCACCCGGTCTCGATGCCGGGTTCAGGCCGGGGGGTCTCCGTGTGGTGGCGTCGCTCGGCGGCGGGGTCGTGAATGTGGCCGTGATGTCCGGCTCGTCCACCACGTTCCGCGGCGGTCGCCACTCGCTCAGCAGCTCGGTCGCCACCAGCGTCGGCGGATCGGCCGCCACCGGGGCGGGGGTGCTGCCGCCCACCAGCGCGATCAGCAGGTCCTGCGCCGTGGGCCGCAGCGCGGGGTCCATGGACGTGGCCCGCCGCGCGAGCTGGTCCAGCGGCGCGGGCAGCGCGCCCAGCTCGGGCGGCGTGTTCAGCACCCGGGTGGCCAAGGTGATGGGGTCACCGCGCCCGAACGGATGCCGCCCGTTCCCGGCGTACGCCACCAGGCAGCCCCAGGCGAAGACGTCGACCGCCGGGCTGACCGCCTCCCCGCGGACCTGCTCGGGGGCCCACCATCCCGGGCTCCCGAGTAACTCGCCGGACAGCGTGAACCCCGTCTCGCGGTCGAGCGCCCTGGCGATGCCGAAGTCGATCACCCGGGGCCCCGACAGCGAGAGGATCACGTTGGCCGGCTTCAGGTCCCGGTGCACCAGCTCCGCCACGTGGATGGCGGCCAGCGCCGCCGCGACCCCGAGCGCGACGCCGTGCAGCGGCCCCGGCTCCAGCGCGCCGTACCTGGAGATCTGGTCGGACAGGGGAGTGCCCGCGATGTACTCGGTCACCATGTACGGCCGGCCGTCGCCGGTGTCGCCGTTGTCGAGCACCTGGGCCGTGCAGAACGACGCCACCCGGCGGGCGCTGTCGACCTCGGCGTGGAACCGGGCGGCGAAGCCCTCCTGGTTGGCGAACTCCGCCTTGACCACCTTGAGCGCGACGAACCGGCCCGTCGGCGCCCGCGCGAGGAACACCGTCCCCATGCCGCCCTCGCCCAGCCGGCCCAGCAGCCGGTACGGTCCGATCTCCCGCAGGTCGGTCGGCCGGAGGGGCGCGGCGCCCGTTGGCTCCATGAGGGAAGTCCCTTCCTGTTCCACGCCATCCTCCCCTTTGCTCTCCCCGTCCGCCATCGCACGTTCTTCGATGCGGGAGACTGGTTGGATGATGAGGCTGCTGGGCCCTGCGGAAATACGTATTTTGGCCAACAAGCTAGACATTCGTCCGACAAAAAAACTGGGCCAGAACTTCGTGATCGACGCAGGGACCGTCCGCCGCATCGTCCGTGTGGCCGACCTCGCCCCGGACGACGTGGTCATCGAGGTCGGGCCGGGTCTCGGCTCGCTCACGCTGGGGTTGCTGACGTCGGCCGCGCACGTGGTGGCCGTCGAGATCGATCCGGTGCTGGCCGGTCAGCTCCCCGTCACGGTGGCCGAGCGCGACGCGGCCGACCGGCTCACGGTCGTCAACGCCGACGCCATGAAGATCGTCCTTGACGACCTCGCGGGGCACGTGCCCACAGCCCTGGTCGCGAACCTGCCGTACAACGTGGCCGTCCCGGTGCTGCTCCACCTCCTGGAGGTGCTCCCGTCGCTGCGCACGGGCCTGGTGATGGTGCAGTCGGAGGTGGCCGACCGGCTGGCCGCGGGTCCGGGCTCGAAGGTGTACGGGGTGCCGTCGGTCAAGGCCGCCTGGTACGCGGACGTGCGCCGGGCGGGGCCGGTGAGCCGGAGCGTGTTCTGGCCCGTCCCCAACGTCGATTCCGGCCTCGTCTCCCTGGCCCGCCGCGACCCGCCGGCCACGACGGCGTCGCGGGAGGAGGTGTTCGGGGTGGTGGACGCGGCCTTCGCGCAGCGCCGCAAGACCCTGCGGGCCGCCCTCGCCTCCTGGGCCGGCACCGCCGCCGACGCGGAGCGCACGCTGCGGGCGGCGGGCGTGGACCCGTCCGCGCGCGGCGAGCAACTCGACGTCACGGCCTTCGCCCGCATCGCCGAACTCCGCCCCTGACCACGCACCACCTCGACACACAGACACCCGACCCGCACATGTGGCGGTCGCAAGAGAGAGCCGGACCGGCGCTCGGAGGCTCGCACCCGCACCCGGCGGTGCCGGCACTTCGGGTGGAGGCATCCGGCCCGCACGCGAAGGCGTTCCGTCAGGCGAAGGCGCTGAACGTGGCCTCGGGCCGGTCGCGTCCGGTGTAGAGGTCCCAGGCGGCGTCGGCGATCAGGTCGGGGTCGAGGGTGCTGTTCCCCACGTCGCCGAACCGTTCCGGCTGGGCCGTCACCGCCTGGTGGATGTCCCCGCGTTCGATCAGCCCGCCGATGATCAGGCTGCCCGCGTAGACGCCCTGACCGGCCAGCGCCGCGTTGAGCGTCAGCGCGTAGTTGCGCAGCGCCGCCGCCGAGATCGCCAGGCCGCCGAGCGCGGGCATCGGCATGACGGCGCTGAGGCCCCCGGCGAACAGCAGCCCGCCGCCGCCTCTCTCGATCATGCCCGGCAGCACCCTGCCGACCAGGTCGACCGCCGGGTAGACGACGTTCATCGCGTCCTGGACGTCCGCCACCGTGATGCCGGTGATGGGCGCGGGCGGGGCGTCCAGATCGGTGATCGCGGGGCCGTAGTAGAGGACGTCGATCGCGCCGAACCGCGCGCCGATCGCGTCCACGGCGGCCCTGGCCCGGTCGCGGTCCCGTACGTCGGCGACGAAGGCGGCGGCCTCGACCCCCGCCTCGGCCAGCGCCGCCAGGTATCCGGCGTGCCGGGACCCGGTACGTGAGACCAGCGCCACGGCGTAGCCCTCGCGCCCGAACCGATGCGCGACGGACATGCCGAGACCCGGCCCCGCTCCGATGACGACGGCAGTCTTGCGTGCTGCTGCGGACATGGCGATGCCTTCCTCCAGAGCTAAATCGAGGGCTCCCTCAATTTCAGTCGCGACCGTAGCACAAACTTGAGGGTTGCCTCGATTTCGTATGATGGGCGGATGGCAGCCGAATCCAAGCCGCTGCGCTCCGACGCCGCGCGCAACCGCGACAAACTGCTGGGCGCGGCCACCCAGATCTTCGCCGAGCGCGGTCTCGACGCCCCCCTGGAGCACATCGCGCGCCGGGCGGGGGTCAGCATCGGCACCCTCTACAACCACTTCCCGACCCGTGAGGCGCTCCTCGACGCGATCCTTCCCCAGCGGCTGGCGGCTCTCGAACAGGTCACCTCGAAGGCGCTGGCCGACCCCGACCCCTGGGCCGGGTTCGTCGGCTTCCTCGAAGGGCTCTTCGCCCTCCAGGCCGAGGACCACAGCCTGAACGACGCCCTGGCCCAGAGCTTCTCGCTGGCCACCGACGTGGGCCAGGCATGCGGCCGGGGCTTCGCGGACGCCGAGCGGATCATCGAACGCGCCAGGGCGGCCGGCCGGCTCCGTCCCGACTTCGGGTCGCAAGACCTGGTCACCCTGGTATGGGCAATGTCACAAGTCATCCGCGAGTCCATGGAGACGGCACCCGGGGCCTGGCGCCGGTGCCTGTCCTTCTTCCTGCACGGCCTGCGCGCGGAGGGGGAACAGGCCGCGCCCGGCGGCCCGGCAAATGCCCATCAACTTGACTCTCTGTGTTGATGACTGCGCGGAACCCGCGGTCATATTTCAAGAACCGCATGTCAGAGCGGCGGGCCTGGATAACATCGAGTGTCCTTGACCCCGGCAAGCGATGAGAGTGGCAGAAGATCGATGAGTTCGGTGACCGTACGTGTGCCCGCGAAGGTCAACGTGCAGCTTTCTGTCGGCCCGCTCAGGGAAGATGGCTTCCACGACCTGGTCAACGTCTTCCACGCAGTGTCGATCTTCGACGAGGTGGTGGCGAAGGAGTCCGATTCGATCACGGTGCAGGTCAACGGTAAGTGGTCCGACCAGGTGCCGACCGACGGCTCCAACCTGGCGATCCGCGCCGCGCACGCCCTCGCCAAGCACGCGGGCCGCACCTACGGCGCCGACCTGATCATCCAGAAGGACATCCCCGTCGCGGGCGGCATGGCGGGCGGCAGCGCCGACGCGGCCGGCGCGCTGGTGGCCTGCAACGAGCTCTGGGGCCTGGGGCTGCCCCTCGACGACCTGATGGAGATCGCCGGCGACCTGGGCAGCGACGTGCCGTTCTCGCTGATCGGCGGCACGGCCGTCGGCACCGGGCGGGGCGAGCAGTTGAGCGAGCTGCCCACCGGGGGCACGTTCCACTGGGTGTTCGCGCTGGCCAACGGCGGGCTCTCCACGGCCAGCGTGTACGCCGAGTGCGACCGTCTCAGGGAGAGCACCGGCACCGAGGTGCCCTGGCCCCAGCTCAACGACTCGCTGATGGAGGCCCTCGGCACCGGCGACGCCTACGCCCTCGGCTCCAACCTCAGCAACGACCTCCAGAGCGCCACGCTCAACCTGCGCCCCGAGCTCGCGCCGACCCTCGACTCGGGCCGCCAGCACGGAGCGCTCGGCGCGATCGTCTCCGGCTCGGGCCCCACCTGCGCCTTCCTCGCCATCGACGCCACCCACGCCCGCGACCTGGCCCACAGCCTGACCGCCACGGGCGCCGCCCACACCGCGGTGGCCGCCCACGGCCCCGTCCAGGGCGCCACCCTCATCTGACCCGAGGTCACCGGTCCGGGAGGCCACCGGGAAGCCGATACCCTGGGAAGGCCATGAATCTGGTCAATCTTGAGTCGGTTTCCCACGCCTACGGCCCCAAGCCACTGCTCAGCGACGTCTCGCTGGGGGTGGAGGCGGGCGAGCGCATCGGCGTCGTCGGCCGCAACGGCGGCGGCAAGACGACGCTGCTGTCCGTGCTGGCGGGCACGGTGCGCCCCGACAGCGGACGCGTCACCCACAACCGGGGCCTGCGCGTCGGGTTCCTGTCGCAGCAGGACACCCTCGATCCCGCCGCCACTGTGGGCGAGATCGTCCTCGGCGAGCTGGCCGAGCACGAGTGGGCGGGCGACCAGCGTGTACGCGAGATCCTCGGCAACCTGATCGGCGACCTCGACCTCGGGTCCAAGGCCGCCGACCTGTCGGGCGGCGAGCGCAGGCGTACGGCGCTGGCCAAGCTGCTCATCGACGAGCACGAGCTGATCATGCTCGACGAGCCCACCAACCACCTCGACATCGAGGCCATCGCGTGGCTGGCCGCGCACCTGGCGGGCCGCAGGAGCGCGGTCGTGGTGGTGACCCACGACCGGTGGTTCCTCGACGCCGTCTCCACCCGCACCTGGGAGGTCGTCGACGGCCGGGTCGAGCGCTACGAGGGCGGCTACGCGGCGTACGTGCTGGCCAAGGCCGAGCGCGCGCGCATCGCCCAGGCAGCCGAGGAGCGCCGCCAGAACCTCATGCGCAAGGAGATCGCCTGGCTGCGGCGTGGCCCGCCCGCCCGTACGTCCAAGCCGAAGTTCCGCATCGAGGCCGCCCAGGCCCTGATCGCCGACGAGCCGCCGGCGCGCGAGACCGTCGAGCTGCTGCGCTTCGCCGCGGCCCGCCTCGGCAGGACCGTCTACGACCTTGAGGGCGTCACCCTGCACGCGGGCGGCCCCGGTACGGGCCCGCTGGTGCTCGACGACCTGACCTGGCAGTTCGGCCCGGGTGACCGCATCGGGCTGATCGGCGTGAACGGGTCCGGCAAGTCGTCGGTGCTGCGGCTGCTCGCCGACACGATCAAGCCCGACTCCGGCCGGGTGGTCAGGGGCCGCACGGTCCGCCTGGCGCATCTGTCGCAGGAACTGGCCGAGCTCGACCCGGCCAGGCGCGTGCTGGAGTCGGTGGAGGAGGTGCGCAAGTACCTCCAGGTCGGCAAGCGCGAGTGGACCGCCTCCCAGCTCCTCGAACGCCTCGGCTTCAAGGGCGAGGCGCAGTGGAAGATGATCGGCGACCTGTCGGGCGGCGAGCGGCGGCGGCTGCAACTGCTGCGCCTGCTCATGGACGACCCCAACGTCCTGCTGCTCGACGAGCCCACCAACGACCTCGACATCGAGACGCTCAACGAGCTGGAGGACCTGCTCGACGGCTGGCCCGGCACGCTGGTGCTGGTCAGCCACGACCGTTACTTCCTGGAGCGGGTCACCGACCGGTGCGTGGCGCTGCTGGGCGACGGCAAGCTGTCGATGCTGCCCGGCGGGGTCGACGAGTACCTCGAACGCCGCGCCGCGGGCACGGCGGTGACCGCCCGCCTCGGGGTCACCACCTCCGTCGCCGGCGTGAGCGCCGGCACGGCGACGGGTACGGAGCCAGGCCCCGCTGAGGCGACCGCGTCCGGGCTGTCGGCCAAGGAGGAGCGCGAGCTGCGCAAGGAGCTCAACCGCCTGGAGCGCCAGCTCGACAAGCTGGCCGGCCAGGAGTCGCGCCTGCACGCCGCCATGGCGGACGCGGCCGGCGACTACGCCGAGCTCGGCTCGCTGGACGCCCGGCTCCGCGAGATCACGGCCCAGAAGGACACGATCGAGTCCGAGTGGCTCGACGTGGCCGATCGCCTGGGCGACTGACCCTGCCCGGGCGCGGCGCTCGCCGTCGCCCGGGGCCGCCGGGGTCAGCCAGGGGAGTCGAAGGGGGTGAGGAGCGTGCGCAGGAGCGCGGCCAGCACCCGTTGGTTCTCGCCCGCCAGCCCCGACAGCAGCTCCCGCTCCCTGCGCAGCAGGTCGTCGAAGGCGGCGTCCACCCGGGCCAGGCCCGGGTCGGTGAGGGAGACCAGCACCCCGCGCCGGTCCTCGGGATCGGGCCGCCGGCGTACCAGGCCCGCCTGCGCCAGCCGGTCGATGCGGTTGGTCATCGTGCCGGAGGTCACCAGGGTGGCCCGCAGCAGGGCTCCGGGGCTGAGCTCGTAGGGCTCGCCCGCCCGCCGCAGCGCGGTGAGCACGTCGAACTCCCACGGCTCGAGATCGTGCTCGGCGAAGGCCGCACGGCGGGCACGGTCGAGATGTTTGGCGAGTCGTGACACTCTTGAGAGCACCTGGAGCGGCTCGACGTCGAGGTCGGGGCGCTCCGCCCGCCAAGCCGCGACGAGGCGATCGACCTCGTCTCTACCATCCTCCGTCATGACACAAGAGTGTACTGTCTTGACATCGAGATATCTCTCTCGATATCAATTATCTTCATGTCAAGAGATATCTGGGACCCCGTGACGTACGCCGTCTACGCCGACGAGCGGTCACGGCCCTTCGTCGAGCTGATCTCCAGGGTGGGGGCCGTCGCACCCGATTATGTCGTGGACGCGGGCTGCGGCAGCGGCGAACTCACCACGGAGCTGGCCACCCGCTGGCCCGGCGCGGTCGTGGAGGGCTTCGACTCCTCACCGGCCATGATCACCAAGGCTCGCAAGCTCGAGACGCAGGTCAGGTTCGCGGTGGCCGACGTCGCCACCTGGCGTCCCGACCGGCCCATGGACGTGCTCGTCTCCAACGCCGTCCTGCAGTGGGTGCCCGAGCACCGCGCCGTGCTGGAGCACTGGGTCGAGGAACTGGCCCCCGGCGGCTGGCTGGCCTTCCAGGTGCCGGGCAACTTCGACGCCCCCAGCCACGTCGCGATCCGCGAGCTGTGCGCCTCCCGGGCCTGGGCCGACCGGCTGGGCGAGTTCAGCAGGGGCATGCCCGTCGGCGAGCCGCTGGAGTACGTCGATCTGCTCAACGACGGCGGCTCGCAGGTGGACGCGTGGGAGACGACGTACGTGCACGTGCTGCAGGGTGACCACCCGGTGCTCGACTGGGTCTCCGGCACCGCCCTGCGCCCGATCCTCGACCGCCTCGACCCCGACGAGCAGCGGCGCTTCAAGCAGGACCTGGCCAAGCCGCTCGCCGAGGCGTATCCGGCGCGCGGTTACGGCACGCCCTTCCCGTTCCGGCGGATCTTCGTGGTGGCGCAGAAATGACGGTCAGGGCGCTGCACCACGTCCAGCTCGCCGCGCCGGCGGGCAGCGAGCCGCGGTTGCGGGAGTTCTACGCCGGTGTGCTGGGCCTGCGCGAGGTGCCCAAGCCTCCCGGGCTGGCCGGGCGCGGGGGTGTCTGGTTCAGGGGCGAGGGGGTGGAGGTGCATCTCGGCATCGAGGAGGACTTCAGGCCCGCCCGCAAGGCCCACCCCGCCTTCTTGGTGGACGATCTCGACGTCTACCGCGGAAAATTGCCCGATGCGACGTCAGATGACCTGTTCCCTGGGTATCGACGAATCTATGTCGCCGACCCGGTGGGCAACAGAATCGAACTCCTCCAAGCCGTGTGATGTTCACCTTCCGGTGGCATCATGGTCCGAAACCGGACACTTGTGAGGTGTAGTGGGCATCGAGATCGAGGACAAGTTCGACGTCCCCCCGGAGTACCGGCTCCCCGACCTCAGCGGTCTCGGGGACGTCACCGGCCCCGAGAGCTACCGGCTCGTGGCTCTCTACTACGACACGCCCGACCTGAGGCTGGCCTCCCGGGGCGTCACCCTGCGGCGCAGGCGCGGCGGCTCCGACGCGGGCTGGCACCTGAAGCTCCCCAAGGCCAAGGGCGTGCGCCAGGAGATCACCCACCCGCTCACGCGCGGCACCAAGGTCGTCCCGGAGGAGCTGGCCGAACTGGTCCGCGCCTACACCCGCGGCGCGGAGCTGCGGCAGGTCGCCGAACTCGACACCCGCAGGAGCGTCACGGTCCTGAGCGACGGCGCGCGCAGGCTGGTCGAGGTGGCCGACGACCGCGTCAAGGGCACCGTGTTCGGCGACGAGCCCAAGATCGTACGATGGCGCGAGGTCGAGGCCGAACTCCTCGAGGACGGCACCACCCGCGTGCTGGCCAAGGTCGGCAAGCGGCTCAGGAAGGCCGGCGCCGCCCCGTCCGGCGCCGCCAGCAAGCTCGCCAAGCTCCTGGAGCCCGCCCCGCTCCCCACCGCCCCCACGAAGTCCGGCAGTGCCGGCGAGATCGTCATGGGCTACCTGGAAGGCCAGGTCAAGGCGCTGCTGTCCCAGGATCCGCAGGTCCGCAGGGCCGAAGAGGACGCCGTCCACCAGATGCGCGTGGCCGCCAGACGGCTGCGCAGCGCGCTCAAGGCGTTCAAGACCATCGTGAGCGAGACCGAGCCGCTGCAGGAGGAGCTGCGCTGGCTCGGCACCGTCCTCGGCGAGGCCCGCGACCTCGAGGTGATCAGGGCCAGGTTCGCCAAGGAGCTGGCCGGCCTCGCGCCGGAGCTGGTCACGGGCCCCATCCAGGCCCGCCTCGGCTCCGACCTGCTCGAACGCGAGCAGGAGGCGTACGGGCGGATCAAGGAGACGCTCAGCGGGGACCGCTACTACCTGCTGCTCGACGCGCTCGACCGGCTCGTCGGCGGTCCCGTCCTGGGCAAGGCGGCGGCCAGGCAGGCCCAGGACGAGCTGCGCGGCATCGCCGCGGCCAACTGGGGCCGGGTGACCAAGCGGTACGACGCCGCCCAGGCCATCGACGACCTGGAGCGCCGCGAACTCGCCATGCACGACGTGCGCAAGGCGGCCAAACGCGCCCGTTACACCGCCGAGGCCCTCCAGCCGAGCCTGGGCCCCGACATGGGGCGGCTCGCCAAGCTGGCCGAGAACGTCCAGGAGATCCTGGGCGCGCACCAGGACGGCGTGGTCGCCCAGGAGCGGCTGGCCAAGGAGGCCGAGAGCGCCCGGCAGGCGGGCGAGGACACCTTCACGTACGGGCTGCTCATCGGGATCGAGCGCAATGTGGCCGAGCGGGCCCACGCCGAGTTCCCCAGAGTCTGGAAGGAGACCGTCAAAGCGGTTACCAAGGTTCTATGAGCCTTCCTTCCCTTCCTTTCGAACGCGGCAGCCTGCTCGAGGTGCCCGGGGCGTACCGGGACCTGCGGGCGGAGCAGGGCATCGCGAAGGTACGCACCCCGGTGGGCGACGAGGTCTGGCTGGTCAGCGGGTACGACGACGCCCGCGCCCTGTTCAACGACGGCCGGCTCGGACGCTCTCACCCCGACCCGGACAACGCCCCGCGCCTGTCCCGATCCGCCCTGCTCGGCGGGCCCGCGGGCGACGTGGCCACGGAGCGGGCCGAGCACGACCGCATGCGCGGGCTGTTCGCTCCGGCCTTCTCCGCGCGCCGGATGAAGCGGCTCGACGGCGACGTCGGCGCGCTCGTGGACGAGCGGCTCGACCACCTCGCCGGGCTGACCCCGCCGGCGGATCTGCACGCCGAACTGTCCTTCCCGCTGCCCGTGCTGGTCATCTGCCGGCTGCTGGGCGTGCCGTACGAGGACAGGGAGTACTTCAGCGGCCTCTCGCACCGCATGGGGAACACGCTCGACGAGGAGGCGGGCGCGGCCGCCCGCGAGGAGCTGGGCGGGTACATGGCAGGCCTGATCGACCGCAAACGCCGCGAACCGGCCGAGGACGTCCTGTCGGACCTGGCGCGCGAACTCGACGACGACGGGACGATCGCGCGGCTCGCCGGCACCCTGCTGTTCGCCGGGCACGAGACCACCGTCAACCGCATCGACTTCGGCGTGCTGCTCCTGCTCGCCAACCCCGGCCAGCTCGACCTGCTCAGAGCCGATCCCGGCCTGGCCCCGGCCGCGGTCGAGGAGATCCTGCGCCTGGCCGCGCCCAGCCTGCACGGCCTGCCCAGGTACGCGCACGAGGACATCGAGATCGGCGGCGTCACCATCCGCAGGGGCGAGGCCGTCGTGATCACCCCCGGCGCGGCCAACCGGGACGAGCGGACCTACCCGGACCCGGACGTGTTCGACCTGCGCCGCCCGCTGCCCGACCCGCATCTGAGCTTCGGCTACGGCCCGCGCTTCTGCATCGGAGCCGGCCTGGCCAGGGTCGAGCTGGCGGCGGTGTTCAGCCGGCTGTTCCGGCGCCTGCCCGGGCTGCGGCTGGCCACGCCGGAGCGGGAGCTGCCACGCCGGCAGGGGCACATCGCCGACGGCTACGCCGAACTGCCCGTGACCTGGTGAACGCTCAGGCCGGATAGCGCTCGACGCCGACCACCCGCCCGCCGGCCCGGTGCAGCACCGCGAACGCGCCCTTGCGCAGGTGCACGTCCTTGCCGGTCAGGGTGTCGATCAGGCCCGGCAGCACCCTGCGGTGGCTGCACACGGCCGCGGGCACGCGCACCTTCCCGACCAGCTCGGGCGTCTTCTCGGGGTCCTGGCTCTCCTCGCTGAGCAGCGGCTCGGTCCTGATCGCGGCCCCGGCGGCGAACGGCTCCAGCGTCTGCACGCACCGGACGCTGGGCGAGCTCAGCAGCAGCTCGGGCCGGTAGGCGGGCAGGGCGGTGGCCAGGGCCGCCGCCTGGGCGAGCCCGGCGGCGTCGAGCGGGCGGGCCGCGTCGTCGCCCCGCCACTCGCTCCTGGAGCCGGCCGAGCCGTGCCGCACCAGGACGAGGGGCACCGTGTCGAGGGGCGCGGCGCGCAGGGCCCGCAGCAGCCCGGCGTCCCACTCGTAGGTCAGCAGTCGCCTGGCCTCCGGCACCGGCAGCCAGCGCAGCTCGTCCACCTCCTCGCCGGGCTCGAACCCGTCGTCGCCGGTGGCCCGCGCCACCCAGTAGTCGACCCGCTTGAGCTGGCCGGAGCTGAGGTAGTGGACGGGCGGCAGCGCCCGCCCGAACAGCACCGTCAGGCCGGTCTCCTCGCGCACCTCGCGCAGGCCCCCGGCGATCACGTGCTCCCCGGGCTTCAGCTTGCCCTTGGGGAAGGTCCAGTCGTCGTAGAGGGGGCGGTGGATGACGGCCACCTCGGGGGCGGCCTCGTCACCTCTCCAGACCACGGCTCCGGCGGCGCGGAGCAGGTCAGTCATCAACGGTCCTCCAGCGGCGGGTGCCGATGAGCCGGCTCTGCAGGTCCTCGCCCTGGAAGCGCACCCATGTGCCGTCGGAGTTGAGCCACCACGTGTTCGTGGTCTCGGCCATGACCTGGTCCATCAGCTCGATGAGGTACGCCTTGTGCTGCTGCGCGGTCACCTTGACGAGGGCTTCGACGCGCCGGTCCAGGTTCCTGCGCATCAGGTCGGCGCTGCCGATCCACACCTCGGGCCGCCGGCCCAGGCCGAACTCGTACACCCTGGAGTGTTCGAGGAAGCGGCCCAGCACCGAGCGCACGCGGATGTTCTCCGACAGGTCGGGGATCCCCGGCCGCAGGATGCAGATGCCGCGCACCCACAGGTCCACCTGCACGCCCGCCCTGGACGCCCGGTAGAGGGCGTCGATGATCGGCTCGTCCACCAGGGAGTTGGTCTTGATCCTGATCCGGGCGGGCCGGCCGGCCTGCTGGTGGGCGATCTCCCGCTCGATCCTGGCCACCAGCCCGCTGCGCATCGAGTGCGGCGCGACCAGCAGTCGCCGGTAGGCGGAGTGGTGGGAGTAGCCGGTCAGGTGGATGAACAGGTCGGTCACGTCCTCGCCGACCAGCGGGTCGGCGGTGAGCAGGCCGAAGTCCTCGTACTGGCGGGCGGTCTTGGGGTTGTAGTTGCCGGTGCCGATGTGGCAGTAGCGGCGCAGCTCGCCCGAGGACTCCTGGCGGACGACGAGGGCGAGTTTGCAGTGGGTCTTGAGGCCGACCACGCCGTAGACGACGTGGCAACCGGCCCGCTCCAGCTTACGGGCCCAGGAGATGTTGGCGTGCTCGTCGAAGCGGGCCTTGATCTCCACGACCACCACGACCTGCTTGCCCGCCTCGGCGGCGTCGATGAGCGCGTCCACGATGGGGGAGTCGCCGCTGGTGCGGTAGAGGGTCTGCTTGATCGCCAGCACGCGGGGGTCGTTCGCGGCGACCTCGATGAAGCGCTGCACGCTCGTGGCGAACGAGTCGTACGGGTGGTGCAGCAGCACGTCGCGCTCGCGCAGGATGGAGAAGATGTCGTCCTCGGCGTTGATCACCTCGGCCGGCACGAACGGCCGGTAGCTCAGCTCGCCCCGGTCCAGGTCGGCGATGGCGTGCAGGCCGGTGAGGTCGAGCGGCCCCTGCAGCCGGTAGATCTCGTGTGGGGCCAGCTCCAGCTCCTCCACCAGCGGCGCCAGCACCTCGGGTGTGATCGTGTCCTCCACCTCGAGCCGTACGGGCGGCCCGAAGCGGCGCTTGAGCAGCTCCTTCTCCAGGGCCTGCATGAGGTTCTCGGTGACGTCCTCGTCAACGTCGAGATCCTCGTTCCTGGTCACCCGGAAGGCGTGGTGCTGGAGGATCTCCATGCCCTTGAAGAGCTGCCCCAGATGGGCGGCGATGACGTCTTCGAGCGGCACGAACCGGTCCTTGGACGCATGGACGAACCTGGGCAACTGCGAGGGAACCTTGACCCGGGCGAACACCGTGTGATCGGTCTCCGGATTCCGCACCAGAACGGCCAGGTTCAGGCTGAGCCCGGAGATGTACGGGAACGGGTGGGCGGGGTCCACGGCCAGCGGCGTCAGCACCGGCCTGATCCGCTCCCTGAACAGTTTGCGCAGCTCGGTGCGCTCCTCGCGGCCCAGGTCGTCCCACCGGACGATCTCGATGCCCTCGGCGGCGAGCTGCGGGCTGATCTGCTGGTGGAAGGCCGCGGCGTGCCGCCTGGCCAGTTCGTCCGCGATGGCGGCGATGCGGACCAGCTCCTCGCGCGGCTTGAGCCCGCTCTTGGTGCGCAGCAGCAGGCCGGTGGCCATGCGCCGCTTCAGCCCGGCGACCCTGACCCGGAAGAACTCATCCAGGTTGCTGGCGAAGATGGCGAGGAACCGTACTCGTTCGAGCAGCGGCAGGGAGGCGTCCTCGGCCAGTTCCAGCACGCGCAGGTTGAACTGGAGCCAGCTCTCCTCGCGGTTGAGAAACCGCTCCTGTGGCAGCGGCAGGTCATTGGCAGACTGGAACGGTTCCGCGGACATATGGCGTATGTTGCCCCGTTTGGTTGAACAGCACGTTAACGTAGCCGCAACGGCTTACCCGAAAAGGTCAGCCCAGCTCAACCCAATCGTCACTCCGCGCCCCAGGCTCGATCAAGAGTCAATCCGGATGATCTACCTGTTCGAGACGCGCGGTCCGCTCGGCCAGCCGGACCTCCCGCTGGCGGATCTTCTCCTCGCGCTCACGGGCCTTCTCCGCCTCCTTCAGCAGCCGCTCGCGCTCCTTCAGCTCGCGCACCCGGGCCTTTTCCGCTTCTTTGAGCTCCCGCTGGCGGACCTTCTCCGCCTCCTTGATCTCCTTCTCGCGGGCCTTCTCCAGCTCGCGCAACTCCTTCTCGCTGGCCGGACGCTGCTGCGGCGGTTTGACCGGCGGCGCGTGGCCCCGGCTGGTGACGGTGATCGCCGGGTTGGGGTTGAGCCCGGTCAGGCCGTTCCAGGCCAGGTTGACCAGGTGGGCGGCGACCTCCTCGCGGCCCGGCTTGCGCACGTCGAGCCACCACTGGCCGGTCAGCGCGACCATGCCCACCAGCATCTGGGCGTACATCGGCGCCAGCTTGGGGTCGTAGCCGCGGCCCGCGAACTCGTCGGCCAGCACGTCCTCGACCTGGCTGGCGATCTCGCTGATCAGGCTGGCGAAGCTGCCGGTGCCCGAGGCGGCGTGCGAGTCGCGGACCAGGATGCGGAAGCCCTCGCTGCTCTCCTCGATGTAGCGGAGCAGGGCCAGCGCGGCCCGCTCCAGCTTGACCAGGGAGTGGGAGGCGGACAGCCCTTCGGTGATCATGCCGAGCAGCTTCTGCATCTCGCGGTCGACGACCACCGCGTAGACGCCCTCCTTGCCGCCGAAATGCTCGTAGACCACGGGTTTCGACACCTGCGCGGTGGCGGCGATCTCCTCGATAGAGGTCCCGTCGAACCCCTTCTCCGCGAAGAGGGTGCGGCTGATGTGGATCAACTGCTCTCTTCGCTCGCTACCGGACATGCGCCTGCGAGATCGGGGTTCGGTCACGGTTTCCATAATGACGGTCGTTAACCCGCTACCGCTCACCGGCTGATCGCCGCTAGGCAATGCGCTTCGCCGCCAGGCGTTCCGGCGTCGGCCAGCGGACGTCGTACACCCAGCCGAGCTTCTCGAAGATCCGGATCAGGCCGGCGCTCAGGTCGATCTGGCCCTTGAGCGCGCCGTGCCGGGCGCAGGTCGGGTCGGAGTGGTGCAGGTTGTGCCACGACTCGCCGAAGGACGGGATGGCCAGCCACCACACGTTGCGCGATTTGTCGCGGACCTGGAAGTCCTCCTCGCCGAAGACGTGGCAGATCGAGTTGATGGACCAGGTCACGTGGTGCAGCAGCCCGATGCGGACGAGCGAGCCCCAGAACAGTGCGGTCAGCCCGCCCTGCCAGGACCAGGTGAGCAGCAGGCCCAGCACGCCGGGCAGCAGGATCGAGGTGAGCGCGAGCGCGCTGAACCATTTGTGCAGCTTGACGATGTCCTGGTCCTGGGACAGGTCGGGGGCGTACTTCTCCCTGTTGGTGCGCTCGCTCTCGAACAGCCAGCCCATGTGGGCGTAGAGCAGGCCCTTGGCCATGTTCTTGAAGCCGGGGCCGAAGCGCCACGGCGAGTGCGGGTCGCCCTCCTTGTCGGAGAACTTGTGGTGCTTGCGGTGGGTGGCCACCCAGTCCAGCACGGACATCTCCAGGGACAGGCTGCCCGCGATGCCCAGCGCGATCTTCATCGGGCGCTTGGCCTTGAACGAGCCGTGCGTGAAGTAGCGGTGCAGGCCCACGGTGACGCCCAGGCCCGTGATCACGTAGAAGACGAAGGCGATGGCGATGTCCGTCCAGCCGAGCCCCCAGCCCCACGCCAACGGCACGGCCGCCGCGATGGCGACCAGGGGCAGCCCGACGACCAGGCCGAAGATGACAATTTCGGACTTTGACTTCGGTTCGGCTTCGAACTCGGGCTTCGGGGTGGGTGACGAGCGCTCGGCGATAACGGTCATCGGCGACCTCCAACGGCATGTATGAGATTGAATGTCCGGGCTACGCAACCGTAACCTACGCCAGCGTAAGTAAGGAAGACCTAAGATCGGAATGTGCCGAAGGTGACGTGAGGTGGGGCGAGGTGAGTGGGTTTCGTGTCTTGCGCCGTTTCGGGCGGTCTGTTAAGTCCAGCGGCGTTCCGGCGTGGCGGGAGCGGTAATCCGGGCGCGCGCGCCTGTGCGGGGTCGGTATCGTAGGGGGTGTCGGACATCACGCGTCCGATCTGTCCCGGATCGTCTAATCGGCAGGACAAGTGGTTTTGGTCCACTTTGTAGGGGTTCGAGTCCTCTTCCGGGAGCCTTGAAGGCACGCCCCAAGAGAATGTTCTGGGGCAAGCCAGGTATCCTCACGGTGTCGGGAGGGTAGCGGTGCGGTTGACGTACCGAATGCCCTGAGCAGACGTACCAAGCCCGATCCGTCCAGTCACAGGGAGCCTCAACCCGTGAGTGTGCCGCGCCCGGCAGCCGTGATCGTCCTCGCCGCCGGCGAGGGCACCCGGATGAAGAGCCAGACTCCGAAAGTCCTGCATGAGGTGTGCGGCCGCGCGCTGGTCGACCACATGCTCGCCGCCGCCCGCGACCTCGGTCCCGAGCAGCTCATCGTCGTCGTCGGGCACGCGCTCGAACGGGTCGCCGGCCACCTGGCCGACACCAGCCCCGACGCGCGCGCCGTCGTCCAGCACGAGCAGCGCGGCACCGGTCACGCCGTGCGGACCGTCCTCGAAGAGGTCGGCACCATCTCCGGCACCGTCCTTGTCACCTACGGCGACGTGCCCCTCCTACGCACCCAGACCCTGACCGACCTGCTCGAACGGCACGCCACCGAGGGCAACGCGGTCACCGTGCTCACCGCCGAGGTGCCCGACCCGACCGGGTACGGCCGGATCATCCGCGACGACGCGGGCGCCGTCCTGGAGATCGTCGAGGAGAAGGACGCCACTCCCGGGCAGCGCGCCATCAAGGAGATGAACTCCGGCATCTACGCCTTCGACGGCGCGCTCCTCGCCGACGCCGTCAAGCGCGTGTCCACCGACAACGCCCAGGGCGAGGAGTACCTCACCGACGTCCTGGCCATCCTGCGCCGCGACGGCCACCGGGTCGGCGCGTGCGTGGCCGGCGACTTCGTCGAGGTCGAGGGCGTCAACGACCGCGTCCAGCTCGCCGCCGCCCGCAAGGTGCTCAACCAGCGCCTGCTGGAGCGGCACATGCGCGCCGGCGTCACCGTCGTCGACCCGGCCACCACCTGGATCGACGTCGACGTCCGGATCGGGCCCGACGCCGTCGTCCACCCCGGCACCCAGCTCCACGGCGCCACCGTCGTCGAGTCCGGCGCCGAGGTCGGCCCGGCCACCACGCTCACCGACACCTTCGTCGGCGAGGGCGCCGTGGTCCGCAACGCCGTCGCCGACCACGCCGAGATCGGCCCCGAGGCCAACGTCGGCCCGTACGCCTACCTGCGGCCCGGCACCGTACTCGGCCGCAGGTCCAAGGCCGGGACATTCGTCGAGATGAAGAACACCAAGGTCGGCCAGCGCTCCAAGGTGCCGCACCTGACCTACGCCGGTGACGCCACCATCGGCGAGGACGTGAACATCGGCGCCTCCACGGTCTTCGTCAACTACGACGGGGTCAACAAGCACCACACCACCGTGCGTGACGGCGCGTTCGTCGGCTGCGACACCATGCTCGTGGCCCCCCTGACGGTCAACGACGGCGCCTACACGGCCGCGGGCTCGACCATCACCGACGACGTCCCCCCCGGCGCCATCGGCGTGGCACGAGCGCGACAGCGCAACATCGAGAAATGGGTCGTGCGCCGGCGCGCGGGGACGAAGTCGGCCGCGGCCGCGCAGCGGGCGCTCGACGAGCAAGAACAGCGGGAGAAAAAGTCATGACCAGCATCAAGCAGCCCGGAGAGAAGAACCTCATGCTCTTCTCCGGGCGAGCCCACCCGGAGCTGGCCGAGGAGGTCGCCGAGCATGTCGGCGTCTCCCTTACCCCCACCAAACTCATCGACTTCGCCAACGGCGAGATCTACGCCCGCTACCTGGAGTCCGTACGCGGCTGTGACGCCTTCGTCATCCAGAGCCACACCGGGCCCATCAACAAGTGGATCATGGAGCAGCTCATCATGGTCGACGCGCTCAAGCGGGCCTCCGCCAAGCGCATCACCGTGGTCATGCCGTTCTACGGCTACGCCAGGCAGGACAAGAAGGGCCGCGGACGCGAGCCGATCACGGCCCGGCTCATCGCCGACATGTTCAAGACCGCGGGCGCCGACCGGCTGATGTCGATCGACCTGCACACCTCGCAGATCCAGGGCTTCTTCGACGGCCCGGTCGACCACCTGTTCGCCATGCCGGTCCTGGAGAGCTACCTCAAGAACAAGCTCGACCTGGAGCACACCACCGTCGTCTCGCCCGACACCGGGCGCGTGCGGCTGTCGGAGCGCTGGGCCGACACGCTCGGCACGCCGCTGGCGTTCATCCACAAGCGCCGCGACCTCGACGTGGCCAACTCGGTGAAGGTCAGCGAGGTCGTCGGCAAGGTACGCGGGCGCACCTGTGTGCTGATCGACGACATGATCGACACCGCGGGCACGATCTGCAAGGCCAGCGACGCCCTCTACGAGCAGGGCGCGACCAACGTCATCGTGGCCGCCACCCACGCGGTCTTCTCCGACCCCGCCGTCGATCGCCTGAAGAACTCCAGGATCTCCGAGGTCATCGTCACCAACACGCTGCCGCTGCCGGAGAGCGCCAGGTTCGACAAGCTCACCGTGCTGTCGATCGCGCCGCTCATCGCACGCGCCATCACGGAGATCTTCCAGGACGGCTCGGTCACGAGCCTGTTCGAGGGCGACACCTGAGCCGTTAGGATGTCAGGGTTGCGCTCGTAACGCCTCCCGCTAGGGCGGATGAGGGAGAGCGCACGAAGATCCGTCTACCGCATCCCTAGGAGATGTCGTGTCCGAAGTACGTATCGCCGCCGAAACACGCACCACGTTCGGCAAGGGCGCCGCTCGCAAGATCCGCCGCGACGACAAGGTGCCCGCCGTCCTCTACGGGCACGGCATCGACCCCAAGCACCTGACCCTGCCGGGTCACGAGGTGCTGCTCGCGCTGCGCACCCCCAACGTGCTCATCCACCTCAAGGGCACCGACGTCGACGAGCTCGCCCTGCCCAAGGGCGTGCAGCGCGACCCGATCAAGGGCTTCGTCGAGCACGTCGACCTGCTCCTGGTCAAGCGCGGTGAGAAGGTCACGGTCGAGATCCCGGTCACCACGGTCGGCGATGTCAACTCCGAGGGCCTGCTCGACCAGCAGCTCGTCTCCGTCGCCGTGGAGGCCGAGGCCACCCACATCCCGACCGGCGTCGAGGTCGACGTCGAGGGCCTGGAGGTCGGCACCGCGATCACCGCCGCGCAGCTCCAGCTCCCGAAGGGCGCCACGCTCGTGGCCGACCCCGAGGCCGTGGTGCTGCAAGTCATCAGCAAGCCCGTCGAGGCTCCCGCTGAGGAGGCTGCCGAGGGCGAGGTCGCCGAGGCCGCCGAGAGCGCCGAGGCGTCCGCCGAGTAGGCGACGTCCACTCGCGAACGGGGCGGCCGGAATCGGCCCGCCCCGTTCCGCTGTGAAGGGCCGGGCCGCCGGGAGGCTGCCGGGGCTGTCAGGGTTGTTAGGGGAACGCATGGATCGCTGGCTGATCGCCGGACTGGGCAACCCGGGGGCCGAATACGCCGGCAACCGGCACAACGCGGGCTTCATGGTGCTCGACGAGCTGGCCGCCAGGGCGAGCGGGCGGTTCAAGGCGCACAAGAGCCGGGCCGAGGTGTGCGAGACGAGCGCCGCCGTCCTGGCCAAGCCCCTGACGTACATGAACCTCTCCGGAGGGCCCGTCAAGGCGCTCTCCGACTTCTACAAGATCGGCCCCGAGCGGCTGATCGTGGTCCACGACGAGCTCGACGTGCCGTACGGCGCGCTGCGGGCCAAGCTCGGCGGCGGCGACAACGGCCACAACGGGCTCAAGTCGATCACCAAGGTCCTCGGCACCCGCGACTACCTGCGGGTGCGTTTCGGCATCGGCCGCCCGCCCGGCCGCATGGATGCGGCCTCGTTCGTGCTGCGCGACTTCGCCACCATGGAGCGCAAGGACCTGCCCTTCCTCGTGGACCGGGCCGCCGACGTGGTCGAGTCGCTGATGGCCCGTGGCCTGGAGGTCACCCAGAACGACTTCCACCGCGCCGATCTGCACATTTCCGGCCCTCCTCGCTGATCACCGCATAGGGACGTTCGCCGGTTCGGCGGCCGTCACGCGGCTACGATCTGGTGACTGTCCGTTCAGGAGTGGTCACACCTGGAGGCAATGCGTGCGCGGTGAAGGGCTCTTGACCGTGGTCTGGGCCGGTCAGAGCGTCCGCTGGGGGGCCAGGCCGCGCACGCCCTCCTGGGTCGGCTCCTACCGGCTGAGAGCCGTGCTGGGCGACCTGTGCGGGGCCTGGATCGGGGCCGGGGCCGCGTTCACGGTCAGGTTCGGCGGGCTGACGCCTTACGTGCTGCCGTACCTGCTGGTCAGCCTGGCGCTGCCGGTGGTGTGGTGTTGCGCGGTGGCGCTGGCCCGCGCCTACGAGCCGCGCATGCTCGGCGTCGGCTCCGAGGAGTTCCGCCGGGTCGTGCAGGCCGGGGTGGCGCTGACCGCGGCGACCGCGATCGGCTCCTACGTCACCAAGACCGACGTCGCCCGGGGTTACGTCGTACTGGCCCTGCCGCTGGTCACGCTCTGCAGCCTGGTGTTCAGGTACGCCCTGCGCCGCTCGCTGCACCGCCGCCGGGCCGCGGGCGCGTGCATGCGCAAGGTGGTCGCCGTCGGCCACGCGGCCTCGATTGCCGAGCTGGTGCGGCTGTTCCGCAGGGAGCGCCACCACGGCATGGACGTCGTGGCCGCCTGCCTGCCCGGCGGGCACCCCGGCCAGCGGGTCGAGGAGGTGCCGGTCGCGGGCGACCTCAGCGACGTGCCGATCGTCGTGGAGCAGTGCGCGGCCGACACGGTCGCCGTGCTGGCCTGCCCCGAGATGGACGGCCAGGCGCTGCGCCGGCTGGCCTGGCGGCTGGAGCGCACCGACACCGAACTGGTCGTGGCCCCCGCGCTGATGGACGTCGCGGGCCCGCGCACCACGATCAGGCCGGTGGCCGGCATGCCGCTGCTGCACGTCGAGCACCCCGAGCTGGGCGGGGCCAGGCAACTCGTCAAGAACGTCTTCGACCGGCTCGTGGCCGCCGCGCTGCTGGTGGCGCTGGCGCCGGTGCTGGCGGGGCTCGCGGTGGCCGTACGGACGACCAGCCCCGGGCCCGTGCTCTTCCGCCAGACCAGGGTGGGCCGGGACGGGCGGCTGTTCACGATCCTGAAGTTCCGCACGATGCGGCGCGGTTCCGAGGAGCAGAAGATCACGCTGGTGAGCGACCGCGAAGGGGTGCTGTTCAAGATCCGCAACGATCCGCGGGTCACGCCGCTCGGCACGCTGATGCGCCGGCACTCGCTGGACGAGTTGCCGCAGCTCATCAACGTCGTGCTGGGACACATGTCGCTGGTCGGCCCCCGGCCGCCGCTGCCGGAGGAGGTGGCGCGCTACGGTGACGACGTGCGCCGACGCCTTCTCGTACGCCCCGGGCTGACCGGGCTGTGGCAGGTCAGTGGAAGATCTGACCTATCGTGGGAGGAATCCGTCCGTCTAGACCTGCGTTACGTGGAGAACTGGTCCCTCACCCTCGACCTCCAGATCCTGTGGAAGACTTGGTCGGCCGTCGCCCGTGGGCAAGGAGCATATTGATGACGATTCGCGACGACCACGCCCTCGCCGCCGACCTGGCGACCGAGGCGGGGGAGCGGCTGCTGCGGATCCGCGAGCGCACGGGGTTCGGCGACCCCGCCGCGCTGCGGGCCGAAGGCGATCGCGCCTCCCACGTCTACCTCATGGACTCCCTCGGCCGGTTGCGGCCCAGCGACAGCGTGCTGTCGGAGGAGGCCACCCGCGAGGAGCGCCTCGACCCCCGCAGGCTGACGGCCGAGCGGGTCTGGATCGTCGATCCCCTCGACGGCACCCGGGAGTTCTCCGAGGAGGGCCGCTCCGACTGGGCGGTGCACGTGGCGCTGTGGGAGCGCGGCCGGCTGAGCGCGGGAGCCGTGGCGCTGCCCGCCCAGGGCCGTACGCTGACCACCGCCGAGCCGCCCGAACTGCCCTCCTACGAGAAGGGCCGCTTCCGCATCGCGGTCAGCCGCACCAGGCCGCCCGAGTTCGTGCAGAAGCTGGCCTACCTCGTCGGGGCCGACCTCGTGCCGATCGGCTCGGCCGGGGCCAAGATCTCGGCCGTGCTCACCGGCGAGGTGGAGGCGTACGTACACGCCGGGGGTCAGTACGAGTGGGATTCCGCCGCGCCGGTCGCCGTGGCGCTGGCCGCGGGGGCCCACGCGAGCCGCATCGACGGCTCGGAGGCGACCTACAACCAAGCCGACCCCTCGCTACCGGATATTCTGGTTTCCCTACCGGAGCTGGCGGCATCCCTGCTCGCCGGCATCCGGGACCTGCACCGCTGAACCCGCCGGAGGAAGCTCCATGCTGCAGCGCGACTACACGACGTCGCAGCTCGACGTGCTCGAAGCAGAGGCCATCCACATCATGCGTGAAGTGGCGGCCGAGTTCGAGCGGCCCTGTCTGCTGTTCTCCGGCGGCAAGGACTCGATCGTCATGCTCCGCATCGCGGAGAAGGCGTTCTGGCCCGCCGCGATCCCGTTCCCGCTGATGCACGTGGACACGGGGCACAACTTCGACGAGGTCATCGAGTTCCGCGATCGCCGTTCGGCCGAACTGGGCGCGCGGCTGGTCGTGGCCAGCGTCCAGGACTCCATCGACCAGGGCCGGGTCGTCGAGGAGACCGGACGGCGCGCCTCGCGCAACCGCCTGCAGACCACCACGCTGCTCGACGCGATCGAGGAGCACGAGTTCGACGCCGTGTTCGGCGGCGCCAGGCGCGACGAGGAGAAGGCGCGCGCGAAGGAGCGGGTCTTCTCCTTCCGCGACGACTTCGGCCAGTGGGATCCGAAGAACCAGCGTCCCGAGCTGTGGAACCTCTACAACTCGCGCATCCGCAAGGGCGAGCACATCCGCGTCTTCCCGCTGTCGAACTGGACCGAGCTCGACATCTGGGACTACATCCGGCGCGAGGGCATCGAGATCCCCTCCATCTACTTCGCCCACACCCGCAAGGTGTTCGAGCGCGACGGCATGCTGCTGCCCGACTCCGACGTCGTGGTGCGCGGCGACGACGAGCCGCTGTTCGAGTCCGTGGTGCGCTACCGCACGGTGGGCGACATGACCTGCACCGGCGCCGTGCAGTCCGTGGCGGCCACGATCGAGGAGATCATCGAGGAGATCGCCGCCACCCGGATCACCGAGCGTGGGGCCACCAGGGCCGACGACCGCGCGTCCGAGGCCGCGATGGAAGACCGTAAGCGAGAGGGTTACTTCTAAAGATGGACATTCTCCGCTTTGCCACGGCGGGAAGCGTCGACGACGGCAAGTCCACCCTCATCGGACGGTTGCTCTTCGACTCCAAAGCGATCTTCGAGGACCAACTCGAGGCCGTCGAGCGCACCTCGCGCGACCGGGGCACCGAGTACACCGACCTGTCGCTGCTGACCGACGGCCTGCGCGCGGAGCGGGAGCAGGGCATCACGATCGACGTGGCCTACCGCTACTTCGCCACGCCGCGCCGCAAGTTCATCATCGCCGACACCCCGGGGCACATCCAGTACACCCGGAACATGGTCACCGGCGCCTCCACCGCCGACCTGGCGATCATCCTCATCGACGCCCGCAAGGGCGTGCTGGAGCAGTCGCGGCGGCACGCGTTCCTGACCTCGCTGCTGCGCGTCCCGCACCTGGTACTGGCCGTCAACAAGATGGACCTGGTCGACTACTCCCGGGAGCGCTTCGAGGAGATCAGGGACGAGTTCACGGCGTTCGCGTCCAAGCTGAACGTCGGCGACCTCACCTTCATCCCGATCTCCGCGCTCAACGGCGACAACGTGGTCTCCCGCTCGGAGAACATGCCGTGGTACCTCGGCACGTCCCTCCTGCACCACCTGGAGAACGTGCACATCGCCTCCGACCGCAACCTGACCGACGTGCGCTTCCCGGTGCAGTACGTCATCCGCCCGCAGCGGGCCACCGACCCGGCCTTCCACGACTACCGCGGCTACGCCGGACAGGTGGCGGGCGGCGTGCTCAAGCCCGGCGACGAGGTGGTGCACCTGCCCTCGGGCCTGACCACCCGCATCGCCTCGATCGACACCTTCGACGGGCCGGTCGAGGAGGCCTTCCCGCCCATGTCGGTGACGCTGCGCTTCGAGGACGACATCGACATCTCGCGCGGCGACATGATCGCCCGGCCGAACAACCAGCCGAGCGCGGCGCAGGAGCTGGAGGCGATGGTCTGCTGGATGGCCGACGGCCTCAAGCTGACGCCGCGTTCCAAGCTGATGATCAAGCACACCACCCGCACCGCCCGCGCGCTCGTCCGCGACCTGCACTACCGGCTCGACGTCAACACCCTGCACCGCGACGAGGAGGCCGGCTCGCTCGGCCTCAACGAGATCGGCCGGGTGTCGCTGCGCGTCACGCAGCCGCTGTTCGTGGACGACTACGCGCGTAACCGGATGACCGGCGGCTTCATCCTGGTGGACGAGTCCACGAACGGCACGGTCGGCGCCGGCATGATCATCGACGCCCGCTAGGTAGATCTTTTGGGGTTGGGAGCACCCGGGCTTTACTCTCCGCAGTAGAGTCGTCGCGTTCCGTGTTCGACAACGCGAAGGCTCTCCTCCGTGACTGATCGCGCGTCCGCCCAGGTGATCTACCTGGGCGGCCTCGGCCGTAGCGGCACCACTCTGCTGGAGAGGCTCCTGGGCGAGCTTCCCGGCGTGACGCCGCTGGGTGAGGTGGTGCATCTGTGGGACCGGGGGGTTCTCGCGGGGGAGCTTTGCGGGTGCGGTTCCGCGTTCCCCGTCTGTCCGTTCTGGCGGCAGGTCGGGGAGCGTGCGTTCGGCGGCTGGACCCCGCGGCTCGCCGAGCGGATGGTGGCGCTGCGCCGCAGCATCGATCGCACCCGCCGGATCGCGCGCATCGCGCATCCCGACCTGGCCGAGTACACGCGGGCCTACCGGTCGCTCTACGACGCGGCCGGCGCGCCGGTGGTCGTCGACTCCAGCAAGCACGCGTCGCTGGCCCGCTGCCTGGTGGCCGCCGGCGTCGACGTGCGGATCGTGCACGTGGTCCGCGACCCGCGCGCGGTCGCCCACTCCTGGGGCAGGACCGTGCGGCGGCCCGAGAGCGGGCAGCCGATGACCCGGTGGGGCCCGGCCCGTACCGCCCTGCACTGGTCGGCCCAGAACACCGCACTCGAACTGCTCCCGGGGCACGGGGCCCGGGTGACCAGGCTGCGCTACGAGGACCTGCTCGCCGCCCCCGCCGAGACCCTGACCGGGCTGGCGCGGCGGCTGGGGCTGCCCGAGCCCGAGCTGTCCTTCCTCGACGGCCGTACGGTCTGGCTCGGCCCCTCGCACACCGCGTCCGGCAACCCGATGCGCTTCCACGTGGGGCGGGTGGAGCTGCGGCGGGACGACTCGTGGCGCTCCGGCCTGCCCGACGCGCACCGCCGGGTCGTCAACGCCCTCACCTGGCCGCTCAGGGCGCGCTACGGCTACTGGGGGGTGGCGCGGTGACCCGGTCGGTCGGCGTGGTCGTCCCGACGTGCGGTGACCGGCCCGCGTGGCTGCGCGAGGCGGTCGACGCGGTGCTGGCGCAGGACTACGCGGGCGAGCTGAGCGTGGTCGTGGTGGCCGACGGTCTGCGGCCCGGCGACGTGGCCGGGGTCCCGGACTCCGTGCGTGTCCTGCCCAACGTGCTCAGCCCCGGGCTGCCCGGCGCGCGCAACACCGGCATCGCGGCCTGCGACACCGACCTGATCGCCTTCTGCGACGACGACGACGTGTGGCTGCCCGGCAAGCTCGCCGCCCAGGCCCGCGCGCTCGACGAGGCGGGCGGCGAGTTCGCGAGCTGCGGCATCGAGGTGGAGCACCGAGGACGGCGGGTGCCCCGCCTGGCCGGAGCCTCCTGCGTCGGCGTGGCCGACCTGGTCCGCTCGCGGATGGTGATGGTGCACTCCTCGACGTTCCTGTTCCCGCGCGGGCTGCTCCGGCCCGACGAGAGCGCGCCCGGCGGGCAGAACGAGGACTGGGACCTCGCCCTGCGGGCCGCCAAGCGGCGGCCCCTGGTCCACGTCGACCGGCCGCTCGTACGGGTGCGCTGGGCCGGGTCCCACTACGCGACCCGGTGGGCCGACCGCATCGCCGGGCTGGAGTGGATGCTCGCCCGGCACCCCGAACTGGCCGTGGATCCGCGCGGCGCGGCGCGGGTCTACGGTCAACTGGCCTTCGGCCACGCCGCGCTGGGGCAGCGGCGGGCGGCCGTCCGGTGGGCGGTCCGCGCGCTCGGGTCCCGGCTCGGCGAACCGCGCGTGCCGCTCGCGCTGGCGGTGGCCGCGGGCCTGGTCACCGCGCCCACCGTGATGTCGGCGCTGCACGACCGCGGGCACGGCATTTGACCCCGCACCCGAGCACCGTGGGGCCCGTCCCCGCCCGCGCGTCCGAAGGGACGGCGGGCGGGCGGGTACGGGTGGCCGGGGTCGGGGTGGACGCGCTGACCGAGGGCGAGGTCGTCCGCAGGGTGGCCGCGGCGCTGGCGGCCGGGCGCGGCGGCCGGATCGTCACCCCCAACGTGGACATCTGCCGCGCCGCCGCCGCCGACCCGGCGCTCAGGGAACTGGTGTGCTCGGCCGACATCGTCGTCCCCGACGGCATGCCGCTGGTGTGGGCGGCGCGGCTGCTCGGCACCCCGCTGCCCGAACGGGTGACGGGGGCCGACCTCATCTGGTCGCTCAGCGCCCTGGCCGCCGGCCACGGGTGGCCCGTCTACCTGCTCGGCGGCGGCCCGCCGGAGGTGGCGCGCGCGGCGGCGCGGGAGCTGGCCGGTCGCCATCCCGCGCTCGAGATCCGCGGCGTGCACGCGCCGCCGTACCGGTTCGACGACACCCCGGAGGGCACGGACGACGTCTGCCGGGCGGTGGTCGCCGCGCGGCCCCGGCTGGTGTTCGTCGGGCTCGGCTTCCCCCGGCAGGACCGCCTGATCGCCCGGCTGCGGGCGGAACTGCCCGACGCGTGGTTCCTCGGGTGCGGGGCGGCCATCGCGTTCGCCGCCGGGGCGGTGGCCCGCGCGCCCCGGTGGGCCGGGCGCGCCGGGCTGGAGTGGGCCTTCCGGCTGGCTGGCGAGCCGGGCCGGCTGGCCCGCCGGTACCTGGTGGACGATCTGCCGTTCGCCGCCCGGCTGCTCGGCGGCTGCCTGCTCACCCGCCTCAGGGACCGGACGTCAGGGCGCGCACGCGGGCGACGTCCTGCGGGGTGAGGCCCCGGGCCGGGTCCGCCAGCGCGCTGCGCGAGTCCATCCGCCGGTACGCCGTGCGCGACAGCCCCGACCAGGCGAAACCCGCTCCTGAGCGCCCCCCTGGACGGTGGCAGGCCCGGACGATCCGCCGCTCGGCCCCGGCCGTCCAGCGCAGGCCCGCGTACGCGTACAGCCGCCGGAAACCGGGCACCGGGTCGGCGGCCAGCGACTCGTAGGAGGTGAGCAGGATCCCGGGTGTGCCCGCCAGCACGGATCGGGTCACCCGCCACAACGCCGCCGCCGTGGCCGCCCGGTCGCGTGACCCGGCCAGCGCCCGCAGCTCCAGCACCTCGGGATGGTCCCGGACGAGCAGGGGCTGGTCCAGCAGCTCGTCGAGGTGCACCGTCCACCCCAGCCGCGCCCAGCTCGCCACGAACGACACCGGGTCCCGCACCAGCGCGATCACCCGGCACCCCAGCCGCCGCGCGAACCATCCGGCGCTCAGCACCGCGAACGGATCGTCCAGCAGCGCCCGCCGTCCCGTCAGGCGGCCGTGCGTGAAGGCGACGCCGTAGCGCAGCAGGCGGGCCAGGTCGTAGGGGGAGCGGTTCGCGCGCAGCTCGGCCAGCCACTGGTAGCGCAGGCCCACGGTGTCGCGGAAGGCGGGCAGCCAGTCGGCGGAGTTGTCGTCGCAGATGTACTGGAACCGGTGCGTCACCCGCGCGTCGAGCACCCCGGGGCAGCGGCCGGGCGGATGCTGGGGGTTGAGCGGCTCGTTGACGTAGACCAGGTCGCCTCCGGCGGCGAGCATCTTGCCGGTCCAGCTCGTCCCGCTGCGCGGCAGCCCGGTCACCAGCACCGGGCTCGCGTCCGCCGGTCCGGGGGTCACGCGAGTGCCGTCCGGCGCAGGGCCGCGAGGGTGTGGCGGCCGAAGGGACGCAGGCCGTAGCGGCGGTGGAGCTGCCAGAGGGGCAGCAGGTTCTTGACGAGCACGCCGCCCGACCACCCGGCGACCGCCCCGAGCGCCCCGTGGGCGGGGATCAGCGCCAGGTCGAGCAGTACGGTGCAGCCGATCGCGGCCAGCAGGTTGGCCAGGCTGGCCGTGGTGTGCCCGGCGGCGGTCAGCACCACGTCCACCATGCCGCAGGCGGTGGCCACCATCATCGTCCCGGACAGGACCAGTGCCACGGGTGCGGCCGACCCGTACGCGGGCCCGAACAGCCGCAGCAGCCACGGCGCGAGCGCCGCGTAGAGCAGCCACACCGGCCAGGTCAGCAGCACCAGCCAGGCGGTGGTCGTCTGGTACAGCTCCCCGGCCCGCTCGCGCTCGCCCTCGGCCATGGCCCGGACCAGCGGGGCCTGCGCGGCCTGCGTCAGCCCCTGGTTGGCGAGCTGGCCGAGCACCTTGAACCGGGTGGCGGCCGTGTAGACGGCGGCCTGCGCGGGCCCGCCGAGCAGCGCCACGATCACGATGTCCAGCCGCTGGAAGACGGCCTGGATCGCGCCCGCCGCCGAGCGGGGCGCGGTGTGCCGCCACAGGTCGTGCCACGTCCCCGGCAGGGACGGCGTGCGCGGCAACCGCCTCCGCAGCCCGGCGGCTGCCAGGACCGCCGCCGGCAGGTACGGAACCCCCCACGCCAGCGTCAGCTCCCACCCGGAGGCTCCCGCCAGCGCGGCCCCGCCCACCAGCAGGACCTGGCAGAGCGGCACCAGCATCCCGTCGAGCAGCACCGTGGGCCGCATGGCCCCGAACCCGCGGGTGGCGGCCAGCAGCACGTCCGCCACCACCATGACGGGCAGCAATGCGGCGAGCGGGCCGAGCCGGGGGTACAGCACCAGCGCCGCGCCCCCGGCCACCGCCACGCACGGCACGAGCGCTGCCCGGATATATCCGGACATGCCGTGGTAGTCAGCCGTCCGGGCACGGGCGATGAAGTAGATCAGCCCGTTCCCGGCGTCCAGCTTCGCGATGCCCGCCACCATGAGCGCCAGCGCGGTCGCGGTGAAGAACGCGCCCGCCTCGGCCGCCGGATAGGCCCTGGTCACCACCACCACCAGGACGAACTGCGCCAGCGCCCCCAGCGCCGCCCCGCTAAGCCCGGCCAGCCCCTTGCGCCCGATCACCGCCGCCACGACGGCTCACCGTCCAGCCAGCGCGACAGCCGCGCGTCGTACGGCTCGAAGTGGTCACGCAACGCCTGCCCCAGCACCGGCGGCACCGTACGCGGCAACGGCCGCCCGTTGTGCCGCTCGAACACGGGATACCCCAGGTGCGGCACCCCCAGGAACTCCAGCACCCGGTCGTAGGCCACCTCGGGCTCGGCGAAGAACCGGTGGCTGTCCAGCACGAGGATGCGCTCGCGGCCGATCAGCGGCTCCACCCGGTCGAGCTGGTCGGCGTAGCGCCCCCTGGCCAGGTACGCGTGATGGCGGTGCGAGTGGTGCAGCGCGTACGGCGTCTCGCGCAGCAGTTCCTCGGCCCCGGCCAGGCGGCGGGCCTCCAGCTCCAGGGCGTGCTCGAAGTGCGACTCCGTCTCGAAGCCCCTGGCCAGCTCGTGGGCGTGCGCGGAGCAGGCCCGCTCGACCGGGTCGCGGACCAGCACGATCAGCTTGACCCCCGGCAGGTCGGCGGCGATGCGCTCCCCGGCCAGCGGATGGAACAGGTAGTAGGGGGAGGACTCGTACGCCTGGGCGCGCGCGCCGAACCGATGGGCGAGCAGCGCCGCGCCCATCCGCAGCGGGAAGTGCGCCTGGTACCAGGACATCCCGCGCCAGTAGGCGACGTCGAAGTAGTGCACACCCTTGTGCAGCACCGGTTTGAGCAGCAGCGGATGCTGGGCCAGCGCGCGGTACAGCGAGGTGGTGCCGCACCGCTGCGCACCCGTGATCAGGAACGACGGCAGCACGCGCGCCCCCGACGTGAACCGTCCCGTGGCGCGTGACAGCGACAGCACGGATTGTTTCACCGTCCCCATGTGAATCGTCCTCAACTGCGTTGCTCCTCGTGATCGACGGCCGGGTCGAGCCAGGACTCAGGCGGGCCGAGCGGGGCGTGGCCGTCGGCGGCGTGCCGCCGGGCCAGCGTGACCAGGTACCGGGCCGCGGTCCGCCGGGCCGTCGCCGCCGGCAGGCCCAGGGGCGCCAGCACCCCGGCCGCGCCTGCCACGCACGCCCGCGCCGCGGCCGGTGGCGCCATCCTGCGCAGGGCCCGCTGGAAGAAGTGGTGGACGGCGTCGAAGCCGTAGGGGACGCCGACCTCGTACCGCTCCCAGTCCCACACCAGCAGCCGCCCGTCGGGGGAGCGGCAGATGTTCCAGGGCGCGAGGTCGCCGTGCCAGGCCGGGCGGTCCCCGCCGGTGGCGGCGATCTCCGCGACCGCGTCCAGCAGCAGCGTCCGCGGCACCTGGCCGGCGCGGCGTACCGGCAGGGGGGACAGCGCCAGCACGGACAGCCCGCGCCAGTCGCCGTGGTGCAGCACGGTGGGCGCGGTGACCGTGCGCAGCGACAGCCCGGCCAGCCGGCGCAGGGCCGCCGCCTCGGCGGCGACCAGCTCGCGGGCCCGCGCGGTGTCGCCGACCTTCACGAACGCCAGCAGCCGCCCGTCCGAGCGGACCTCCAGGACGGGCTTGCGGTTGGCCCGCAGCGCCGGACGCACATGCAGCACGGTCTCGACCGGCCGCCGGAAGACCTCGCCGAGGTGGGCCGCGACGGACCCCTCGACCGGCACCACCATCCGCGAGCCCACGTGCCACCAGCGGCGCGGCGCCAGCCTGCGCGGCACGGCGGCGTGCGGCAGCAGCGTGTACGCCCGCGGCCCCCCGGGCCCGGGGAACAGCAGCCGCACGGTCTGCGCCAGGTAGTCGAGCCGGACGGCGGCGTCGTTCATGCGTTCCTCCACAGGAGGGCGAACGAGACGAGGTAGAGGATGAGCGGTGTGACCAGGCCGTCGTAGACGAACATGTAGAGCAGCACGAGCCCCATCACGAGCACCCCGGCCAGGCCCACGGGGCTGCGGTCGCGCCAGTGGCGGCGGATCGCGCCCACGAAGAACGCCACGTAGAGCACGGCCCCGGTGAACCCCTGCGTGATCATCAGCAACCAGAGCTGGCCGTCGCTGCCCAGCGGCGGATGCCCGCAGGTGTCGCACCAGTCGGTCTTGCCCGTGGTGATCGTGCGGTGGTTGCCCGTGGCGTTGCGGGTGTTGCCGTACCCGATCAGCGGCGAGTGCCCGGCGGCGGTGAGGGTGGCGCTGACGGTGAAGGCGCGGATGTCGTTGGAGTGCGGATTGTCCAGGCGCTGCGCGAACAGCGTGGCCAGCGGGCTGAGCATGAACGCCAGCGCCGCCGCCGCGAGCGCGCCGCAGAGCGCGACCCGGGTCCGCCCGCCCACCCGGACGATCACGTAGAGCACGGCCAGGCCGAGGCCGATCCACAGACCGCGGTTGAGCGAGTACACGACGGGGATGACGGCGAGGGCGAGCACCACGGCCACGAAGAGCCGGTGCCGGGCCCGTCCGTGCACCCACCAGCCCACCACGAACCAGACCAGCAGCACCGAGGCGTTGCTGCCCCAGGCGTTGGCCCATTCGTACGGCGCCTCGGGCCTGGGGGAGGCGAAGCCGAGCACCTTCTGCGTCTGGGCGGCCGTCGGGTGGATGAGGTTCTGCACGAAGGAGTTGCCGCTGATCCAGTCCGGCAGCAACAGCTCCACCGGCGAGGTGAAGGCGAAGCCGGGCAGGAACACGCCGAGCAGCCCGCCCGCGATCGTGGTGACGAACAGCACGCCGAGCATGCGCACCAGGCGTAGCTGCGGCAGCTCCCGCTCGGTGAGGTTGCCCAGGTAGAGCACCATGACCAGGACGGAGCAGTACAGCGCCAGCCGCATCACGTAGCCGAGGACCCGGCCCGGCCCGAGCTCCCCGTACGTGCCGGGCGGCGTCTCGCCCAGCATCAGCGCGCTGACCAGGTAGCCGGCCAGCAGCAGCAGCCACAGTCCGAAGCCGCGCGGCACCTTCACCGGCCGCCGCCGCCACAGCAGCACCGCCATGGGCACGGCCAGCACGATCACCGACAGCCCGCCGAACCCCAGCGCCCACCAGACCGGATAGCCGACCAGCAGCGCGGCGATGGGCCACGCCGGCCCGCTCACGTCTGCGTGCCCGGCCGCCGCGGGTGGTGGATCGCCTTCATGGGGGTGGTCTCGGCCGACACGCTCGGTTCCAGCTCGCCGGTCGCGACGAGCTTGCCGAGCGGGGTGTGCGGGCGCGGCTCCAGCAGCGGGACGAACGACGGCACCGCGTCGGTGGCCGTCACCACGCCGATGACCGGCACGTCGTGCCTGGCGAGCTGGCGGGCGGCGGCGACGACGTCCTCGGAGGTGACCCGGCCCAGGCCCACCAGCAGCACGGCCGCGTCGGCCCTGGCCAAGTCGCGGACGTCGGAGCCGTCGAGCACGATCAGCGGCGCGCTGACGGCGAGCGGCTCGGCCAGCGACGAGGCGTACAGGTCGGCGGGCAGCGCCCGGACCAGCAGCCGCTTGCCGGGGCAGGCGGAGACCACGGCGCAGGCCAGGTCGTGCAGCACGCCGTGCTCGCGCGGGCTGGACAGGTCGCCGAGCACGGACAGCCCGGTGAGCCGCTCGACGTCGGCGGGCGTGCGCAGCCGCCGATCGAAGCGGTCGCGGAGGTAGGCGGCGGCCGAGCCGGTCAGCAGCCCCGCCATCAGCCCGGTGCCCAGGTAGAGGGGCAGCCTGGGAGAGCTGGGCGCCTCGGGCGGCGCGGCCTGGCTGATCACCGAGCCGGGGGTGACCGCGATCGTCCTGAGCGCGTCGTACTTCAGTGCCAGGCTGGCCGCCTGCCGGTTGAGCACGCCCTGCCGCTGGGTGGCGATCGCGTGCTCGGGGCCGCCCTTGGGCAGGCTGCCGAGCTGCTTGATCACGTGGTCGATGCCGGCGTTGACCTGCTTGAGCTTGCTCAGCACCGCGTCCTGCTGCTCGGCCATGGAGGTCATCGCGCTCTCGCGGCGGTTGGTCAGATATGCCTCGGCGTACGCGCGCGACTGCGCGGAGGCGGTGCCGGGCTCGGGGGCCGTCACCGAGATCATCAGCACCGCGGAGTTGGGCGGCACGGCGACCTCGACGGGGTGGACGTCGCCGCGGCCGAGAGCCCTTGCGGCGCGGGCGGCGACCACGGCGGACTGCGCGATCTGGGCCTCGGTGTCGAGGTTGAGCGACTCGCGCTGGCGGCTGGTCACCTGGTTGCCCGGCTCCTGCGGGCCGACCGGCATGACCAGCACCTGTGTCGTCGCGGTGTAGGCGGGCGGGGTGAGGCGCAGCAGCGCCAGCCCCGCGGTGCCGCCGAACACGACGCAGCCCACGAGGAGCAGCCACCGCCTGCGCAACAGGGAGAGGTGCTCGTCCAGGTCGGTGCCGGGCCTCATGTGCGCTCACTATAAGAGTGACGGTGAGCGCCACGGCTGAATACCCAAGATTTTCTCCGGTAAGGCCAAAAAGAAGCTCTCCCGAAAAGCGAAATTTCACGAAATCGTGGATGTCACCTCAGCGCTATGAACTGGGGAGACTTCCACACTGGCTGAAGTTCCAGGAATGACATGGCAAGGTTCAGGTGTGAAACGCGGGGGTCGTTCGACGAGGGGGTTGGAAGGCTTTGCAACAACGGGGAATTTCTCCAAGAAAACAGGTTAAATGGTGTATTCCGGTCATTGCCGCGGTACTGGCCACCGCCTGCTCCAGTGCCGACAACCCCGGCGCCCGGCCGGCGCCGCCCCCGTCCCCCGTGGCCAACCAGGCGGGCACGCCCACCTGCACGGTCACCACTAGGCTCATCCCGTCGTGCGGCGCGTGGTGGGGCCTGGCCCCCGAGGTCTTCACCGGCGCCTCGATCGAGCAGGCGCTGCACGGGGCCGAGCAGCGCATGGACGCGGCGGCCGACGTGCTGCACGTCTATCACCGGGGCAGCGAGTTGTTCCCCACCGAGGCGGAGATCAGGCTGGCCCGCGACCCGTCCAGGCCACGGGTGCTCATGATCAACTGGAAGCCGTCGTTCGACCACACGTGGGCGGAGATCGCCCGTGGCGGCCTCGACGCCCGGATCGACCGGCTGGCCGGATACCTGAGACGCACCTTTCCCGAACGCTTCTTCCTCACCCTGCACCACGAGCCGGAGAACGACGTCGACGCCTCCTCGGGCTCCGGCATGGAGGCGGCCGACTACGCGGCCATGTTCCGGCACGTCGTGCTGCGGCTGCGCGAGAAGGGCGTGCGGAACGCGGTCGTGGTGATGACGTACATGGGGGCGCCCAACTGGGCGGCCAAGCCCTGGTTCGAGGAGCTCTACCCCGGTGACGACGTGGTCGACTGGGTGGCCATGGACCCCTACGCCGACGACCGGGTGCACGACTTCGACGAGCTCGTGAACAAGATGCGCAGGGAGTACCCCGACTGGCAGGGCTTCTACCGGTGGATGCAGGCGCGCTTCCCCGGCAAGCCGGTCATGGTGGCCGAGTGGGGGGTCTTCGAGCGGGCCAGGGACCGCTCGTTCAAGCGCCGCTTCTTCGAGTCCGTGCGGCGTCAGATCAAGCAGTATCCGCAGATCAAGGCGCTGATCTACTTCGACTCGCCACAGGCGCCGCGCGGTGACACGAGCTTCGACTCCGACCCCGGGGCCGACCGGGCCTTCAGCGAGCTGGCTCGAGATCCGTACTTTCGCTCGACGCCCGTGCCGCGGACCTGACCCGCAGCCGCCAGCCGATCACGGTGACCGCGGTGGCCGCCACGAGCGCCCCGACGGTGAGCGCGTTGCTCGCGTCGAGCAGCTTGAGCGCCGAGGCGAGCAGGACGATTGCCAGCATGGCCCTGATCAGGCCGCCCGGAGCGCGTGAGGAGATCCGCGCGCCGAGGTAGACGCCCGGGATCGAGCCGATGAGCAGCGACACCGTCAGATCGAGCTGGAAGTCGCCGAACAGCAGGTGGCCGAGCGCGGCGGCGGCGACCAGGGGCACGGCCTGCACGAGGTCGGTGCCGACGAGCTGGTTGGCCTTGAGCGCCGGATAGAGCACGAGCAGGGCCACGATGATCAGCGATCCCGAACCGACGGAGGAGACGCCCACCACCAGGCCGCCGACCGTACCGACCAGTAGAGTAGGGATTGGGCGCACGACGATGTCGTGCGCGCTCGACGTGCCGCCCCGCCCGCCGAGCCAGCTCTTCACCGCCATGCCCGCCACGGCCAGCAGCAGCGCGACGCCGAGCGCGTACTTGACGGCGTCGGAGACGGCGAACGCCCTGGCCAGGAACACCCCGCAGAAGGCCGCCGGCACCGACCCCACGCACAGCCAGCCGACCAGGCGCAGGTTGACGGTGCCCCGCCGCAGGTGCACGACGCCGCCGACCGGCTTCATCACGGCCGAGGCCACCAGGTCGCTGGAGACCGCCGCCAGCGGCGGGACGTTGAAGAACAGCATCATCATCGGGGTCATGAGCGCCCCGCCGCCCATCCCGGTCAGCCCGACCACGACGGCGACCAGGAACGACCCGCCGATCAACGCCCCGTCGATCAACGGACCCAGCCTCCGCCCCGCAGCGTGTCCAGCACCCGGGACACGGCCGCCTCGATCGACAGGTGCGTGGTGTCGATGACCAGGTCGGCGTCGTCCGGCTCCTCGTAGGGGTCGGAGATGCCGGTGAACTCGGGGATGAGGCCGGCGCGGGCCTTGGCGTACAGGCCCTTGCGGTCGCGTCGCTCGCACTCCTCCAGCGGGGTGGCGACGTGCACGAGCAGGAAGTCGGCCCCGACGGACTCGACCATCTCGCGCACCTCCTCGCGGGTGGCCGCGTACGGCGCGATCGGGGCGCAGACGGCCAGTCCGCCGTGGCGGGCGGTCTCGGCGGCGACGAAGCCGATCCGGCGGATGTTCAGGTCGCGGTCCTGCTTGGAGAAGGTCAGGCCCTTGGACAGCAGGTGGCGCACCACATCGCCGTCGAGGTAGGTCACCGTGCGGGTGCCCAGCTCCAGCAGCGCGTCACGCAGGCCGCGGGCGATCGTGGACTTGCCCGAGCCCGACAGCCCGGTGAAGAACACCACCAGGCCGCGACGGTGCGGCGGGCCGGGGATGCGCACCGGCTCGGGGCCCGCCAGGTGCTCGGTGGCGCCGAAGGCGGCGGCGACGTGCTCGCGCAGCTCAAGGTCGATCTCGGGCTCGTCGCGGGGGGCCAGCGGCACCGGGACGACGATCGTGTCCGCGGGGAGCTGCTCCTTGGCGCGCAGCGCGGCGCGGACCACGGCCGGGCCCGCCTCGCCGTAGGAGAGGGGGAGCAGCAGGATCGCCGCGTCGAGCTCCTTGGCGGTGGCGACGATCTCGGTGAGGTCGTCGAGCGGGCCCCGCATGGTGACGGCCAGCGCGGGCCGCCCGTCGAGCTCCGTCCGCACCTGGGCGGGCGTCCGCCGCAGGCGCGCGAACGGCCCGTGCTCCGGCGCGCTCAGCGTCTTGAGCGGGCCCGCGGTAAGGCCGTCGGGCTCGTGCGCGGCCACGGTCAGCACGGCCAGCGGCAGGCCCTCGGGGTCGAGCAGGGTGACCTCGTCGCCCAGGTTCAGGTCGGCGGCGACGTGGAGGGTGACGGGCGCGGGCCACGGGGTGCCGTCGGCCAGCGTGCCGTGCTCGTGGACGGTGTGCGCGTCGTCGTGGCCGAGGAACCCCGTCAGCGGCTCGAACGCGCCGGAGAGCAGCAGTTCGAGGTCGGCCAGCTCGCGCGGGTCGGGGGTCCACTCCACGTTGTCTGCATCCCAACTATTCCGATTGAATTGGTAGGAAAGGAGTCTACCGGCTGACACCAGTGTGTCGCCAGACCCCTGCCGGTGGCCACGGCACCCCCGTGTTCACGCCCCCTCCCTCGACGGCCCTCGACGGCCCCTTGATGGCGCTGACGCTCAGAGCAGCCGTGCGAAGTGGTGCTGGGGCTTGCGGATCACCATGGTGATCTCGTCGTGGGAGGCGGGGAAACGGCCGCTGGTCAGCCTGGACATCAGCGTCACGGCGGCGGCCCCGGCCCGGCGGGCGCGGGCGGGCCCGCTGGTGTGACGCTCGTCGTCGGTGATCATCAGCCCCCGGCTCAGGCAGAACGCGTGCAGCCCGTCGCTGGAGGCCAGGGGCTCGTACACGGCCGGCAGCGGCCCCGGCGTGCCGGGGTGCACCAGCCCCCGCCAGACGGCCCGCCGCAGCAGCGCCGGCGTGAGCCGGTCGAGCAGCCCGTACGCCGAGCGCCGATCGCGCACGCGCAGCAGCACCAGCCCCCCGGGCCGCAGCGACTGCAGCAGCCGGTCGAAGACCAGTTCGGCGTGCCGCACCCGTTCCAGCAGGAACGAGAGCTGGATGACGTCGAACGCCCGGGGCGGCAGCGGCACCGAGCGCAGGTCGCCCAGCGACCAGGCGACGAGGTCGGCCCGCTCCGCCAGGACCCGCCTGATCGCGGGATGGTCCTCGTCGGCTCCGGTGGCCCTGGTCTCGACGTGTTCGAGCACCGGCGCCTGGTCGCCGGCGCACCCGGCGACCAGCACGTCCAGCCGCCTCATCGGTTGCCCGGCACAGTGCTCGCGGAGCCTCTGACCGAAGAGGTCGCCTCGCTGGGCGACCGATCGCACCTCAGACATGTGACCTACAGTAATCAATCGATCCCTCCGCGTAAGGCATTTCCCTGCTAGCGTCCCGGCCCGTGAGCGATGGGGGCGACGGGGTCTACGTGGGCAACGCGGGCGCGGACGGGGCCGGCGACCAGGGCTGGCTGCTCGGCCACTTCAAACCCCCGGGCGATCCGCGGCACAGCGACGACGTCGAGATCAAGTGGGGCGTGCACCCGGCGGGCGACGAGCGCGAGAAGTGGGTCAGGGGCGAGCGGCGCACGGCGCTGCTGGTGCTGATCAGCGGCCGGTTCCGGGTGGAGCTGCCGGGCCGGAGCGTGCTGCTGTCCGAGCCGGGCGACTACGTGGTGTGGGGCAAGGGCGTCGACCATTCGTGGCGGGCGGAGGCCGATTCCACCGTGCTCACCGTGCGCTGGCCTTCCGTGCCTGGTTACCGAGTTGGCTGAGCCGCGGCGGCGAGTACCCTTGAGGAGGACCCCCGCGACCTGACTCGGCCGGGGGTAATCGTGTTGCCGTTGTGGGGCTGTGGGCGTATCTGATGAGTCTTTCCGGGCTACTTGACCTTGTTCGCGCCGACCCGAAGCTGTCCGCCGCTCTCGAAGAGGGCGGCGACGTCTCGTTGATCGCGCCGTCCGCGTTGCGGCCGTTCGGCGTGGCCGCGCTGGCCACGCACGACCAGCGCACCGTGCTGGCCGTCACCGCCACCGGCCGTGAGGCCGAAGACCTCGCCGCCGCGCTGACGAGCCTGATCGAGCCGAGCGCCGTGGCGGTGTTCCCGGCCTGGGAGACGCTGCCGCACGAGCGGCTCTCACCGCGCAGCGACACCGTGGGCCAGCGGCTGGCGGTGCTGCGCAGGCTGGCCCACCCGGTCAAGGGCGACGCCGCTGCCGGGCCGCTGAGCGTGGTCGTGGCCCCCGTGCGGGCCCTGTTGCAGCCGATCGTGAAGGGCCTGGGCGACCTGGAGCCCATCCGGTTGCGGGCCGGCGACGACGCCGAGCTCGACACCGTCGTGGACAACCTGGTCACCAACGGCTACCACCGGGTCGACATGGTGGAGAAGCGCGGCGAGGTGGCCGTGCGCGGCGGGCTGCTCGACGTGTTCCCGCCGACCGAGGAGCACCCGCTGCGGCTGGAGTTCTGGGGCGACACCGTCGAGGAGATCCGCTGGTTCAAGGTGGCCGACCAGCGCTCGCTGGAGGCGGCCGAGGACGGGCTGTTCGCGCCGCCGTGCCGGGAGCTGCTGCTGACCGGCGAGGTGCGGGAGCGGGCCCGCGAGCTGGCCGAGCAGCACCCGGCGCTGGCCGAGGTGCTCGACCAGCTCGCCGAGGGCATGCCGGTCGAGGGCATGGAGGCGTTCGCGCCCGTGCTGGCCGGGGAGATGGACCTGCTGCTCGACCACCTGCCGGTCAGGTCGGGGGTGTTCGTGTGCGACCCCGAGCGGATCAGGGGCCGGGCCGAGGAGCTCGTCCGCACCTCGCAGGAGTTCCTCGAAGCCTCCTGGATCAACGCCGCGGCCGGCGGCGAGGCGCCGATCGACCTGGGCGCGGCGGCGTTCCGCACGCTGGAGGAGATCCGCGACCACGCCGACGCGCTGGGCCAGCCGTGGTGGACGATGGCCCCGTTCGGCGGCGGCGTGGAACTGGCCGCTCAAGACTCCGAGGCCTACCGCGGCGACACCGCCAAGGCGCTGGCCGACATCAAGGGCTGGCTGGCCGAGGAGAAGGCCGTCGTGCTGCTCAGCGAGGGCCACGGCCCGGCCGAGCGCATGGTGGAGCTGCTCAAGGGCGTCGACGTGCCGGCCCGGCTTCAGCAGTACCTCGACAAGGCGCCCGAGCCCAAGGTCGTGCACGTCTCGACCGGCCTGATCGAGCACGGCTTCATCACCCCCGGCCTGGCCGTGCTCACCCACCTCGACCTGGTCGGCCAGAAAGCCTCCACCAAGGACATGCGGCGCCTGCCCTCGCGCCGCCGCAACATGGTGGACCCGCTCCAGCTCAAGGTGGGCGACCACGTGGTGCACGAGCAGCACGGCGTGGGCCGCTACGTCGAGATGGTGCAGCGCACCGTGCAGGGCGCCACCCGCGAGTACCTGGTCATCGAGTACGCCAAGGGCGACCGCCTCTACGTCCCGACCGACCAGCTCGACGAGGTCACCCGCTACGTCGGCGGCGAGGCGCCCACCCTCAACCGCATGGGCGGCGCCGACTGGGCCAAGGCCAAGTCCAGGGCGAAGAAGGCGGTCAAGGAGATCGCCGGCGAGCTGATCAGGCTCTACTCCGCCCGCATGGCCTCGCCGGGGCACGCCTTCGGGACCGACACGCCGTGGCAGCGGGAGATGGAGGACGCCTTCCCGTACGCCGAGACCGGCGACCAGCTCGAGGCCATCGACGAGGTCAAGCGCGACATGGAGCGCGGCGTCCCGATGGACCGGCTGATCTGCGGCGACGTCGGCTACGGCAAGACCGAGATCGCGGTGCGGGCGGCGTTCAAGGCCGTCCAGGACGGCAAGCAGGTCGCGGTGCTGGTGCCGACGACGCTGCTGGTGCAGCAGCACATGTCCACCTTCGCCGAGCGCTTCTCCAGCTTCCCGATCTCGATCAAGCCGATCTCCCGCTTCCAGACCGACGGCGAGGTCAAGGGCACGATCGAGGGGCTGCGCTCGGGCGCGGTGGACGTCGTGATCGGCACCCACCGGCTGCTCAGCCCCGAGGTCAGGTTCAAGGACCTGGGGCTGATCATCATCGACGAGGAGCAGCGCTTCGGCGTCGAGCACAAGGAGGCCATGAAGCACCTGCGCACGCAGGTGGACGTGCTGGCCATGTCGGCCACGCCGATCCCGCGCACCCTGGAGATGGGGCTGACCGGCATCCGCGAGATGTCCACGATCCTCACCCCGCCGGAGGAGCGGCACCCGATCCTCACGTTCGTGGGGCCGTACGAGGAGAAGCAGATCGGGGCGGCGATCCGGCGCGAGCTGATGCGCGACGGGCAGATCTTCTTCGTGCACAACCGGGTGGCCTCGATCAACAAGGTCGCCGCGCGGCTGCGTGAGCTGGTGCCCGAGGCCCGCGTCGCGGTGGCGCACGGGCAGATGAACGAGCACCAGCTCGAGAAGATCATGGTGGGCTTCTGGGAGCGGGAGTACGACCTGCTCGTCTCCACCACGATCGTCGAGTCGGGCCTCGACGTGCCCAACGCCAACACGCTGATCGTCGACCGGGCCGACAACTACGGCCTGTCGCAGTTGCACCAGCTCCGCGGGCGCGTCGGGCGAGGCAGGGAGCGCGGTTACGCGTACTTCCTGTATCCGCCGGAGAAGCCGCTGACCGAGACCGCGCACGAGCGGCTCGCGACGATCTCGCAGCACACCGAGATGGGCGCGGGCATGTACGTCGCGATGAAGGACCTGGAGATCCGCGGCGCGGGCAATGTGCTGGGCGCCGAGCAGTCGGGGTTCATCGCGGGCGTCGGCTTCGACCTGTACGTCCGGCTCATGGCCGAGGCCGTGCAGGAGCAGAAGGCCAAACTGTCGGGCGGGGAGGCGCAGGAGGAGCAGCCGGACGTCAAGGTCGAGCTGCCGATCAACGCCCACATCCCGCACGACTACGTGACCTCCGAGCGGCTGCGGCTGGAGGCGTACAAGCGGATCGCGGGCATCGCCGCCGAGATCGACATCGACGAGGTGCGCGACGAGCTGACCGACCGTTACGGCAGGCCTCCGGCGGAGGTCGAGAACCTGTTCGCGGTCGCCAGGTTCCGGATCAGGGCCCGCGCGGCCGGGCTCACCGACGTCACGCTGCAGGGCCAGAACATCAAGTTCGGCCCGGCCCGGCTCAGGGAGTCGCAGCAGGTGCGTCTCGACCGGCTGTACAAGAAGGCGATATACAAGCAGGCGGCCGAGACGCTGCTGGTGCCGGTTCCCAAGACCAAGCCGCTGGGCGGGCAGCCGTTGCGCGATCTCGACCTGCTCAAATGGTGCGGTGACCTGGTCGAGGCGATGTTCCTCGAGCCGGCACGGGTAAGCTAGCGGCGGTTTCTGGTCGGAAAGGGACGTACGTGAAGTCGATACGAGTGGCTGCGGCCGCCGCTGCGGCGGTTGTGGCACTGACCGCCTGCTCCTCGCCCATGCAGGCCGGCGCCGCGGCCGTGGTCGGGAACGAGCGCATCTCCATGAGTGAGCTCAACGCGGACACGAAGGGTTACCTGGCCGCGCTGAAGCAGGCCAAGCTGGACGAGTCGGCGCTCGGCGTGCCGGCTATCCAGGCCGTGCTGCAGCGTCTGGTCAACGTGAGCGTGACGAACCAGCTCCTGGCCCGTCACAAGGTGCAGGTGAGCGAGACCGAGGTCGACACCGCGCTCAAGGACCCGGGCCAGTTCGAGTCGCCCGAGATCAACCTGCTGGCCAACGGCGTCGCGCCGGCCGACGCCCGCGAGTACGCGCACGCCATGGTGGGCCTGACCAAGCTCCAGACGCAGTTCGGCGGGCAGGCCGGTCAGCAGCGGCTGATCGAGGAGTTCAGCTCCATCAAGCCGATCTACAACCCGCGTTTCGGCGCGCTCAACGCCCAGCGCTCCCAGGAGAACCCGGCGCTGTTCGTCGACACCGGCAGGTTCGGCAAGCTCACCCAGCAGCAGGCGCCGCAGCCGACCGAGGGCTGATCGTGGCGCTGATCGTCGTCACCACCTCGCCCAGGGTGGCGCCGGGCCTGCTCGGCCACCACGCCTGGCAGGCCCTGCGCTCGGGGCCGGTGCTGACCGGCTCCGGCGCCCATCCGCTGCTTCCCTACCTGGCCGAGGCCGGCATCGAGGTGGAGGTGGTCGAGCCCGATCCGCGCGCGCTGGCCGTGCGCGCGGTGGGCGAGACCGTGGTGTGGCTGTCGGAGCAGGACGGCGAGGACTTCATGCGCGCCGTCGGGCACGCCGCCGTCGCGCTCGACGAGCCGCCGCTCATCGAGGTCGTGCCGGGCTCGTACGACCTGCCGGGGGCGGGGGTGCTCGACCTGGTGGCGGTCATGGACCGGCTGCGCGCCGAGTGCCCGTGGGACCGCAGGCAGACGCACGAGACGTTGGCGCCGTACTTGCTGGAAGAGACCTACGAGGTGCTCGAGACGATCGAGCAGGGCGACTACCCGGCGCTCCGGGAGGAGCTGGGCGACCTGCTGCTGCAGGTGGTCTTCCACGCGCGGGTGGCCGAGGGCTTCGACATCGACGACGTCTCGGCCGGGATCGTGGAGAAGCTGGTCCGCCGCCACCCGCACGTGTTCGGGTCGGTACGGGCCGAGAGCGCCGACGAGGTCGCCGACAACTGGGACGCGATCAAGGCCGCCGAGCGGGCGGCCAAGGGCCGGGAGTCGGTGCTCGAGGGCGTGCCCATGGGGCAGCCCGCGCTGTCGCTGGCCGCGCAGCTCCTGCGCCGGGCCGAGCGGGCCGGGGCGCCCGAGTCGCTGTCGGCCGCGGTCGGGCAGGGGGTCGCGCGAGAGCTGTTCGACCTGGTGCGCCGGGCCGCCGAGGCCGGGCTCGACGCCGAGGCGGAGCTGAGGGGCGCGGCGCGGTCGTACCGGGAGCGCGTGCGCACATGGGAGTCGTCCGCCGGCTAGGGGCGCTCGAACCGCCCCCGGGCGGGCGGAGCGGCCGACTCGGCGCGTGGCCGTACCGATAGGCTCTGATGGCATATTGCCATTCGAATTAGGAGCGCATCCCGTGGCTACCATCGAGGTCGTTTACGCTCGCGAGATCCTCGACTCCAGGGGCAACCCCACGGTGGAGGTCGAGGTCGTCCTCGACGACGGCAGCACCGGCCGGGCGGCCGTGCCGAGCGGGGCGTCCACCGGCCAGTTCGAGGCGGTCGAGCTGCGTGACGGCGGCAAGCGCTACGGCGGCAAGGGCGTGGAGAAGGCCGTCCTCGCGGTGACCGACGAGATCTTCGAGGAGATCAGCGGGGTCGAGGCCGAGGACCAGCGCATCATCGACCAGATCATGATCGACCTCGACCGCACGCCGAACAAGGGCAAGCTCGGGGCCAACGCGATCCTGGGCGTCTCGCTCGCCGTGGCCAAGGCCGCCGCCGACAGCGCCGACCTGCCGCTGTTCCGCTACCTGGGCGGCCCCAACGCGCACCTGCTGCCCGTGCCGATGATGAACATCCTCAACGGCGGCGCCCACGCCGACACCAACGTCGACATCCAGGAGTTCATGATCGCGCCGATCGGGGCGGAGACGTTCCGCGAGGCCGTGCGCATGGGCACCGAGGTCTACCACGCGCTCAAGGGCGTGCTCAAGGAGAAGGGCTACGCCACGGGCCTGGGCGACGAGGGCGGCTTCGCGCCCAACCTGCCGTCCAACCGCGACGCGCTCGACCTGATCCTGGTCGCCATCGAGCGGGCCGGCTACGTGCCGGGCGAGGACGTGGCGCTGGCGCTCGACGTGGCGGCCTCCGAGTTCCACAAGGACGGCGTCTACACGATCGACGGGAAGGGCGTTCCGGCGCAGGAGCTGATCGCGTTCTACGAGGACCTGGTCGCCAACTACCCGCTGGTCTCCATCGAGGACCCGCTCGACGAGGAGGACTGGGAGGGCTGGAAGGCCATCACCGCCGCCCTGGGCGACAAGGTGCAGCTCGTCGGCGACGACCTGTTCGTGACCAACCCCGAGCGGCTCGGCCGCGGCATCGACGAGGGCGCGGCCAACGCCCTGCTGGTCAAGGTCAACCAGATCGGCACGCTGTCGGAGACGCTCGACGCCGTCGACCTGGCCCACCGCAGCGGCTACCGGTGCATGATGAGCCACCGCTCCGGCGAGACCGAGGACACCACGATCGCCGACCTGGCGGTGGCGGTCAACTGCGGTCAGATCAAGACCGGCGCGCCGGCCCGTTCCGACCGCGTGGCCAAGTACAACCAGCTCCTGCGCATCGAGGAGCTCCTCGACGACGCGGCGCGCTACGCGGGTCGCGCGGCTTTCCCGCGTTTTCGGCGCTAGTTTCGAGTACGGCTCGCGGCACCCCGTTGTTCCGGTCGCGAGCCGTACTTGAGGGGGTGTGCAGCAATTGGCGAAAAGGCCGCAGCTCACCGGGCGGGCCGCCATCCTGGCCATCGTGGTGTGCGCGATCGCGATGAGCCTGGCCTACCCTGTGCGCGAGTACATCAGCCTCCGCCGCAGCATCTCTGAGCTGCGCGCGGAGAAGGCCAGGGTCGAGGCGGAGAAGCAGGCGCTGCTGGCGCGCGACCGGCAGAGCGACGACCCCAACTGGATCAAGAAGACGGCCAAGGAACGGCTGCACTACTGCGGCCCCGGTGAGAAGTGCTTCGTGGTGATGGAGCCCGACCGGGGCGCGCCGCAGTCGGCCGTGAAGCAGCAGGCGGCGGTGCCGCCGTGGTACGAGACGCTCTGGGAGTCGGTGGAGGCCGCCGACAAGGGCACGGGGCGCCGGGCCGTGACCGGCCCGTGACAGGCCCCGGATCCCCCGATGTGGAAGGAACGTGTTGGACAGCAAGGACGCCGAGGTCGTCGAGAAGCAGCTCGGCCGGCCGCCCAGAGGGCTGCGCGGGGTGGCGCACCGCTGCCCGTGCGGCAACCCCGACGTGGTCGAGACCGCGCCCAGGCTGCCCGACGGCTCGCCGTTCCCGACCCTGTACTACCTGACCTGCCCCAAGGCGGCCTCGGCGATCGGCACGCTGGAGGGCTCGGGCCTGATGCGGGAGATGCAGGCCAGGCTGGCCACCGAGCCCGAGCTGGCGGCGGCCTACCGGGCCGCCCACGACGACTACGTGGCCAGGCGCGACGAGGCGGCCGCGGACGCGGGCCTGGAGCCGCTCCCGCGTGACATGCAGAGCACGGGCGGCATGCCGGAGCGGGTCAAGTGCCTGCACGCGCTCGTGGCGCACGAGCTGGCGGCCCCCGGGACGAACCCGTTCGGCAGGGAGGCGCTGGACGCCCTCCCCGACTGGTGGAGTGACGGACCATGCGTGTAGCGGCCATCGACTGCGGCACCAACTCCGTGCGCCTGCTCGTCGCCGACGTCGGCGACGGCGAGCTGACGGAGGTCGAGCGGCGGATGGAGATCGTCCGCCTGGGGCAGGGCGTGGACCGCACGGGCCGGCTGGCGCCCGACGCGCTGGCCCGCACGTTCCAGGCGATGCGCTCCTACCAGGACCTGATCGGACGGCACGGCGCCGAGGCCACCCGCGTGGTGGCGACGAGCGCGACGCGCGACGCGGTTAACCGGCACGAGTTCGTGGACGGGGTCCGCGAGATCTTCGGGGTGGAGCCCGAGGTGGTGTCGGGCTCGGAGGAGGCGGAGCTGTCGTTCACGGGCGCGACCAGGGGGCTGGTGCGGCTGTCGCCCGAGACCGGGGTGCCGCAGGGCCCGCTGCCCCCGTACCTGGTGGTGGACATCGGCGGCGGCTCCACGGAGTTCGTGGTCGGCGTCGAGCACGCGCGGGCGGCGCTGTCGGTGGACATCGGCTGTGTCCGCCTGACCGAGCGGCACCTGCGCGACGCGGCGGGCGATCCGCCGTCCGCGCCGGCCCTGGAGGCCGTGGTGGCCGACATCGAGGCCGCGCTCGACCGGGTCGAGGCCGAGGTCCCCGTACGCGAGGCGCACACGCTCGTGGGTCTCGCGGGCTCGGTGACGACGGTCGCGGGCATCGCGCTCGACCTGCCGGAGTACGATCCCGAACGGATTCATCACGCGCGGATTTCGGCCGAGCAGGTCCACGACGTGACGCGGCGGCTGCTGGCGATGACCCATGGTGAGCGGGCCGAGGTTGCGGTGATGCATCCGGGACGGGTGGACGTCATTGGCGCGGGCGCGCTTATTCTCGACCGCATCGTTCGCCGTTTCGCGTTTTCGCAGGTCGTGGTGAGTGAACACGACATCCTCGATGGAATCGCCTGGAGCCTCGCCGGATAGCTGAAGAAATCAGGACATTTCAGGTTGGTGGCGCGTGTTGAGCGTGCATTCAGTACTGTGATTGAGTAAAGGGGCATTACGGGGGCTTTGCCATATCGCTGTGCGCGGAAGGCGACGGCGTGGCGACCGTTCCCGAGCGCGTCTCTTCCCTCACGGAATGGAGCACTCTCACATGATGTCTGTTGGGTTAGCACGTAAAGCCGCCGCGTTCGGCGCGTCGGCCGCGGTGCTGGCCGCTCTGTCCGCGGGCCTGATGTCCAGTCCCGCTCAGGCGGCCACCTCGGCCAAGGCCGCGCCCAAGGTCTCGGTCTCCGCGCCGAAGGCCACGCCGGGTGACTACCAGGGTTCGTGCCCGTCCAAGGTCAACTTCGCGGCGCAGATCAAGGTGCCCGTCAAGGGCAAGACGGAGCTGGCCTACCGCTGGCTCCACGGTGACGGGTCCAAGAGCAAGGTCAGCGTGATCAAGCTCAAGGGCAAGGGCACCAAGACGGTGACGGTCAAGCAGTCCATCACCTTCAAGGAAGACGTCAAGGGCTGGGAGGCCGTCCAGGTCCTCGGTCCCAAGAAGGTCACCTCGAAGAAGGGCTACTTCTCCGTCTCCTGTGAGAAGCCGCAGGACAACGTCCGTACGCACCTCGACGTCTCGGTCTCGGCCAGCGCCTGGGCCAGCCCGAGCTCGTACGCCGGAAGCTGCGACACCCGTAGTGACAAGATCGACTTCGTCGGCCTGATCAAGACCAACCGCCCGTCGTGGGTGCGTTACCGCTGGGTCCTCAACGGCGAAGTGGTCGACTACGGCAAGATCAAGGTCCGCGACGCCCGCAAGGTCGGCTTCGGCATCGCCCCGCGTCACAGCCAGCGCGGCTGGGCGCAGCTTCAGGTCCTCAGCCCCGACGCCACGTCCTCCAACCGCGCCTACTACAAGGTCTGGTGCAAGGACGAGAACAGGGGCGGCGACCACCGCGGCGACCACAAGTCCCCCGACGCGCGTGACGGCAAGATCTCGGCGTCCGCCTCGGTGACGACCAGCAGCGACTGCACGGTCACCGCGACGGGCTCGGTCACCTCGAACGTCGCGGGCAAGATCCGCTACAGCTGGGCGCTGAACGGCGCCGTGCTGAGCAGCGGTGAGGTCGAGGTCGGCGCCAACGGCGGCTCCCAGCCCGTCAACGGCTTCTCCTCGACGCCGATCAACGGCGAGGCCAAGAGCGGCAACGTGACCCTCTCGGTCTCCGGCCCCGGCGGCAGCGACACCGAGACCGTGTCCTACGCCTGCACCCCGGCTCCGTAAGGAACCTGGGCGGCACGACGTTTCACCGGTCGAACCGGGTGGCTCCTTTCGGGGCCACCCGGTTTTCCGTTGTCCTGAGGAGGACGCGCCCGGGCACGGGTGGTGATCGGGCACCATCGTTGTCATGAGCTTCGTACCTCCTGGCACCGGCTGGCCCGACGACCCCGCGAACGCCGGCACCCCGGTCGCCGCGGACCCGGCCGACGTGCGCCGCCTGGCCGCCGGCTCCGGCGACCTCGCGGAGCTCACGGCCCGGCAGTCGGTCTGCCGCGCGTGCCCGCGTCTGGTGGAGTGGCGCGAGGAGGTGGCGCGGGTGAAGCGGCGCGCGTTCGCGGACGAGACGTACTGGGGCCGTCCGGTCCCCGGCTGGGGGGCCGAGCAGCCGCGGATCCTGCTGGTCGGGCTGGCCCCGGCCGCCCACGGCGGCAACCGGACCGGGCGCATCTTCACCGGCGACCGCAGCGGCGACTGGCTGTTCGCCGCGCTGCACCGCTGCGGCCTGGCCACGCAGGAGACCAGCACGCACGCGGGCGACGGGCAGCGGCTGATTGGCACGCGCGTGCTGGCGTCGGTGCGCTGCGCGCCGCCCGCGAACAAGCCGCTGCCGTCGGAGAAGGCCGCCTGCTTCCCCTGGATGGCGCGGGAGATGGAACTGGTCGCGCCGTACGCGCGGGTGATCGTGGCCCTCGGCGGCTACGCCTGGCAGGCCATGTGGCCCGCGCTCAGGGAGGCCGGCTACACCCTGCCGCGCAGCCGCCCGCCGTTCGGCCACGGGGCCGAGGCGGAGGTGACACACGGTGAGCGTCCTGTCACGCTCGTCGGCTGCTACCACCCCAGCCAGCAGAACACCTTCACCGGCCGTGTCACCGCCCAAATGCTGGACGACATCTTCTCCAGGGCCAGGTCACTGGCTGTGTGACGCGTCCCACCACCCACGGATTGGATTCGCAGGGAGGCACTGGCGTAGTCTTGTGAATAGTTTCACAAGCGTTCCAAAGGGATGGGGCCGCAAGATGAACAAGCACATTGTGATCGTCGGTGGTGGGTACGTCGGGCTGTACACGGCGCTGCGGCTGCAGCGCGGGCTCCGCCGCGAGCTGCGCGACGGGCAGGTCAGCATCACGATCATCGACCCCCAGTCCTACATGACCTACCAGCCGTTCCTGCCGGAGGCGGCGGCGGGCAACCTCTCGCCGCGCCACATGGTGGCCCCGCTGCGGCGGATCCTGCGCAAGGTGCGCATACTCAACGGCACGGTGACCAAGGTCGACCACGCCGGCCGCAGGGTCGTCTTCCAGCCGGCGGCGGGTGAGCCGCGCGAGGTGGCCTACGACGTGATCGTCATGGCCGCGGGCTCGATCTCGCGCACGCTGCCCATTCCCGGGCTGACCGACATCGGCATCGGGTTCAAGACCGTCGGCGAGGCCATCGCGCTGCGCAACCGCGTGCTGCACCTGCTCGACGTGGCCGAGTCGACGGAAGACGTCGAAGCGCGGCGCAGGGCGCTGACGTTCGTCGTGGTCGGGGCCGGCTTCGCGGGCGTCGAGGCGCTCGCCGAGCTGGAGGACATGGCCAAGGACTCCACGCGCTACTACCGCAACATCCAGCCGTCGGACATCCGCTGGGTCCTCGTCGAGGCCACGAACCGGGTGCTGCCCGAGGTCGGCCCCGAGATGGGCAAGTGGACGCTGGAGCAGCTCCGCGAGCGCGGCATCGACGTCAAGCTCGACACCCGCCTGGAGTCCTGCGAGGACGGCCACGTGGTGCTGTCGGACGGCGACGAGTTCGACGCCGACACGCTCGTGTGGACCGCCGGCGTCAAGCCCAGCCCCGTGGTGAACGACAGCGACCTGCCGCTCGACGAGCGCGGCCGGGTCAAGGCCACCGCGCTGCTCACCGTGGCGGGCGCGCCCGGCGCCTTCACGGCCGGCGACGCCGCCGGGGTGCCGGACGTGACCAACCCCGGTCAGTACTGCGCCCCCAACGCCCAGCACGCCGTCCGCCAGGCCAAGGTGCTGGCCGACAACATCGTCCGCTACCTGCGGGGTGAGGAACTGGTCGAATACCGCCACAAGTATGTCGGATCGGTGGCCGGACTGGGCCTGCATCAGGGCGTGGCCAATGTCTATGGCGTCAAGCTTCGCGGATTCCCTGCGTGGTTCATGCACCGGACCTACCATCTGTCGCGGGTGCCGACGCTGAACCGCAAGGTCCGTGTCGTCGTCGATTGGACCCTGGCCCTGTTCTTCAAGCGCGAGACGATCTCGCTGGGTGAGATGGAGCACCCACGCGAGGGCTTCAGGGCCGCGGTGGCGACGACTCGCCGCTAGCCCAGGGACGGCGGCGCCCCGGCGAACCTTCGCCGGGGCGCTCTCGGCGCCTCTGGTCGCAAGCGGAAGGGGTACCACGGGTGGGTCTATCAGCGGTGACCGTGCTCGGCGTCGACCGGCCCGGCGTGATCGCCGCGGTCACCGGTTCGCTCGCCGACTGCGGGGCGAACATCCAGGACTCGACCATGACGTTGCTCGGCGGCCACATCGCGATGATGCTGCTCGTGTCCGGCGAGCTGGACTCCGCCGAGCTGACGCAACGGCTCCGGATGCCCGATCTCGTGGTCACCGCTTCGGCGATCAAGGCCAGCAGGCATTTCTGCGAGGAGGGTGGTGGGCTCGGATACGTGCTGACCGTGCACGGCCCGGACCGGCCGGGCATCATCTCCGCCGTCAGCGCGGTGCTCGCCGCGGACGGCGGCAACATCACCGGCATGAGCACCCGGCTCACCGGCCGGCTCTACGTGCTGATCGCCGACGTCGAGCTGCCGAAGCAGGTGGACGTGGCGGCGCTCATGCGCAGGCTGGCGGCCGTCGGCGCCGGGCTCGACTCCGACATCACCTTCCGGCCTGTCGAACCGGACCTGCTTTGACGGGGCCGGGGGGTACGGCCCGCGAGCTGCTCCGCGCCCCGCACCCCCTCCTGTCGGCCGTGGCCGCCCCGGTGGACCCGGCCGCCCCCGAGGTCGTGACCGCCGCGGCCGATCTGCTCGCCACCCTGCGCCGCGTGCCCGTCACAGCCGGGCTGGCCGCTCCCCAGATCGGCCTGAGCTGGCGGCTGATCGCCTTTGACGCCCGGCGTCATCCCCGGAGCCGATCGTGGGCCGGAGAGCTCGTCGTGGCCAATCCACGGCTCGCCAGGGCGTCCCATTGGGACGAGGGGCGGGAGGGGTGCGCGTCCGTCCCGGGGCTCGTGGCTGATGTGCGCCGGGCGACGCGTATCACCGTACATGGGCATTTGCCAGGCACCGGCGAGGCGGTCACCATCGAAGCGGATGCGATCGAAGCTCGGTGCATTCAGCACCAACTGGACCATCTGGACGGTCTACTCTTCTTGGACAGAGTCCCGGGAGCGCTATCACTTCACCGCAGACTTCACACTTGTGACGCCTGATGCGAAGTTGTGCTCCTCGGAAGCATGGTCTGTTTCGTATGATTACGGCGCCCCCGTAGCCCAATGGCAGAGGCAAACCCCTTAAAAGGGTTGACGTGCGGGTTCGAATCCCGCCGGGGGCACTTGCCAACTTATTGGCGCTTTAGGTCGCTGACCTGGACTTTTATCGGGACTGCGGTACTGGGTCCCCTCAGGTGCGCGTCTTTCGATATCGAGTCGTTATGGAGTTGTCCTGTCACCAGGCGATCACTGGTGGTGGATGCCCGGCGCCGTACCGGTCGGGAGGCGTGCGGACCGGGAGAGTAAGCTCACCATCGCTGGGCGTGCGCGCGGCATCTCCGTTTGCCGGCTCGAAAACTTTTCGTCCTCGTACGGATATTGACAACCTGCCGGTTTTCTGCCCTGTCCCGGCTTTGCCGGAGTTTCTTTCCGTGAATGGTTGACTACGCTTTACCACCGGGTTTTCGCGGACGGGGAAACGTGCATAGCGGCCGGCCGGGTCGTGCGGGCCGGACGTCGGCCCGCCGGGGCCGTCCGTGGGAAGATTTCCCCGATGCCGGGCGACCTGGGAACTCCGTCGCGTGCACGTTCGTTGTGATCCCAGCCGAAGTCCCGAATGAACATCGATCTGAGCGTCAGTTGACCAAGGTGCCGCCAGGCCCCGTAGGCTCGGCGACACAGGAGGCAGCGATGGAGAGCAAGAACCCCGTTTTCAGCAGGTCGCGGCAGCAGTCCGCGACGGGCTGGGCCGGTCCCACCCCGTCCCCCGACCAGCTCCAGCACATGTACGACTCGCCGTCGTACGCACCACCGTCCCAACCGGCGTACCGGACCATGACGCTCGACGACGTCGTGGTCCGAGGGTTCTTGACCCTCGGGGCGCTCGTCGTGGCCGCCGCCGCGGCCTGGTATTTCAACGTCCCGCCCATGGTGGCGATCGGCGCGGCCGTCATCGCGCTGATCCTCGGGCTGATCGCCTCGTTCACGATGAGCACCAACCCGGCGCTCATCCTGGCGTACGCGGTCGCCGAGGGCGTGTTCCTGGGCAAGATCAGCTCCGTTTTCGAGGGCATGGTCAGCGGCGTCGTGCTGCAGGCGGTACTCGGCACCGCCTTCGCGTTCGGCGCGGTGCTGACCGTCTACTCCCTGCGCATCGTCCGCGTGACACCCAAGCTGGTGAAGTTCGTGGTCGCCGCCGGCATCGCGGCGGTCGGGCTGATGCTGGTCAACCTGATCGTCGGGATGTTCAACGACGGCGGGCTGGGCCTGCGTACCGACAGCCCGCTCGGCTGGATCTTCAGCGTCGCGATGATCCTGCTCGGCTGCTTCTTCCTGCTGCTCGACTTCGACTCGATCGAGCAGGGCGTCAAGCAGGGCGCCCCGGAGAAGTTCGCCTGGCAGTGCGCCTTCGGCCTGACGCTGAGCCTGGTGTGGATCTACCTGGAGGTGCTGCGGTTCGTCAGCTATTTCACCAGTAGCGACTAGCCGTTCAGCTCCGCGACATCCGGGAGGGCTCCGCCGTTCGGGCGGGGCCCTCTCGTTGTGCGACCGAAAATCTACCTACCGTCACGGGACGAAGCCGGGCTTGGGGCTTGCCATTCGCACGTCAGTGTTGCAGTGTCAAGCAAAGGACCCCAATCCGCGGAGGTGCCCATGTCCTTGAACCACTCACCGGAGACGCAGACGAAGCTCATCGCAAGAGTCCCGACGATCACGGGACGCGAACTCCCCGAGTGGTTTCAAGCCATCGACAACGGCCCGGCTTTCCTACGGTGTGACGAGCGGGCCAACTGGCTCGCCGACGAGCACGGGCTGACCCACGGCTACGCCGCCGCCATCGTCCACGAGCACGAGCGGCACCGCCGTAACCGTATGGGCTTCATCTAGGCCCAGCCATCCCCGCGCCCGTGCCACAAGCACGGGCGCGCCATCATGGGGTCATGGATCTCGACAAGGCACTCGCCTTTCTCCGCGGCAACCACCACGCCGTCCTGCTGACCCGGCATCGCGACGGGCGCCCGCAGATGTCACCGGTCACGGCGGGAGTCCAGGACGGCCGGGTGGTCATCAGCACCAGGGAGACGGCGGTCAAGGCACTCAACGCGCGCCGCGACCCCGAGGTGTCGCTGTGCGTCTTCACCGACCGCTTCTTCGGGGAGTGGATCCAGATCGACGGCACGGCGGAGCTGGTCTCCCTGCCCGAGGCGATGGAACCGCTGATCTCGTACTACCGCGACATCTCGGGTGAGCATCCCGACTGGGACGACTACCGGGCCGCCATGACCCGTGAGCGCCGCCTCGTCATGCTCATCACCCCCACGCGGGTGGGGCCGACCCGCCACGGATAGCGGGGGAGGGCGAGCCGCGGCCACGACTCCGGCCGCGGCTCGCCGGACGCTCAGCTCAGGCGCTCGACGACCATCGCCATGCCCTGGCCGCCGCCCACGCACATCGTCTCGAGGCCGATGCTCCTGTCGTGGTGCTGGAGGCTGTTGATCAGCGTCGAGGTGATCCGGGCCCCGGTCATCCCGAACGGGTGCCCGATCGCGATCGCGCCGCCGTTGACGTTGAGCCGGTCGAGGTCGATGCCCAGCTCCTGGTAGGAGGGGATCACCTGGGCCGCGAACGCCTCGTTGATCTCCACCAGGTCGATGTCGTCGATCGCCATCCCGGCCCTGGCCAGCGCCTGCTTCGACGCCTCGACCGGCCCGAGGCCCATGATCTCGGGCGACAGGCCGGAGACGCCGGTGGAGACGATCCTGGCCAGCGGCGTGATGCCCAGTTCGGCGGCCTTGACGTCGCTCATCACGACGACCGCCGCCGCGCCGTCGTTCAGCGGGCAGCAGTTGCCCGCCGTGACCGTGCCGTCCGGGCGGAAGACCGGGGCCAGCGTGGAGACCTTCTCGTACGTCGTGCCGGCGCGCGGGCCGTCGTCCTTGGCGACCACGGTGCCGTCGGGCAGGGTCGCCGGGGTGATGTCCTTCTGCCAGAAGCCGTCGGCCAGCGCCTTCTCGGCCAGGTTCTGGGAGCGTACGCCGAACTCGTCCTGCTCCTTGCGGGAGACGCCCTTGAGCTGGGCCAGGTTCTCGGCCGTCTGCCCCATGGCGACGTAGACGTCGGGGACCTGGTCGTCGGCGCGGGGGTCGTGCCAGACCTTGCCGCCCTCGGCGTACGCCTTGCTGCGGGTGCGGGCGTCCTGGAAGAGCGGGTTGTGCGTGTCGGGCAGCGAGTCGGAGTTGCCCTTGGCGAAGCGTGAGACGGTCTCGACGCCGGCGGAGACGAACACATCGCCCTCGCCGGCCTTGATGGCGTGGAAGGCCATCCTGGTCGTCTGGAGCGAGGACGAGCAGTAACGGGTCACGGTGGTGCCGGGCACGTTGTCGAGCCCGAGCATGACCGCCACGACGCGGGCCATGTTGAAGCCCTGCTCGCCGCCGGGCAGGCCGCAGCCCAGCATGATGTCCTCGATCGAGGCCGGGTCGAGCTGGGGCACCTTGGCCAGGGCCGCCTGGATCATCTGCACGGTCAGGTCGTCGGGCCGGATGTCCTTGAGCGACCCCTTGAAAGCTCGTCCGATCGGGGATCGCGCGGTTGCGACGATGACTGCCTCGGGCATGGCCCCTCCTTTGTCGGCGCTAATAGTAGAACTATATTCCAGTTCTTCGCGCAAGGCTCGCCGGGCGGCGGAGGCGCCGCGCGCGCCTCCGCCGCCCTTGCCCCGCCGCTCCGGCGGGGGTCCTCAGAGGGGGGCTCAAGGTGTGCCGGTCATCCGTACATGCCCGGGGCGGCGGCCGTGTGGTCGTTCACGGCGTGCAGGGTGCCCTTCTCGTCGCGCCAGAGCCGCCAGCCGTCCTGGCCGCCGGTGAACCACCTCGGGGGAGACATGGGGGAGGAGACCCGCCTACCGGTGCCGAGGTCGAACTCGCAGAGCGCGGCCGTCGGGTAGAAGCCCGGGGCCTGGCCCTTCAGCGGCAGCGGCTTGGGGTCGGTGACGCAGAAGGACCAGCCGCGCTCCTCCTCCACCGGCACCGGCTCGCCCGAGGCGACGTCGAAGGCCGTGCCCTTGGCGCCGTGTTTGAGGAAGTCCAGCTTGTCCATGCGGTCGGGGAAGGCCAGCCACCAGCCGGAGCCGGGCACGTCGGCGGAGCTGATCTGCCCGACCACCCGCCCGCTGGCCGGGTCGAGCCGGGCGAACCCGCCGTAGGAGCCACGCTGGTCCACCGGACGGACGATCGGCGCGAAGCCCGGCGAACCGCTGGGATAGACGCGGACGACCGAGGGCCGCATCCAGTTGATCGTCCCGTCGGCGATCCCGACGGAGAATATGCCGAAGGTCGAGACCCGCTTGGTCTGCGGGTTCGTGTACGGGGCGACGTAGCCCACCAGGTCGTCCCCCACCGCGCCGAAGGCCCAGCCGCCCGACAGGTCGATGCCCGGCCCGAGCGCCTGCTCGATCGGCTGCTGCCACTGCAGCTTGCCGGTCTTGAGCTCGTACGACTCCACCATCGGGTTGGCGGCCATCCTGAGCAGCAGGACCCGGCTGTCGTCCGACCACTCGACCTCCGAGATGCCGGGCAGCTTCCACACCTGCCTGCCGGTCGCCGGGTCGAGCACCACCATGCGGGCCTTGGCCAGCGCGGTGTGCTCCGACAGGCAGATGTAGCGCCCGCAGCGCTGCGGCCCGAACGTCGAGTGGATCGGCCGGGCCCACTTCTGCGCCCCCGAGTGGGCGTCGCGGGCGATGAGCGTGGCGTTCCAGCGGCCCTTCCTGCCCGGATCCAGCGCCACGACCACGCCCTGCCCCCGGGACGTCTCCACCAGTGCGGGGGCGGAGACGCCCATGCCGGGCAGGCGGCCGGCCATCGTGGCGGGGTAGGCCCAGAGCCGCTTGCCGTCGCGCAGGCCGAGGGCGACCGTCTCCAGGGCGCCGTCGGGCTTCATGGAGGTGACGGCGACCACCCCGCTTGCCACCGCCATCCGGCTGACGGCGTTGACCTGGGTGTTGTGCCAGGTCGGGAACTTCGAGGTGGCCGCGTCGCTGCCGGAGCAGGCGGCGACGGCGAGGGTTCCGGCGAGAGCGATGGACGTTTTCCAGAGAGGCCGGAGCACGGGCAATTCACTCCAAAAGGGGGGACGAGGAGTGACGGCTCCGGGGCGGAGAGTAGCCGACAGAAGGCGTGCGGGCGTCAGGTGTCGTTGACTGCCTCGCCGAGTCGCCGGCGGAACAACGACGCCCACTTCCCGTGCAGGCCCGTCGCCCGCCCGTCGACCCGGGTCGCGGTGACCTCGGTGCCGGGCTCCTCCGCGGCCGTAGCCGCCGCGAGGTAGATCGGTTGCAGCGCTTCGCCGCGTGCGGGGCGCGGCTCAGGCCACAGCCCCAACGCAGCGCACACCGACGGTAGCACCGCGTAAGCGGCCTGCGCGTAACCTCGGTCAGATGGATGGAAACGATCGGGTCCGAACATTTCTGCCGGATTTGTAGCGAACTCCGGGCCCAGGACGTCGGCGAACGCCACCGTACGGCCGCCCGCGTCCACCACCGCCACCGTCTGCGCCGCCGCGAGCTGGCGGCTCCACCGCCGCGTCACCCAGCGCAGCGGCTGCGCGATGGGCCGTACGGTGCCGAGGTCGGGACACGTGCCCACGACCACCTCGGCCCCCGACTCCCGCAGCCGCCGCACGGCCTTGGCCAGATGCCGCACGGCCACCGCGGGCGGCGTCTGCGTGATGATGTCGTTGGCCCCCACGAAGATCACCGCCAGGTCGGGGGCCATCGCGAGCGCCACGTCCACCTGCTCGTCCAGGAACGCCGAGGGCGTGCCCGACTTGCCCGCCACGAGCAGGCGCACCGGCCGTTCCGCGACGGCGGCCAGGCCGTTGGCCAGCAGCACGCCCGGGGTGCTGGCCGGGCCGGTCACGCCCAGGCCGACCGAGGTCGAGTCGCCGAGCATGACCATTCTGAGCGGCACGCCCGGGTACGCGCCGTACATGCCGTCGGCCTGCGGGCCGTCCAGCCCGTGCGGCTGGCCGATCGCCTTGCGCGCGAGCAGCCCCTCGGCGATCAGCAGGCCGTACGCCGTGGCTCCCAGAGCCGTCAGGCCGCCGCCGCCGAGCGCCGCCGCCGTCGCGATCCTGCGCGCCGCGCGCGCCATACCCGCTGCCCAGACCACGTGCGTGCCCTCCTCGGTCCCACTCGGCTGTAGCGTTTGCTTGGACCGAGAGACTGCCACCCCCACTGGAACTCGGCCGTTGTCAAGGTGACCAAGTTTCGGTGAAGAAGGTGAACACCTCGGTGCGCGTTTACGATTCCCTCGTCGATCTCATGGGGAACACTCCGCTCGTCCGGTTGCACAGGGTCACCGCGGGTCTTTCCCCGCAGGTCGTGGCCAAGGTCGAGTACTTCAACCCGGGCGGCTCGGTCAAGGACCGCATCGCGGTCCGCATGATCGAGGCCGCGGAGAAGTCCGGCGAACTGCGCCCCGGCGGCGTGATCGTCGAGCCGACCTCCGGCAACACGGGAGTGGGGCTGGCCATCGTGGCCCAGCAGAAGGGCTATCGGTGCCTGTTCGTGGTGCCGGACAAGGTGGCCCAGGACAAGATCGCCGTCCTGCGGGCGTACGGGGCCGAGGTCGTGGTCTGCCCGACGGCCGTCTCGCCCGAGCACCCCGACTCCTACTACTCGGTCTCCGACCGGCTGGCCCGCGAGGTGCCCAACGCCTGGAAGCCCGACCAGTACTCCAACGTCAACAACCCCGACTCCCACTACTACTCGACCGGCCCCGAGCTGTGGGAGCAGACCGACGGCAGGATCACGCACTTCGTGGCGGGCATCGGCACCGGCGGCACGATCAGCGGCACCGGCCGCTATCTCAAGGAGGTCTCCGGCGGGCGAGTCAAGATCATCGGGGCTGATCCGGAGGGGTCGGTCTACTCCGGTGGGTCCGGCCGTCCGTACCTCGTGGAGGGGGTGGGCGAGGACATCTGGCCGGCCACGTACGACACCCGGATCTGCGACGAGATCATCGCCGTCTCCGACAAGGACTCCTTCACCATGACGCGCCGCCTGGCCCGCGAGGAGGGGCTGCTGGTCGGCGGGTCGTGCGGCATGGCGGTCGTGGCGGCGCTGCAGGTCGCGGCCACCGCCGCGCCCGACGACATGGTGGTCGTGCTGCTGCCCGACGGCGGACGCGGCTACCTGTCGAAGATCTTCAACGACGACTGGATGGCCGACTACGGCTTCCTGACCACCACCTCCGAGGAGGGGCTGGTCGGCGACGTACTGGCGCGCAAGGGGCCGGGCCTGCCCGAGTTCGTGCACGCCCACCCGCACGAGTCGGTCGGCACCGCCATCGCGATCATGCGCGAGTACTCGGTGTCGCAGCTCCCGGTGATGAAGGAGGAGCCGCCGGTCATGGCGGCCGAGGTGGTCGGCTCCATCGTCGAGCGCGATCTCCTCGAAGCCCTCTATCATGGCCGGCTCTCCTCCGACGATCCGATCGCTGATCACATGTCCGCGCCGCTACCCACGATCGGTAGTGGTGAAACTGTGGCGCGTGCGGTCGAAGCGCTGGAGAAGGCGGACGCGGCGGTCGTGCTGGAGGACGGCAAGCCCTCCGGGCTGCTCACCCGGCAGGACCTGCTCACCTTCCTCGCCAACCGCTAGGGCTTCCTGACACTCTCGATCACGGTGCCGAGGCCCTCGCCGCCGCGGCCCTCGGCGTCGGCGCGCTCGAACAGCCGCAGCAGCGCCTTCGGCACCGTGCTGTCGAGCCCCGCGTCCTCCAGCGCCTCCACGACGTGGCCGAGGCCGACGGCCTGCATGTGCAGGGAGTTCAGCTCACCCGGGTAGACCCCGGCCTCGTAGTCCTCCGTGCTGCTCTTGACGAACCCCAGGGTCCCGTCGCCGCCCAGCGAGGTGAACGTCTCCTGGGCGAATGGCAGGAACTCCCGCGGCGACACCCCCGCCGTGCCCAGCAGGGCCACCGCGTGCATGTGGGCGGTCAGGCTGGACCAGAACATCAGCAACTGCGACTGGTAGTACATCATCGCCAGGCCCTCGTCGGTTCCCACGTAGGTGATCTCGCCCAGCGCCTCAAGAGTGGCCCGGTGCCGGTCGAGCACGTCCTTCGGGCCGCTGTAGAACGTGTACGCCCCCGGCTCGCCGATGCCGGGCGGCGGCACCATGATGCCGCCCGTGATCAGCGTGCCGCCGCGCCGCGCCACCCAGCCCGCCGCCTCGCGCAGCTCCTTCGGGGTGCCCGAGCTGAGGTTCACCACCACCTTCCCGTCGAGACGGGCGTCCCCGAGGCTGTCGTACATCGCCTGGTAGCCGATCTGGCTGACCACCAGCAGGACACCGTCAGCGGCCGATCCGGCCCGCGCCGCGCCCTGGGCGACCAGCGGGTCCGCCTTGCTCGCCGTCCGGTTCCACACCTTGACCTCGTGGCCCGCGGCCAGGAACGTCGCGGCCATCTTCGCTCCCATGGGGCCGAGCCCCACAACCGTCACTTCGCTCATGCCCTCACCCTCGGGCAGGCCGCTTCGGAAATGCTTCGGGCCCGCTACGGGTTGGTGATGATGTGCTGCGATTCGGGGTGCTGGGGCCGCTGCGAGCCTGGACGGACGACGGCTCACCGGTACGGGTGGGCGAGCCCAAGGTGCGCGCGCTCCTGGCCGGCCTGCTCGCGTACGGCGGCGGGCCCGTCCCCGCCGACCGGCTGATCGACGACCTGTGGGGCGGGCGGCCCACCCCGCTCGGCACCCTCCAGGCCCGCGTCTCCCAGCTCCGCCGCGCGCTCGGGGACCCCGGCTCCGTCGTGCTCGAACCCGCCGGCTACCGGCTGGCGGCCCCCGCGAGCGACGCCGACCGCTTCCGCGCGCTCCTCACCCGGCGCTCCCCGGACGCCGCCGCGCGGGCGGCCGAGCTGGAGGAGGCGCTCGGGTTGTGGCGCGGACCCGCCTACGACGGCTTCACCGACCTCGCCTTCGCGCGGGACGCCGCCGCCCGCCTGGAGGAACTGCGGCTGGCGGCGCTGGAGGAGCAGGCCGAGCTGCGGCTCTCCCTCGGCGAGCCGGTGGAGCTGGGCGGGCTGGTGGCCGGGCACCCGCTGCGCGAGCGGCTGGTGGCCGCGCACATGAAGGCGCTGTACCGGGGCGGACGGCAGGGCGAGGCGCTGGCCGTCTACCAGGAGTTGCGCGGGCGGCTGGCGGAGGAGCTGGGCGTGGACCCGTCGCCGGCGACGGCGGCGCTGCACGAGGCGATCCTGCGCCAGGATCCGGCGCTGGCCCCGTCCCCGGCCCGGACGAACCTGCCCGCGCCGGTGACCGAGCTGATCGGGCGGGAGGAGGAGCTGGCCGCCGTCCGGGAGTCGTTCGAGGGCTCCCGGCTGGTGACGCTCACGGGGCCGGGCGGCGTCGGCAAGACGCGGCTCGCCCTGGCCGCCGCGCGCGAGCCGCTCCACAGCCCGGTGGACGGTGTGTGGCTGGTCGAGCTGGCCGGCGCGGTCGATCCGGCGGGGGCGCTCGCGGACGTGCTCGGGGTGCGCGACGACGCCACCGCCGCGCTGCCGGACCGGCTGGCCGGGGCGCTGGCGGGGCAGCGCGTGCTGCTCGTCCTCGACAACTGCGAGCACCTGGTGGACGCGGCGGCCGAGCTGGTGTCGCGGCTGCTGCGGGCCGCCCCGGGGCTGCGCGTGCTGGCCACCAGCCAGGAGCCGCTCGGGGTGACGGGCGAGTCGGTACGGGTGGTGCCGCCGCTGCCCGAGGCCGAGGCCGTACGGCTGTTCACGGTCCGGGCGGGCGTCGAGGAGAGCGAGACGGTGGCCACCGTCTGCCGCCGGCTCGACGGCATCCCGCTGGCTCTGGAGCTGGCCGCCGTCCGGGCGCGGGCACTCGGCGTGCGCGAGCTGGCGGACCGGCTGGACGACCGGTTCCGGCTGCTCAGCACCGGCATGCGGGACGCTCCCGCGCGGCAGCGCACGTTGCGGGCGATGATCGACTGGAGCTGGGAGCTGCTGTCGCCCGGCGAGCGGGTGGTGTTGCGCCGGCTGGCCGCGCACGCCGGCGGCTGCACGCTGGAGGCCGCCGAGGCGGTCTGCGCCGAACCGGGCCTGGACGTGCTCGACCTGCTCGCCCGGCTGGTGGACCGCTCGCTCGTGGTGCGGACGGCGGGCCCCGGCGTGCGGTCCGGCCGGGAATCCGAGGTGGGGGCGCGGTACCGGCTGCTGGAGTCGGTCGCCGCCTACTGCCAGGAACGGCTGGCGGAGGCGGGGGAGCGGGAGCTGATCAAGGAGCGGCACGCCCGCCACTACACCGCGCTGGCCGAGCGCGCGGACCTGCGCGGGCCGGGGCAGCGCGACTGGCTGGCCCGGCTCGACGCCGAAAGCGCCAACCTGCGCCTCGCCCTGGCGGGGCCGGAGCCGGTGCGGCTGGTCAACGCGCTGGGCTGGTACTGGATCCTGCGCGGACGGCTGCGCGAGGCCCACCACGCCCTGACCACCGCCCTTCCTGCCGCGTCGCCTGCCGCTCTGCCTACCGCTCTGCCTGCCGGGCCGTCTGGCGGGCCGACCGGTGATGTCGGGGGTGATGCGGCGGTGGCCAGGGCGTCGGTGTGGCTGGCGGCGGTGGAGTTGCTGATCGGCCGCCCGGCGTCCCCGGTGCGCAGGGACGGGCTCGACCCGGCGGGCGCGGCGCTGGCCGACTGGCTGCTGAGCCACGTCCGGTGGGCGTACGGCGACGGGCGGGCGCACGAGGCGGCGGCCGGCCGGGCGCTGGCGGCGTTCGAGGCGCTCGGGGACCGCTGGGGTGTCGCGGCGGCCCTGTGCCTGCGGGGCAAGCTCGCCGGCGGGCGCGGCGACCTGGCGGCCATGCGGCGCGACGGGGAGCGGGCGCTCGCCCTGTTCGAGGAACTGGGCGACGCCTGGGGCCGGATCGAGGCCATGGACGTGCTGGACCGGGTGGCCGAGATGCGCGGCGACCACCCCGAGGTCACCCGGCTGCGGGAGGAGGGGCTGCGGCTGGCGGAGGAGCTGGGGTTCGAGGTGTCGTTCAAGCTGGCCGGGCTGGGACGGATCGCGCTGCTGGCGGGGGACTACGACCGGGCCGACGACTACCACGAGCGGGCCAGGGCGCTGGCGGTCGAGCAGTCGTACCTGCCGGCCGAGGAGAACGCGCTGCTCGGCCTGGCCATGAGCGCCCGGCGGCGCGGCCGGTACGAGGAGGCGGAGGCGTACCTGCGGCCGGCGCTCGGCTGGCTGCGGCAGGTGCGGGGGACGCCCGGGATCGCGTTCATCATGGCCGAGCTGGGTTTCGCCGCCGAGCAGCGCGGAGCCGCGGAGACGGCGCTGGCCAGGCACCGGGAGGGGTACGAGGCGGCGCGGTCCACCGGCGACCCCCGGGCCGTCGCGCTGGCCCTGGAGGGGCTGGCGGGGGCCCTGTCGCTGGCCGGGGGCGAACGGGCGGCCGAGGCGAGCCGGTTGCTCACGACGGCGA
>NZ_SSXE01000120.1 GCF_021699195.1 Nonomuraea sp. MG754425 | reverse complement strand
GCCCGTAGGGCTGTGGGGGTTCGGTGGCGAGGGCGGCAGGGGTGGCGGCGAGCGTGGTGGTGGGAGAGTCAGCCGGCGGCGAGGTGGTGGGTGTCGCCGAGGTGGACGACCGTGCGGTTGTGGTAAAAGTCGTCCTCGTGCAGCGTGGTGATGCTGCCGGACTTCACCCGGAAACCGGCGTACCCGGCCGCTTCGATCGGCATCCTGATCCAGGACGTCACGACGAAGGTCAGTGAGCCGCCGTGCGTCACGATGATCTGGTGCTCGCAGGGGCGGCGCAGGATCTCGTCCATGGCCGCGTAGACGCGCCGCGCCAGCGCCGCCTTGGTCTCGGCGCCCGCCAGGCCCTCGTCGTGCTCCATCCGCTCCCCGACCGCGGGCGGCGGGACGAATCGCCGGTCCAGCCACTCCTGGGGCCGTCCGCCCGCCTCCCCGTACGACTTCTCCCGCAGCCTGGGGTCCAGGACCGGTGGCACGCCGAGCAGGTCGGCGACCTGCTCGGCCGTCTGCCGGGTGCGCAGCAGGTCCGAGGTGAACAGCTCCACCTCGGCGCCGTCGGGGATCCGGGCCCGCAACGCCCGGGCGATGGAGGCCGCCGCGTCGAGGCCGGCGGCGCGGCTGGTTGAACGACCAACTGACGAGCCTCGTCGGCGGGGGCGTGATCGAGCGGGACGACGAGAAGCGGTGCTACCGGATCATCCGCGCCGACGTGCTCGCCGGGGAGCCTACCGGGGCGTGAGTGTCGCGACAGGGGCCCGGGGTGTCGCATGGGGGTATTGGTCGACGCCACGCGACAGGGTGTCGCGACAGCCGCCGCCACTCTCGCGCGACACCTTCCGACACCCCGATCAAGATCGAAAATTGGGTCGAGCGTTCATCCCACGCGCAGCCGTAGGCGCGAGGGCAGCACGCCTCACTTGCCGAGCGCCTCGACGGCGGTGCGCAGCGCCGCCACCAGCTCGCGCATGCGGTCCGGCAGCGTGTCGAGGACGTCAGCCCAGTCGGTGGCCGCCGCGGGGTCGACGTCACGGAACCAGCGGTGGCCGTCGCCGTCGCCTCGGGTGAGCCGGACGACCGGCTCGCACCCGGGGGCTTGGCCGATGGACAGTCCGATCTCGATGCCTTGGATGCGCCACAGGGCGAGTTGCGCGGTGTGGTCTGGCCGATCGCCGGGCCAGTGCGGGGCGCGGCACCATGGGACGTCGCATCGGGGCGTGGAGGCGGACGCGGCCACGTGGTTCTCCTTGGTGTCGTTTGGGTGCCGCCCTCGGAGAGGGTCGAGTCGGCCTCCGCTGCGACGCCCGGCGGCGCGGGCAGGCGGCGCGGGCAGGCGGCGCGGAGCAACCCCTCCGGGGCGGCGCTTGGTTGGGGGCGGCCCCGCACCCTTCAGAAGCGGGGCCACCTCGCCCTCCGGAGGCTGCCGGAGAGGGAGCTGAACCCCTCCGGCATCCCGAAGGGGCCACACGCCCCGCTCCCGGCCATCAAGCGCGGGGGGTCTTCATGGGCTCACATGAGTAGGTATCGGATGAACAGGCTGTACGCCCGGGTGTTGAGCCACCTCAGTACGTCTTTGTCGATCAGGCGCTGCCCAGCCGCCCACCGGTGCACCTCGGGATGCAGGCGCAGCTCGAAGCCGTTGAGCGTGTGCAGCAGCGCGACCACGGTGTACGCGTCCACTTCGTCGGCGGGCCGCCAGGTCCTGCGCCCGCGCCCGCGGCGCCGGGGGCCGTCCATCAGCCACCACCAGCCATAGTGATCGACCTCGATCCGCCGCTGCCAGGACCGCATGTCCGGGGCGTAGATGTCGAGCACCCACTGGAAGTCGTCGGCCGCTTCCACGGCGCCGCCAGGCCAGGCCCACTTACGCTGGATGCCGCCACTCACCACCGTGCTCCCGTCCTGATCGTCTCTGCGTCGGGCACCACCTGCTGGACCCGGTGGGGGCCGCCGCCTGTGCACGCGGTATCGCCGTTCTGGGTCTCCCACTCGCAGTCCTTGTTGAGGCGGACCTGGTGACCACAGCCCAGGCAGAGCGTGGTCATGGCAGGTCACCCGCCCGGAACGGCACTTCGTCAGAGGAGACGATCTTTACGGCCGGGCGACGCCGAGTCACGCCAGCGTCGGCCGGCCTGCTCGTGGTACCGCCCGTGCCCGATACCAGGGCAGGCGCGCTTTTGGGGGACTTGAGCCCGTGACTGCTCATGGCAAGGACGGTAGGGAAAGCACGCGCAGAGCTACCACTGGAGTTCTACGAAGTTGCATATCAGCATGAAAAAGTTGCGGGATGTTCCACAGGGAGGCCCAGCGGAACCTCGCACACGAGACGTTGCCTTCGGGAAAGCTTGAGCGATCAGTCCCCCGACGGAAGGAACTGATCATGGCGCGACGCCTGCGCTTCATTGGCACTGGGAGTGGTGACACGGGGTGCCCCGCCTTGCACGAAGACCTCGATACAGGCGAGATCATCGTGCACGGCCCCCCGCTCACGGACCCCGAGGACATCGCCCAGCTTCAGCATCTGGCCGACGGCGAGGTGCCGATCGTGATACCGCGTGAGGTACTCGTGGACTGGAGGCCCAAGGCCATGACGCGCGAAGCAACGATCATCGACATGGACGCGTTCAACCGCCTCTTCGAGAACTTCAAGCACACGGCATGGCGGCTGGAGACCCGCAGCCGTTACGCCTCCGACGAAGCCGCGGACACCTATGCCCAGTTCAAGGCGATCGGCCATGTCACGTGGGACATGGAATCCTGGTTCTGCACAACCATCCGCACGCAGACCACCGCTGGCAAGACCGTTGGACGAGTGCGCGTCGTCGATGACCCGCCCACGCAGGGACAGCGCTATCTCATGGTCAACGCCGAACGGAATGCGGCCCTCGGTGAAGACATCCGCAACCTGTGGCGCGAGGATGCCGAGCAGTTGCGCCTCGGCAACGAAGACTTCTGGATCTTCGATTCCCGACTCGTCGCACTGCTCAACTTCGACGACGGCGACGACCTGGTGAACGTCGAACTGATCACGGAACCCGCGGTGGTGCTGCGATACTCCATGGTGCGTGATGCGGCGATGCACTACGCCACCCCGCATGAGGAGTTCGTGGCACAGCTCACCGCGAAGGAGTAGAAGAGGGTGCGTACCGGTGAGCACGGATTATCAGCAAGCGCGGGAAGCGCTCGGTGCGCGCCTGCGCGAACTTCGCCTCTCGGCCCCCACGGGCCGGCTCACCGGTACGCAACTCGCCGGACGGTATGGCTGGCACAAATCCAAGATCAGCAGGTTGGAGAACGGCAAGACAACTCCCACGCCTGATGACCTGCGCATGTGGGTGGAGGCCACCGGCCAGCCGGAGGTCTATGAGGAACTCCTGACCAAGCTGCAGGGCTTCGAGTCGCGCATCCGCTCCTGGCGGCGTCAACTCGCAGCAGGTCACAAGCCTGTGCAGCAGACGATCGCCGCCGTATACGAACGCTCACGTGTGGTTCATGGCTTCGAGAGCGCCACCGTGCCGGGTATCTTGCAGATACCCGAATACGCCCGGTCGATCTTCCAGCGGTACGCCGAGCTGCAGCGTTCTCCGCGCGATACGGATGAAGCCGTGCGCGCACGCCTCAAGCGGCAAGAATTGCTCTACGTAACCGGCAAGCGGTTCAAGATTCTCATCGGTGAGACGGCGCTGCGCTCTTTGATCTGTCCGCCTGCGGTGCTCGGTGCCCAGTTGGACCGGCTCGCAGGGCTGGTAGGCACAGACACCGTGCAACTCGGCATCATCCCGTTTGCGGCCCCGCTGAAGCTCCCGCCCACTGGCGGGTTCTGGATACACGATGAGCGCCTGGTCACCGTCGAAACGTGGCACGCAGAACTGTGGATCGATGACGCCGACAGCATCGCCACATACCTCCGCACCTGGAAGACGCTGCGGGAATCTGCGGTCTACGGCACGGACGCCCACAACCTGATCTTTGCGTCCCGCCGAGCCCTCCTCGCACGCTGAAAGTCGTTCCCTTCACCTCCCGAAGGAGGTGACGGGGCTCCCCAGCACGTCAGCCGCGAATCGTGCCAGCCGCCGACGACCTTCTCGACGTGGTGCGTCGCCTCCGGATGGGTGACGACGAGAAGGGTGCGCATGAGTGAACTCCTGACCGGTACGGCTCATACCCGCTGCGACGGCGTCCCGGCGCGGGACGGCGGCGACGGCGGGGGCGGCGTGGGGGCGCCCTGGGTGAGGGTGTCGCCGGCGAGCAGCGGCAGGTTCGACTCCCGGACGAAGAACGCGGGCGGAGGCGGCGCGAGGCGGTGCACGTAGCGGCCGACCACGGCCACGGCGGCGAGGGTGAGCGCCGACACCAGCAGATGGGCGGCCCCGAACCCCAGCACCGCCGCCACCAGGCCCAGCGCCGCCAGCGCGTACAGGACGTTCAGCGGCCTCCAGGAGAAGCCGAAGAACAACTCGAAGGAGTGCCCCACCAGCCGGGCCAGCCGCAGTTTCGAGCGCCCGGAGTCGCGTTCGCGGTGGCTGACGTCGACCACGGCGTGCCGCGCCCCCACCAGCGGCACGGCGGCCATGAACCAGGGCAGGCGCAACCCGGTGATCGTGCGGGCCACGGGGGTTCTGACGAGCCGGAACGTCGAGGCGCCCAGGGGCATCTCGATGCGGAACACGGTCCGCGCGGCCCAGTGCATCCCGGCGGAGCCGAGCCTGCGTACGAGGGGGTCGCGCCGCCGGATCCGGCGGCCGAAGACGATGTCGTGGCCTTCGGCGGCCCCGTCGAGCAGCCGCCAGATCTGCGACGGCGGGACCTGCAGATCGGCGTCGCACTGGACGGTCCAGGGCTCCCCGGCGTACCGGAAGCCGGCGGTCATGACGGCCTCGATGCCGAAGTTGCGGGTGAAGGACAGGTAGCGGACTCTCGGGTCCGCCTCGGCCAGCGTGCGGATGCGGGCGAGGGAGTCGTCGGTGCTGCCGTCGTCCACGAAGAGGATCTCCAGGTTCGCGATCGCGGCGAGTTCCGCCGTGAGCTCGCGGTAGGCCACCTCGACCTGCGCGCCCTCGTTGAAGCACGGCACCAGGACGGTCAGCCCGGTCGGCACATTCGTCATCGCGCCCTCCACAGCGCCAGGCCGAGGACGAGCGAGTTCGCCCCCAGCGCGTACACGGCCCCGGCCGCGCCGGCCAGGGAGACGGTGACGGCGCCGAGCCCCGCCACGGCGACCAGGGCGATGACGACCGCCTTGGCGTTGGCCCGCAGGTCGGTGTGTTCCACGACGAAGCCGGCGTTGCTGGCCAGGGCCTGCATCGGCAGCAGGGTGAGGGCCAGCACCCCGAGCGCGATCGGCCCGTGCGCTCCCCGGGCCAGCGCGAGCCCGGCGACCAGCAGCCACAGGGCCGCGCCGAGCGCGGCGAGTCCGGCCAGCCGGCGGGCGAGCACGCGCGCGCCGCTCAGGCCGCCCGCGGCCACGCGCAGCGAGAGTTGCGGCTGGTAGATGCGCTGCACGGTGTAGAGGATGGACAGCGCCAGTCCCCAGCCCAGCGTGGCCAGGTAGAGGTCGCCGCTCTGCGTCGCGTGCGGGCTGAGGGCCAGTTCCACGAACAGGACGCCGATCATCGCGTTGTTCATCACGTCGGCCGCGCCCATCAGCAGCATGGTGCCGGCCAGCACGCGGCGCAGGGCGGCCGGCGGCCGGGTGCGGCGCGGCAGTCCCGGCAGCAGCGACAGGTTGAGCGCGGTGGTCAGCGCCAGCAGCCCGGACAGGTAGCCGACCGGCCCGACCCCGGCCAGGAACGCGAGCGCCGCCATCGTGGCCATCCCGAGGCCGAGCACGGCGAAGTGCACGGTGTCGCGGGCGTAGCGGCCGAGCGCGCGGTGCAGCGCGACGCCGAGCATGCCGCAGCCCAGCGTGATGTAGTAGGCGGCGCCCAGCAGGTAGAGCGTGAGGCGCTCCCGCGGGGCGACGGCCAGCGCGACCGCCGCCGCGAGCGCGGGCGGCAACGGGACGTAGGCGACCAGGGCGCGCAGCATGCCGACGAGGTCGTCCCGGGTGCGGTGGGCCCGGGGGATGAGCTTCAGCGCCGCCTTCTCGCCCCCGGACTGCACCACCATGCACAGCCAGCCGAGCGCTCCGACCGTCGCCGCGTAGGCGTTGAAGTCGGGACGGCTCCAGGCCAGGGCGAGCAGGGCCGCCGAGCCGTACAGCATGAGGCGGAAGACGGCGCGGCCGGCGAGCAGCGTCGCCAGCCTCGACAGCCCGATGCGGTGGCTGACGGCGCTCATCGGGCGTCCAGGTCGGCGGTGACCTGCTCGCGCAACGGGTGCGAGCCGTCGCGCAGGTGGGCGCGCAGCGCGGCCTCCACCCGTTCGGCTCCGAAGCGGTCCAGCACGCCGGTCGGCGAGGGGCCTCGCTCCACCTGGAACAGGGCGGAGAACAAGGTCCTGAGCGGGCCGGACTCGAATCGCTCCGGCAGGGGCAGCAGGCGCTCGACCGACTCGGGATCGGGCGGTGCGGCCTGGGGCGCGGCCAGCCAGGTGGCCGCGCGGCCGGGGCCGGCGAACCAGGCGCGTACGTGGGCGAGCCGCTCGGCGGCCCAGGGGTCGCCCGGCGCGAGCCGCGCCTCGGCGAGCCGCAGGTCGTAGCACGTGGCGTGCAGGGCCGCGCACACCTGGGGGAAGGCCGCCGGTTTCGCGGGCAGGTCGCCGGCCGGGATCTCGCTGAGTTCCGCCAGCAGCCCGGCCGCGGTGTCGTCGGTCCTGGCCCTGGCCACCAGCGCGTCGAACTCCCGGTACCAGCGGGTCAGGGTGTCGCGATCGAGGGGGCGCTCGTCGTCGTTGTCGTGGATCCAGCGGATCATCCGGGCCGGCAGGTACGGGCCGAGCGGATCGCCGTCCACGGGCCGGGGTACGGCCGGAGCCGCCAGGAAGACGGCCCCGCAGGAGCGGCACGACCGGCGTCGCCCGCGCAGGCGGGCGAGGTACGGGTCACCGCACTGCACGCATCTCACAGCGGCACCGCCATCGCCGAGGAGGGCAGCAGGTCGGCGCCCAGGTCCTTCTTGACCGAACTCTGCCCCTTGCCGAGCACCAGTCCTCGCCTGCCCGCGCCGATGGCCCACTCGATCATGCGGATGTAGCCGTCGAAGTACAGGTGCTTGCGGCCGCCGTGCTCGGGTGGGACGGCGCCCCAGCTCAGGCAGATGGGCCAGGCCGGGTGGTCGAGGATGAGCGACAGGCCGAGCAGGCGTTCGCCCTGCCGGTAGGTCAGTGCGATGCTCTCGCCGCTGCCGATGAGCGCCTCCAGGTAGGGCAGGGGGAGCGGCGGGGCCGGCGACCACCTGCTGCGGTGTTTGAGGTCGTTCTCGGCGCGCAGGCGGGCGGCCTCGTCCGGGCCGACGAGTTCGTGGGCCGCTCCGACGCGTACCGACAGTTCGGTGGAGAAGGTCTTGGCGCGCCTGCGCAGGGAGTCGCGGCGGCGCGGGTCGAGCACGGCGTACCAGTCCTCCAGGCGTGACCAGGGCAGGGACAGCCGGGCCAGGGGTGCGGTGGGCAGGCGTAGCCGGAGCGGGCCCGGCAGCAGCGCGTCCTCGCCGTCCGACACCTCGCGCCACACCATGCTCCGCCAGCCGGGGCCGAGCGCGCGGCGCACCGCGCGGGTGTAGACGCGCAGGAGGTCGGGGTCGTTCTCGTCGCGCCACCACCAGCCCTTCTGGGAGCGGTTGCCCGGCGCGTGCACGTCCACGACGCCCGCCGCCCCGCGCCGGGGGCCGGCGTACCTGTCTCGTCGTGCCCGTGGGGCGCGCAGCGAGGCCGACACCGCTCCCACCGCCCGGCCGTCGTGCCGGATCACGGCCAGCAGCACGGGCGCCTGGGCGGCCCAGGCGTAGGCGCGCAGGAGGTCGTAGCGCCAGGTCACCCGCTGTCCGGCGGCCCGGCGCAGGTCCTCCCAGTCGGCGGGCTCCGGGTCGTGCCGCGGATCGAGTAACTCGACCTTCATCCGATCGCCCACCGGGGCACCGCCACAAGGCTCATGGGGAGGTATTCGAACCCCAGCGAGGTCTTGACGTCAACGAAACCCCGGCCGGCGAACAGCAGCCCGGCCCGGCCGGCCGCCGCGTGGGCGATGATCCGGGCGTAGCTGTCGAAGTAGAGGTCCTTGCGTCCGCCCTCGTCGGCGGGCAGTGCCGCCCACGGCCCGTACATGGGGGTGACGGGGTGGTCGTAGACGATGGCGAAGGCGAGCAGCCGCTCGTCCTGGTGGTAGGAGAGGGTCCGGACGTCGTCGCGCCGGATGAGTTCGGCGAAGTAGGCGGCCGGCAGCGTGAGGCGGCGGTCGAACGCGGCGGCCGGGCGGGCCAGGAGGCGGGTCAGGAGGCCGGCCGGCGGGTTGCCCGGCCCGGTGCGGGAGGTGACCCGGGCGGCGTGGCGCTCGTGGAGTTCGGCCAGTTCGGCGGGGTCGAGGTCGGTGCGCGCGCTGCCCTCGGCGACGCGCAGGGTGCGGTCCTGCGCGATCCGCTTGAGCTGGCGGCGCAGCGTGGAGCGGCGGTTGCGGCTGAGCGTGGCGATCCACTCGTCGGAGGTCGTCCAGCGCACGGGTAGCCGGGTGGTGCCGGGTGAGCGGCGGACCACGGCGCCCCGTCTGGCGACCAGCGGCAGGGCGGGTTCGGTGACCATGCGGTAGACCACTCCGGCCAGTCGGCGGCCGAACTCGGCGGCGGCGGCCCGTTCGAAGCCTCTGATGATCGCCCGGCCTTCCGCGCCGTCGGGCAGGCACCACGTGGGGCCGTTGGAGTGGGCGGGCAGGCGTACGTCGAGCAGCAGCGGCCCGCGCCCGAGCAGGAGCGCGCCGAGGAACCCGGCGACGCGTTCCCCCTCGCGGGCCACGCACAGCAGGGGCCGTGCCCACGATCCGTCGAAGGAGGCGCGGATCACCTCGTACGACCAGACGGCCGTCAGATCGCGATCACGGCGGAAGCTCTCCCAACCTGGGGGTTCGGGGTCGCGATCCGGCTGGAGGAAGTCGAACCTCACGGTGTGTCCTGACGTGGAGGAACATAACGAATTCACAACAGGGTTATGTGCTGTCAAGAATGACAGTATAAGTCTGATTTGATCATGGCCGCGCCCCACCATCGGGCGTACGTCCTTCCTTCGCGCACCACCATCAGCGCGGCGTTCACCAGGGGAAAAGCATGAAAGTTGGCGTTACCGGCGGCAACGGGTTCATCGGCCGCTACGTATGTGAAGAATTAGCCGCCCGCGGTCACACTCCGGTAGTTTTCGATCACCGAAATCGTGGTGCAGAACCCTTCGACTTCATGCTCGGCGACATCAGAGACGCCACGGCCATGGTCGAACTGGCCGCCCACACCGACGCGATCATCCACCTGGCCGCCGTCCTCGGCACCCAGGAGACCATCGACAACCCGCGTCCCGCGGCCGAGACCAACCTCGTCGGGGGTCTCAACTTCCTCGAAGCCGTCGCCCAGTACGACCTGCCCGGCGTCTACATCTGCGTCGGCAACCACTGGATGGACAACAGCTACTCCATCTCCAAGACGGCGGTCGAGCGGTTCGTCCGCATGTTCAACAAGCACCGCGGCACCCGCGTCAACCAGGTCCGGGTCGTCAACGCCTACGGCCCCCGGCAGATGGCCGCCCCGCCGTTCGCGCCCGGCAAGGTCCGCAAGATCACCCCGGCCGTCGTCTGCCGCGCGCTGTCCGGCATGCCGGTCGAGCTCTACGGGGGCGGCACGCAGATCTCCGACATGGTCTGGGTCGGGGACGTCGCCAGAGCGCTGGTCTCCGCGCTGGAGACCGCCGCCGGGCCGGGCCCGCTGGACCACGTGGTGGAGGTCGGCCCCACCGAGTCCGCCAGCATCCGCGCCGTCGCCGAGACGGTCATCGACCTGTGCGTGGAACGCGGCTACGAGCGCGTCCCGATCGTCAGCCTGCCCATGCGTCCGGGTGAGACTCCGGACACGGCCGTCACCGCCGACCCGCGGACGCTGCGCTCGGTCGGCATCGACCCCGCCACGCTGGTCTCGCTGCCGGAGGGCATGGCCAAGACCGTCGACTGGTTCATCGAGAACCGCGGCACCCACTGGAGCCCCGCGCGATGAGCCGTCTGGTCGTCCTGGGCGGCTCGGACGGCACGGTCAGCGCCTTCCGCGCCGCCAGGCGGATCGGCCTGGCCACGATCTGCGTCGACATGCGACCGGACGCGCCGGGGGTCGCGGAGGCCGACGAGTTCCTCCACGTCAGCACCCGCGACGTCCCGGCCGTCGCCGCCGCGCTGCGCGGGCGTGCCGACCTCGCCGGGCTGCTCGCCCCCGGCAGCGACATCAACCTCCCGTCGCTGGTCGAGCTGGCCCGCACGCTCGGCCTGCCGTGCGCCCTGACCGACGCGACGCTGCGCGCCTCGACGGACAAGCTCTACTTCCGTCAGGTGTGCGAGCGCCTCGGCCTGCCGGGGCCGCGTTACGCCACCGACCCGGCGCTGCGACCGCCGCTGCCCGTCATCGTCAAACCGGTGGACTCCGGCAGTTCGCGCGGCATCACGATCTGCCGCGAGCCCGGCGCGGTGCCGGCGGCGATGGCGCACGCGGCGGACGTCTCGCCCAGCGGGCGGGTCATCATCGAGGAACTGCTGACCGGCCAGGACCTCTGCGCCGAGGCCATGCTCCAGGACGGCAGGGTCGCCCTGCTCGGCCTGAGCCGGCGCGTCACCGCCCCGCCCGAGGTGGTGGCGATCGGGCACGACATGGCACCCGGCGCGGACGTGCTGGAGAAGGAGGTCGTCCGCCAGCTCGAACTCGTCTGCGGCGACCTGGGCTACCGCGACGGCCCGCTCAACGTCGACCTGTTCGTGGACGACGGCCGGGTCACCCTGGTCGAGATGGGCGCCCGGATCGGCGGCAACGGGCTGGGCGAGGCTCTCGGGCTGATGCACGGCGTGGACACCGTCGAAGCCGCCGTCCGGCTGGCGGTCGGGGAGCGTCCGGATCTGACTCCGGCCCGGCGCACGAGCGCCTCCGTACGGGTGCTGCGCGCGCCCGTGGCGGGAACGCTCGTCGCCGTCGAGGGCCTGGAGTCGCTGCCGGACAGCGCCGAGGTGGTCATGGTGGCCAGGCCGGGCGAGCAGGTCGTGCCCTACACCGAGTGCCGGGCCAAGCTGGGCTACGTCGTGGACCGGGTGCCGCCCGACCTCGACGCGCTGATCAGGGTCGATGTCCGCTAGCACGTCCGCCGCCGGGTTCTCGCCCGCCGGGTGGGAACGCAGCTATCGGCGCGCCGTCCGGTCGGCCTTCGCCCGCGTGCCCTTCTACCGGGACCAGTGGGTGCGGGCCGGGCGGGCGCTCGACACTCCCGTGCCCACTCCGTGCGCGGACCTGGAGGGGCAGGCACACCGGTTGTGCCCGTTCACCGAGCCGTACGACGCGGGGGCGGAGCCCAGCCTGTGGATCGGCGCCGCCGCGGAGTTGCGTGCCGCGCTGAGCACGGTCGGCGCCGCCCGGCGCGCGCCGGTGCTGGAGGTGCGCCGAGCCGTGCTCGACCGGCGCGCGCTGGGCCCGTTCCGTGACTACGGCGTGTTGCTCGCCGCCGACGCGAAGGTCCGGCACGAGCGGCGGCGGCAGGAGCTGAACGAGCCCGCGCTGCGGCTGGCCACCGCCGCGGGCCGGGCGATCGTGGTGGGCGAGCGCGCGGCCGTGGCCGAGTTCCTGCCCGCGCTGTCCGGGGTCGAGACGCGCGTGCTGGAACGGGCCGGGCTGGACGGCGCGGCCCGGAGCGAGGTCGTCCACGACCGGTGTCTCGGCTACTACGCCGCCCGCGCCCGGTGCGGCCACCTGCACCTGCTGTGGCGGCGCTTCCACGCCCGGCCGACGGACGACGGCGCGCTGGCCGTCACCGCGCTGCGCAGACGCAGGCCCGTGCTGGTCGACGTGGTGCCGGACGGCCTCGCCACGCTCGGCCGCTGTCCCGTCCACCACACCCCCGTCCTTGGAGTCACACCGTGATCAAAGCCAACCTGGTGACGCTCGTCGCGGGAGTCGTGGCCGTCGCACTCGCCGGGCTGGTCCGCTTCGTGCTGCCGTACGAGCAGGACATCACCACCCTGTGGGGCTTCCTGGTGAAGCTCACCCCGCAACTGGCCGCCATCGTGGCGGTCGCCTGGCTGGATGTGGAGACCGCGCGCAGGCTGCGCCTGCACCTGCTCGTGCTGCCCGCCCTGTTCCTGGGCTTCCTGCTGTACTTCGTGCCCGCGACGTTCATGGCCGCGATGGACATCGAGGACGGGTCGGGCACCTTCGAGGACCTCTACCTCCACGTCGTGGTGTTCGTGCCGTTCCTCATCGTGGCCCTGCTGCTGGCCCACCGGGTCGGCGGCGGCTCGCGGGAAGGCGTGCTCCGGACGGGCCTGGCCATGACGATCCTGCACGTCTCCGGGCTGGAGGACCTGGTGGCGGTCTCGATGAACCGCCGGCTGAGCGCCATCCCCGAGGTGTGGACGTGGGCGGACCACATCACGGTCCGCCTCGGCCACCCGGCGACCAGGACCGAGGCGTACGTCTTCATCGCCGTGCACGTGGTGGCCGCGCTGCTCGTCCTGTTCGTCCCGCGCCGCCTGGTGTCGAGGAGACGGCAGGCGTAGTCCTCGCGGCCCGCGTGCCGTCTCCGGGGTCAGTTCGCGGGCTCCGGGGCGGCACGGCGGCGGGTGTCGACGGCCGGGGCCAGGAAGACGGCGGAGGCGACGAAGACGAGCACGACGAGCATGGCCGGGCGCAGCCCCCAGTGGTCGCCGAGGAAACCGAGACCGGGCGGGCCGACGAGGAAGGCGACGTAGCCGATGGTGGCCACGAGGCTGACGCGGGCGGTCTCGTCCGGCCCGCTCTCCCCGGCGGCCGACAGCGCCACCGGGAAGCCCAGCGCCGCGCCGAGCCCCCAGAACAGCACGGCCGCGCCGGCCAGCACCGCGTTGTCCGAGAAGATCACCAGGAGCAGGCCGACCGCCCCCGACACGGCGCCGGCCCGCACGACGGCGGTGCGGCCGAAGCGGTCGAGGAAGAAGCCGCCGCCGAAGCGGCCGACGGTCATGGCGGCGGCGAAGGCGGTGTAGACGAGGGACCCGGAGGTGGCGTCCAGGCCGTGCCCGTCCACCATGAGCAGCGGCAGCCAGTCGTTGGCCGCGCCCTCGGCCAGGGCCATCGCCAGGACGATCGCGCCGATGAGGACGAGCCGGGTGTCCTTCCACAGTTTCGGCCGCGTCCCGGCGGCGTCGGCCGGGCCGGGGGCGTGCACGCCGGTGCCCGCGGGGATGGAGCGGAAGGCGTACAGGAAGAGCGCCGCCGCGATCACGGTGACCGCGCCCAGATGCCAGTGCACCGGCAGGCGGGCGGCCGTGGCGGCGATGCCCGCGCAGGCGCCGGCGACGGTGCCCAGGCTGAAGCAGCCGTGCAGGGCGGGCAGTGTCGTCCTGCCGGTGATGCGCTCGACGTCTGCGGCGTCCACGTTGATCGCGACCTCGCCCCCGCCCATGCCCGCGCCGAACACGCACAGGCCCGCCATGACCAGCGGCGCGGACGACACGGATGCCCCGGCCCCGATGACGGCCAGGCTGATCACGATCATCGCGGTTCCCGCGCCCATGACCGGCCTGGTCCCGAAGCGCGAGACGAGACGTCCGGAGCACAGGATGCCGATCATGGAGCCGAGTGACAGCCCGAACAGCACCCAGCCCATCTGGCCGGTGGACGCCTCCAGCCGGTCGCGGATGTCGGGGGTGCGGGTCACCCACGACGACAGCGCGATGCCGGGAAGGAGGAAGAACAGGAAAAGCGCTTGCCGGCGGCGGCGCGTGGCGACATCCATGCGGGGAGGGTCTCCGTCAAACGGGGCGAACAACGACAAATGGTCCCCACGGAGCTTAAGACGGAACGTGCCGGGATCGCGCCACCGGCTCGGGAATGCTGATCCACGGGGGCGAAGCCGCTCCCGGCGCCGGTACTTGACGGCGGCCATTTCCTTGTCTACTGGTAGGAAAAGCGAAAAAAAGGATGGTGGCCGCATGCCGTACGCGAATCCGGGACGCGAAGCCGAGCCCGAGCCGGGGCGGGCAGGCCCGCCCGACAGGCGGGCCTTGCTGCGGATGATCCCGTCACTGGGCGGGCTCGCACTGCTGGCCGGGCCCTTGGCGGGCCGCGCGGCGGCGGACGGGGCGGCGGACGGGGCGGTGGACCGGGCGGCGGCGGGCGTGACCGGCGCAGCACGGGGGCCGTCGGGTCACGCGCCGACCGCGGCCCGCTACGCCGCCGGGCCGATCCTCAAGCCGCTGCCCCCCGACCTGTTCATCTCGTACGGGACGAACGCGGAGACCCGCTGGGAGGCGCTCCGGGACACCGGCCTCCACGTGCCGAACGACCGCTTCTTCGTGCGCAACCACACCGCCACCCCGCTGATCGACGCGGCCACCTGGCGGCTGCGGGTGCACGGGGCGGGCGTGCGGCGACCACAGGAGCTCAGCTACGCGCAGCTACGGTCGATGCCGTCGGTGACCGTGGACGCCGCCATCGAGTGCGCGGGCAACGGGCGCTCGTTCTTCGGCACCCAGCAGGGGCAGCAGGCTTCGGGCACCCAGTGGCGGCTCGGTGCGGTCGGGGTCGCGCGATGGCGAGGGGTGCCGCTCGCGGCGGTGCTGCGCAGGGCCGGCCTGTCGAGCCAGGCCGTGGACGTCATGCCGTCCGGCCTGGACGCGAACTACGTCAGCGACGGCGTGGACCTGGGCCGGGTGCGCCGCCCGCTGCCGATCGCCAAGGCGCTGGACGACGTGCTGCTGGCCTACGAGATGAACGGCGAGCCGCTGCCGCCGGACCACGGCTTCCCCGTGCGGGTGGTGGTGCCGTCCTGGATCGGGATCTCCTCGATCAAATGGGTGGGCGACATCGAGGTGTCGGCCGAGCCGCTGTCCTCCCCGTGGAACACCCGCTTCTACCGCCTCTTCGGCCCCGGATATCCGGACGGGGGCAGCCCGCCGCTGGCCGAGCAGGTCACCCGGGACGCCGTCGAGGCCGGACGTCAGATCGCCCGCGTCTCCGTCAAGGTCCGCACCACGCCGTTCCTCACCCGTACCCGGCAGTCGAAGCTGCCCGCCCCCACCGCCGACGCGGAGACCGTCACCCGGGCCGCCCTGGCCGTCCTCGGCCGCCACGACCTGACCCGCCCCGTCCGCCTGCTCGGCGTGGCCGTCGAATACACGATGCCCGAATAGACGATGCCCGAGTAGCCGATGCCCGAATAGACGATGCCGGACGGCTGACGGCACCCCGAAGACCGGGCGGCCGATCCCAGCACACCACGCGCAACCCGTGCTGGGCTGAGATCATCCGCTCCACGTCGTCAATTGGCCCGGCTGTTGGGCGCGGAGCCCGCCCTGGCGGGCGAGCAGGCGCGCGAAAGTCGTCGTCTGTGTAGCCGTACTGGAGCAGATGGTTCCCGCTCACTCCTGTTGGTCATGCTGTGCGGTCGTGCGATAACTGTCCGTGCGACACCACCGGGAGCGGTCCAGCCGCTCGGGACGCCGCCATGAACCCCTTCCGGGCCGGGCGCCTTACTGGCCGCCCTTCTGGACATACGACCTGACGAACTCCTCCGCGTTCTCTTCGAGAACCTCGTCGATCTCGTCCAGAATCGCGTCCACATCGTCCGTGAGCTTCTCCTGCCGCTCCTGGACGTCCGGCGCCGCCGAGGCCTCGGTCTCCTCGACTTCGCTCTCGCGCCGACCGGTCTGCTTCTGACCACCGGTGTCCTTGGTTGCCATGCCCTACCTCCTTGGGGGACTGCCTCTAGCCCATATCTTCCCCGAACGAGCCGACATTTCGCGCCCAACGTCCAGCGATCTTGCCCGCTTGACTAGATAGCGTTCCTATCCAACAATGGATCCCCGTACCCACAGGAGGTTGCGATGTCCCCTTTGTCGCTGAGCACGGCAGGTGTGCTCCTCATCACAGTTCCGACGATCGCCTTCGGCGGCGTCTCGCTGCTGTCGTTCCTGATGAAGAACGTCCCCGGCTACCTGGACAACCCGGTCCGCCGCGGCCTGTGGCGCGCCGGACACGCGCACGCGGGCGTGCTGGTGCTGTTCGCGCTGGTGGCGATGCTGTACGTGGACCAGTCGAGCCTGCCGGAGACCTTGAAGACCCTCACCAGGGTGCTCATCGTGGCGGCGCCGATCCTGATGCCGCTCGGCTTCTTCCTGTCGGTCGTGCGCCCGAGCGACACCAAGCCGAGCAAGCTGATCCATCTGACGGTGGCCGGCGGCGCGTGCCTGGCGGCGGGCACCCTCATGCTGGGGATCGGCCTGCTCTGATCAGGGCCGACCCCCGGTGGGGCAGGCGGTCACTCGCCGCCGGTGAGCGCGGCGACGAGGTCGGCGGCGGTCCTGCACCGGTCGAACAGCTCTCCGACGTGGGCCTTGGTGCCACGCAGCGGTTCGAGGGTCGGGACGCGCTGGAGCGACTCGCGGCCGGGGATGTCGAAGATGACGGAGTCCCAGGACGCGGCGGCGACGGACTCGCTGTACTGGCTCAGGCACCGGCCGCGGAAGTAGGCGCGGGTGTCGCTGGGCGGGTGCTCGACGGCCCGCTGGACCTCGTCCTCGGTGACGAGCCGCTGCATGCGCCCGCGGGCGACGAGCCGGTTGTACAGGCCGCGGTCGGGCCGGATGTCGGAGTACTGCAGGTCGACGAGCTGGAGGCGGGGATGTGACCAGGCCAGGCCGTCGCGGCTGCGGTAACCCTCGAGGAGTTCGAGCTTGGCGACCCAGTCGAGCTCGCGCGACAGTTGCATGGGGTCTTCGGCCAGGCGGGTCAGGACGGACTCCCACCGGTCGAGGACGTCCTTGTTCATCTCGTCCTGGGCGGTGCCGCGCTCTTCGACGTACTTGCGGGCCTGCTCGAGGTACTCCATCTGGAGCTGCACGGCGGTGAGCCGGCGGCCGTCGCGCATGGCGATCTCGTAGCGGCAGCTCGGGTCGTGCGAGACGGCCCTGAGCGCCTGCACCGGGTTCTCCACGGCGAGGTCGCGGGTGAGGAAGCCCTCCTCGATCATCGCCAGCACGAGGGCGGTGGAACCGAGCTTCAGATATGTGGAGATCTCGGACATGTTGGCGTCGCCGATGATCACGTGCAGCCGCCGGTACTTCTCCGGGTCGGCGTGCGGCTCGTCGCGGGTGTTGATGATGGGCCGCTTGAGCGTGGTCTCCAGCCCGACCTCGACCTCGAAGAAGTCGGCGCGCTGGCTGATCTGGAAGCCCTCGCCGCGGGAGTCCTGGCCGATGCCGACCTTGCCGGCGCCGACGACGACCTGCCGGGAGACGAAGAAGGGGGTGAGGTGCCTGACGATGTCGGCGAACGGGGTGGCGCGCCGCATCAGGTAGTTCTCGTGGCAGCCGTAGGAGGCGCCCTTGGCGTCGGTGTTGTTCTTGTAGAGCTGGATGGGGGCGTTGGAGGGGATGGCGGACGCGCGGGTGGCGGCGTCGTACATCACCCTCTCGCCGGCCTTGTCCCACAGGACGGCCGCGCGGGGGTTGGTGCACTCGGGCGAGCTGTACTCGGGGTGAGCGTGGTCGACGTAGAGCCTGGCCCCGTTGGTGAGGATGACGTTGGCCAGGCCGAGGTCCTCGTCGGTGAGCTGGGTGGGGTCTGCCACTTCCCTGGCCAGGTCGAAGCCGCGCGCGTCGCGGAGCGGGTTCTCCTCCTCGAAGTCCCATCGTGCCCTGCGCGCGCGGGCCGCCGAGGCGGCCAGGTAGGCGTTCACGACCTGCGAGGAGGTCACCATCGCGTTGGCGCCTGGCTGGCCGGGTACGGAGATGCCGTACTCGGTCTCGATACCCATCACCCGACGCACCGTCATGCAACACCCTCTGTTCGTCCGGGTCTGTCTATCCGCCGTTTATATGCCCGAGCCTATGCCCTTCACAGTGCCCCAGGGTCACAGAGTTATGGCACCGACGTCTTTTCCACCTGTACGCCCGAAGCTGTTGTGGTTTGTGTGCTTCTGCGGGGCTTGAGTAGCCGCTGGATGGGGCGTTCGGCAAAGGAGTAGACGCAATACGAGACGAGAATCGCCACCAGCGTCGTCACCACGGCGACGGCCCAGGCGGGCAGGTTGCCGGTGAGCAGCGGGATGAGGGCCACGGCGATGACGCTATGGAAGAGGTAAAGCGGGTATGTCGTGCCGCCGAGCGCGGTGAGCGTCCGGGACGGCCGCATGCGGATCGCCCCGAGCGCCACGAGGGCCATCAGGAGGAAGACCAGCGTGAGGGTGATGATCACGCCGAGGTCCGTGACGGGCATGTTCTTGAAGCCCGCGGCGTCGATGCGGCGGTGCACCCGGGCGAGGGCGGAGTCGAGCGAAAGCCCGTAGGAGACGGCGACGTAGAGCCAGGGCAGCAGGCTGTTGCCGTGCTTGTGCACAAGGTAGAGCGCCATGCCCGCGACGAAGTAGGGGGCGTAGTCGGGCATGACGATCTCGCGGACGAGATCGCTGTCGAGCAGCTCGTAGCGGTCGAGCAGTTTGACGCCGAGGGCGGCGGCGAGCCAGACGCCGCAGAAGGCCAGCACGCGCCCGCGCGTTACCCCGATGATCACGAGGATGGCGATCAGCAGGTAGAAGCGCAGCTCGGCCCAGAGCGACCAGTAGACGCCGCTCGCGTCGGTGACCTTGAACAGCCGCTGGAACATGGTGGCGTTCAGCAGGTACTCACCTGGGGAAAGTTTTGGGTCGAGCGCCTTGGCCCCGGTGAGCCCGTACAGGGCGGCCACGGCGACCAGGCTGAGCCAGTACGCGGGGTAGAGCCGCACCAGCCGCGAGCGCGCGAACGCGCCGAGCCCGCGCCCCCACACGGTCATCAGGATGACGAATCCGCTGATGACGAAGAACAGCTCGACGCCGAGGATGCCCAGCCCGGCGACGGGGGCCAGGGCCGGGAACAGCTCGGCCGGCCGGTCCCCCCACACCGACGCGTAGGCGACCAGGTAGTGGAAGGCCACGACGGCGAGGGCGGCGAGGAAGCGGAGAAGGTCGAGCTCGGCCAGCCGGCCGTCTCCTCGGGCATGTCTGGATCGGGAGCGGCGGGGTGGGTGCACGCCCTTTTGGACGCCACTTGGATCACTTTGGTTCCACTGGTCCCTCCGTTCCCACCAGCAACACGCGGGAGGCGTCGTCGAGGGCGAGGGCGTCGCGGGCCGCGGGCGTGAGGGCGAGCAGCCCGGCGGCCCCGGCCGCGCCGCAGTCGGACAGGGCGACGCCGTGCCCGGCGAGCAGGCGGGTGGCGGCGGCGGCCTGCTCGTCGGTGATGGTGAGGTAGAGGTCGGCCAGGTGCGACAGCAGGCGGTGGGCGAGGAGGGAGGGCTCGTGGCAGTCGAGCCGGCCCAGGGTGGTGGGGTGGCCCTCGACACGGACGGGCCGGCCGGCGCGGGCGCTGGCGATGAGGCACGGCGCGCCGTCCGGCTCCACGACGACGATCTTCGGCTGCTCGCCCCACCGGTCCCGGACGTAGCCGGCCGCGGCGGCGGCCAGCCCTCCGACGCCCGCCTGCACGAACACGTGTGTGAGCGCGGGTTCGCCCCGGTACCCGCCCGGCGGCTCTGTGCGGCCCGCTCCGGGCGGCAGCGCGCCGGGGTCGGACAACTCGTCGAACAGCACGCCGTAGCCGCGCATGACGTCCAGGGGGACTCCGGTGTAGCCGTCCCATGAGCTGTCGGCGACGAGCCGCCAGCCGTGCTCGCGGGCCGCGGTCATGGCGGCGCTCACGGCGGCCTCGTAGTCGTGGCCGGCCCGCCGCACCTCGGCGCCGAGGGCGCGCAGCCGCCGCGCGAACGCCTCGGGGACGTTCTCGCTGAGGTACACGAAGCACGGCACGCCCGCCTCGGCCGCTCCTGAGGCGACGGAGATGCCGTGGTTGCCGGCGCTGGCGCAGACGAACGGCGTGCCGCCGTCGTGCTCGGCGAGCAGGTGCACGGCGTACGCGCCGCCGAGGGCCTTGAAGCTGCCCAGTCCCATGCGCCCGCTCTCGTCCTTGACGTAGGCGACCCCCGCTCCGCCCAGCCCGGGAACGACGTGCACGGGGGTGGGCCGGTAGGCGGGGTGGCGGGCGAAGCGGGCGCGGGCCCGGCGGGCGTGCTCGACGCCGATGAGCGCACGGTCGTCCTCGTTGTACGGGGCCCTGGCCGGGTTGAGGTACTCCATGATCGCCATGCTAGGCGCGCCCCGCCGCCGGACCCGGGCGTGGTGCCGTGTCGCCGTGCCCGTGGGGTCTCACGCCCTGTCGCGGGCGGCGGCGACGGCGGCCTGCCCCAGGCTGACGCCGCCGTCGTTGGGCGGCACCCGTACGTGCTTGAGCACCCGGAACCCGGCCGCGCGCAGCCGCTGGACGGTGCGTTCGAGCAGCAGCGCGTTCTGGAAGACGCCCCCGGACAGGGCGACGGCGGTCAGCCCGGTGCTCTGCCTGAGCGCGGCGCAGGCGCGGGTGATGGCGGCGGCGACGCCGTTGTGGAAGCGGCCGGCGATGACGGCGGGGTCCACGCCCGCGGCGAGGTCGGCGGCGGCGGCGCGGACCAGGTCGCCGCCCTGGACGACGAGCGGCCCGGCGGTGGTGATGTCCGCCTGGTAGACGCCGGTCTCGGAGAGGTCGGCGCGCTGTTCGAGCTCGATGGCCGCCTGCCCCTCGTAGGTGATCTTGTCGCGGATGCCGAGCAGCGCGGAGACGGCGTCGAACAGGCGGCCGGCGCTGGAGGTGAGCGGCGAGTTGAGCCCGGTGGCGGCCATCCGGAGCACGCCCGGCCAGTGCTCGGCGTTGCGCCGGGCGACGCCGAGGCCGGGGTGGTCGTCGCGCAGGTACGCGGCGGTCATGCGCCAGGGCTGCCGGATCGCGGCCACGCCGCCGGGCATGGGGACCTGGGCGAGGTGGCCGAGACGTTCGAAGCCGATCAGGTCGGCGCGCAGGAACTCGCCGCCCCACAGGGTGCCGTCGGTGCCGTAGCCGAGCCCGTCGAAGGCGACGCCGATCACCGGGCCGGGGTCGCCGTTGTCGGCGAGGCAGGAGGCGATGTGGGCGTGGTGGTGCTGGACGCCGACGTGTTCGACGCCGGGGATCTCGAGTGCGTGCTTGGTGGACAGGTAGTCGGGGTGCAGGTCGTGGGCGACGATCCGGGGCCGGATGTCGAACAGGCCGCAGTAGTGGTCGATGCCTTCGACGAACGAGCGCAGGGTGTCGTAGTTCTCCAGGTCGCCGATGTGCTGGGAGACGAACGCGCGCCGCCCCTGGACCAGGCAGAACGTGCTCTTCAGCTCGGCGCCGCAGGCGAGCACCGGCCTGGGGGCGGGCCGGCGCAGGGCGAGCGGCTCGGGGGCGTAGCCGCGGGCCCGGCGCAGCACGGTGACCTCGCCGCACAGCGGGCGCACCACGGAGTCGTCGGCGCGCGTGTGGATCTCGCGGTCGTGGGTGAGGAAGGCGTCGGCGATGCCGCCCAGGCGGGTGAGCGCGTCGGCGTCCTCGTGGGCGATGGGCTCGTCGGAGACGTTTCCACTGGTCAGGACGATGGGCTCGGCGAGTTCTGCGAGCAGGAGGTGGTGCAGGGGCGTGTACGGCAGCATGAGGCCGAGGCTGCGGTTGCCGGGCGCCACGGAGGGCGCGACCGGGGCCCCGGCGCGGCGCGGCAGCAGCACGATCGGGCGGGCGCGGCCGGTGAGCAGCGTGGCGGCCACGTCGTCGATCTCGCACAGCCTCCGGGCCTGCGCCAGGTCGGCGGCCATGACGGCGAACGGCTTGTCCTCCCGGTGCTTGCGTCCGCGCAGCGCGGCGGCGGCCTGCTCGTCGGAGGCGACCACGGCCAGGTGGTAGCCGCCGAGGCCCTTGACGGCCACGACGCGCCCGGCGCGCAGCAGCCCGGCGGCGCAGATGATGGGGTCGCCGCACAGTTCGGTGCCGCGGGCGTCGCGCAGTCGCAGCCGGGGCCCGCAGGCGGGGCAGCAGGTGGGCTGGGCGTGGTAGCGGCGGTCGCCGGGGTCGTGGTACTCGCGGGCGCAGTCGTCGCACATGCCGAAGGGGGCCATGGTGGTCAGCGGCCGGTCGTACGGGACGCCGCGCACGATGGTGTAGCGGGGGCCGCAGTTGGTGCAGTTGACGAACGGGTAGCGGTGCCGCCGGTCGGCCGGGTCGGCGAGTTCGCGCAGGCAGTCGTCGCAGGTGGCGCTGTCGGCGGAGATGAGGGCGCGGCGCAGCCCCGAGGGGTCGCTGGCGGCGATGGTGAAGCCGCGGTGGCCGGCGGGCTCGCCGCTGACGACGGTGACCCGCTCGATCTCCGACAGGACGGGGGCGTCGCGTTCGAGGGCGGTCAGGAACTCCTCGACGCCGTCGAGGGCCCCCTCGACCTCGATGTGCACGCCGTTGACGTCGTTGTGCACGCGCCCGGCCAGGCCCAGCCGGCTGGCGAGCGAGTAGACGAAGGGACGGAAGCCGACTCCTTGAACGATGCCTTCGACGTGCACGTCTACCCGTTTGAGCGTGGTCACACGGCCAGTGTGCGCCTCATCGGGGTGGTGTGCATGCGTATCGGCCGTGTCGTCGCGGGTTCTGCAGGCCCGTTGCGCGGGAGGTTCCCCTCCTTTGCCGCGCATAACAGGGCATGTCGACCGGGTCTCGTGGCGGGGCCGGAAAAGGCGGCAGGGCCGGGCGGGCGATGCCCGCGCGGCCCTGCCGTCCTCGGGACCTACAGGTACTGACCGGTGTTGGCGACGGTGTCGATGGACCGGCCGGCTTCGGTGCCCTGCTTGCCGGAGACGAGCGTGCGGATGTAGACGATCCGCTCGCCCTTCTTGCCGGAGATGCGGGCCCAGTCGTCGGGGTTGGTGGTGTTGGGCAGGTCCTCGTTCTCGGAGAACTCGTCCACGCAGGCCGTGAGCAGGTGCTGCACCCGCAGGCCCTTCTGGCCGCTTTCGAGGAACTGCTTGATGGCCATCTTCTTGCCCCGGTCGACGATGTTCTGGATCATCGCGCCCGAGTTGAAGTCCTTGAAGTAGAGGACTTCCTTGTCTCCGTTGGCGTAGGTGACCTCGAGGAAGCGGTTCTCTTCGCTCTCTTGGTACATACGCTCGACGACGCTCTGGATCATCCCCAGGATGGTGGCCTCGCGGGAGTCGGAGTGCTCCGTCAGGTCATCGGGGTGCAGGGGCAGATCGGAGACGAGGTACTTGGAGAAGATGTCCTTGGCCGCCTCGGCGTCCGGCCGCTCGATCTTGATCTTGACGTCCAGGCGGCCGGGCCGCAGGATCGCCGGGTCGATCATGTCCTCGCGGTTGGAGGCGCCGATGACGATGACGTTCTCCAGCCCCTCGACGCCGTCGATCTCCGACAGCAACTGGGGGACGATGGTGTTCTCCACGTCGGAGGACACGCCGGAGCCTCGGGTGCGGAAGATCGAGTCCATCTCGTCGAAGAACACGATCACCGGGGTGCCCTCTGAGGCTTTCTCACGGGCCCGCTGGAAGACCAGGCGGATGTGCCGCTCGGTCTCGCCGACGTACTTGTTGAGCAGCTCCGGGCCCTTGATGTTGAGGAAGAAGCTCTTGCCGGACTGGCCGGTCTTCTCCGCGACCTGCTTGGCCAGGGAGTTGGCGACGGCCTTGGCGATGAGCGTCTTGCCACAGCCGGGCGGCCCGTACAGCAGCACGCCCTTGGGCGGACGGAGCTTGTGCTCGCGGAACAGGTCGGCGTGCAGGTAGGGCAGCTCGATGGCGTCCCTGATCTGCTCGATCTGCCTGCCGAGGCCGCCGATCTCCTCGTAGGAGATGTCGGGGACCTCCTCCAGCACGAGCTCTTCGACTTCGGACTTGGGTATGCGCTCGTAGACGTAACCCGAACGGGGTTCGAGCAGGAGCGAGTCGCCGGCCCTGATGGGCTGGCCGACCAGCGACTCGGCCAGTCGCACGACGCGCTCCTCGTCGGCGTGCGAGATGACCAGAGCCCTCTTGCCCTCGTCGAGCAGTTCCTTGAGCATCACGATCTCGCCGACCTCTTCGTAGCCGAGTGCCTCGACCACGTTGAGCGCCTCGTTGAGCATGACCTCCTGGCCACGGCGCAACGAGTCGACGTCGACGGCCGGGCTGACGTTCACCCGGAGCTTGCGGCCTCCGGTGAACACCTCGATCGTGCCGTCTTCTCTGGCCTCGAGGAAGGTGCCGAATCCGGATGGCGGCTGCGCCAGCCGGTCGACCTCCTCCTTGAGGGCGACGATCTGGTCCCTGGCCTCCTTGAGGGTTGCCACCAGGCGTTCGTTCTGGCCGGTAACGGCCGCGAGGTTCGCCTGTGCCTCATGAAGACGCTCTTCCAGGACCCTGGCCTGACGGGGTGACTCGGCCAGCTTCCGCCTCAGCGCGGTGATCTCCTCCTGCAGGAAGGAGACCTGTGTTGAAAGATCAGCGACCTCCCGTTCGCGCTGCGCGGCTCGAGCCTCAGCATCATCGCGAGCTGCCACGCCCCGTCACCTCCTTCCCAGTCGAGGGCGACTACTAAGGACCTTACCTATCTCGGGCCCCTCCGTAACCTGGCCGGGCAGTGTTCGTAGAGTGACATCCAGTCTTCGTTGAATAATCCTCAATAGTGCGTTTAATACTCCCAGCATATGAACACGGCCATCTGTTCCCGTGTCACGCACCAACGCACCCTCGTGGCCAAATTGTCATAGTTCTTCAGTGGTCCCCTTCGGTCGTCGACGGCGCGGCGGCGGGGTCACGCCGTCGGCCATGCGGCGGGCGGTGACGAGGAACCCGGTGTGGCCGATCATCCGATGATCGGGCCGAACCGCGAGCCCTTCGACGTGCCAGTCGCGAACCAGGGTCTCCCACGCCTGCGGCTCGGTGAAACACCCGTGATCGCGAATGGCCTCGACCGTCTTGGACATCTGCGTGGTCGTGGCCACGTAGCAGCAGATCACGCCGCCCGGGGTGAGCGCCTTGGCGGCGGCGTCGACGCACTCCCAGGGGGCGAGCATGTCGAGGACGACCCGGTCGACGTCGGCCTCGTCGATCGAGGCGACCAGGTCGCCCACCACCAGGCGCCAGTTGTCGTCCATCGGGTCGCCGAAGAACTTCCCGACGTTCTTGCGCGCCACGTCGGCGAAGTCCTCGCGCCGCTCGTAGGAGGTGACGTGCCCCTCCGGGCCGACGGCGCGCAGCAGGAAGCAGGTCAGCGCCCCGGAGCCGACGCCGGCCTCGACGACCCGGGCGCCGGGGAAGATGTCGGCCATGCCGACGATCATCGAGGCGTCCTTCGGGTAGATGACGGCCGCGCCGCGCGGCATGGCGAGCGTGTAGTCCTGCAACAGGTGACGGAAGGCGAGGTACTGGGTGCCGCCGGAGGAGCGCACGACGGAACCCTCAGGCTGCCCGATCAGATCGCTGTGCGGGATGGCGCCCTTGTGGGTGTGGAAGACGCCGTCCTCCTTGAGCGTGATCGTGTGGCGCTTGTTCTTGGGGTCGGTGAGCTGCACCTGATCCCCCGCCTGGAATGGCCCATGCCTGCGGAAACCCATGGCGGCAAGGGTATAGGGCTTTCGAGCGCGTCCGGACGCGCGATATCTATGGGGGATGTTCCCGCGTGACGTGATCTCGGCCGGCCCCCTGATCCTCCGGCCCCCCGTGGAGGACGACGCCGAGGCGATCGTGAAGATGTGCGACGATCCGGTGGCGGCCAGGTTCCTGCCGTCGCTGCCGCGGCCGTACGAGCATGATCACGCGCTCGCGTACGTGCGCGAGGCCCCCGGCAGGTGGGAGGCGGGCGCGGCGCGGTACGCGATCGCCCGCGGCGGACGGCCGGCCGGGCTGCTGTGGCTGGGCGCGCCCGACCGCTGGGGCGCCTCGGACCTCGGCTTCCTGGTGGCGCCGTGGGCGCGCGGCGCGGGCGTGGCGGCGACGGCGGCGCGGGCGGTGACCGACTGGGCCTTCGACCACGGGGTGCGCCGGGTCGAGCTGCAGTCCGAGGTGGAGAACGTGGCGGGCCTGCGGGTGGCGTACAGGGCGGGGTTCGTCGAGGAGGGGCGGCGGCGGGAGGCCAGGCGGCTGCGCGACGGGCGGTTCGCCGACTACGTGGTCTTCGCCCGGCTCAAGGGGGAGGCGGCCCCGGCGGTGGAGCCGTACCTGCCGTTCCCGCGAGGCGGGGAACTGGACGACGGGGTGGTGCGGCTGACGCCGATGGAACCGGACGACGCCGGCGACTTCCACCGGATGCTGGCCGAGCCGAGCGTGGCGGAGTACTCGGTGACGCCGCCCGGCACGCTCGACGACGACGTGCGGCGCTGCCGCTACACCGGCTACTGGTGGACCTCCGGGCAGCGGGCCGAGCTGGCGATCAGGGACGCGGCGTCGGGGGCGTTCGCGGGGCACATCCAGCTCATGCAGGTGGCCCCGGTGCTCGGGCAGGCGATGATCGGCTACTCGCTGCTGCCCGGCTTCCGCGGCCGTGGCTTCATGACGCGGGCGGTGCGGCTGCTGGTGGACTGGACGTTCGCGCGCACGGCCCTGCACCGGATCGTGGCCGGGACCGACACGGACAACACCGCCTCCCACGCGGTGCTGGAGCGGGCCGGGTTCCAGCGCGAGGGCGTGCACCGCGAACTGCTGCCCAGACGCGACGGCACGCGCGCCGACGACCTCCACTGGGCGGTGCTGCGCCCGGCCCGGTGATCGGCCTCAGGCATGCGCGACCCGCCGGGACCGGCAGAAATCCTGATTTCCTGTTGAGGGCTAGTCAGGAGCCGCGTCGAGGACCATAGTCAGGGCACCCGCAGGCGAGTGTCGCGCGATCGGGCCGCGCGATCTCGCCCCCTCCGTTCCGAGGGGATCACGCGATGCCGTACAACCGGGTCGATGTCGCCATGCGCGAACTCCTTCTCGTGTTCTCCTGCCTGGAGGCCGGAGAGCTGGCCGATCTGCTGGCGCGCACCGCCGCCGCCGTGGCGGGCACCGCTTATGCGGGGTTCGTCCTCGTGGACGCGATGCGGCGGGAGGCGCGCCCGGTGCACACGCACGCGCCGCCCGGCGACCCCCTGGGCCTGCGGCGCTGGCTGGCCGAGTCGGGGGTGCTGAAGGAACTGGCCGGCTGCCCGGCGGCGCTGCGGCGGCCCGGGGACGCCTCGGTGGGCGAGCCGGGATTCCTGGCCGCGCCCGTGCCGGTGGCGGCGCGGGATCACACGTTCGTGTGGGTCGCGGGGCGGGGGTTCTGCGACGGCGACGAGCACCTGCTCGGACGGTTCGCGACGGCGGCCGGGCGGGCGCTGGAGGCGGCCAGCGGGGTCGAGGCGGCGACACGCCTGTTGCGGGGGGTACGGGCCTTCCGGCCGGCCCAGCCGTGATCGTCCCGCTTCTGGGCGGGCTGGATCGGGGGAATCGGGGGGCCGGATCCCGGGGTTCGATGCGGCGGCCGGGCCGTCCTTTACCGGCGGGTTTCCGATTCCGCACCTAATGAAAGTTTTTCAGTCTTTAATGGCTGATGCGAGATTTTCCAGATATTTCGCAGCAAGGTGTAATGCAATGTGCATACTCCTCTCCCCCGCCGGACCGCACCCCCGGCGGGGCCGCTTTTTCCGGCCTCCGGCGGGCGACGGGCCATACTCGCCGCGAACACGCTCCGCATCCTTTTCGCTGTCCCTCAGCCCTGCGGCGCCCACCCGAGCCTCCCCAAGGAGGGGCTCCGGGAACACCAGCGAACCGACCATTTCTCCATATTCAGTACAAAATCCCGCCTAATGCCGGCACGCCCCGCGCGCCGACTCCCCGGCCGGCCGAACCGGCGAGGCCCCAGGACACGTCTCACGGGCCCCACGAGTCGGCCCTTCGGCCCTGGTGCCCAGCCGGTCCGGACGGGCGGCTGCGGCGTGACCGCCGAGCGGGCATGGGCGGCTCCGGTAGCGTGACCGGTCGTGAAGGTGCTCATCGTGGGCGGGAGCGGGTTCCTCGGCGGCGAACTCGTCCGGCGGTGCGCCGCAGAAGGTCACGAGGTGGGCGCGACCTACCTGACCCGGCCGGGCGATCCGGCGCGGGCGAGGTGGCTGCGCCTGGACGTCCGGGATCGGCACGACGTGACCACCGTGCTCGACGCGTTCGCGCCGGAGGTGACGATCAACGCCGCGTACCGTTCGTCCGACTGGGCGTCCACGGCGGACGGGGCCGCGCACGTGGCCGCCGGGGTGGCCCGGACGGGCGGCCGGATGGTGCAGGTGTCCAGTGACGCGATCTTCTCCGGGGCCGTGGCCCGGTACGACGAGACGTGCCCGCCCGACCCGGTCAGCCCGTACGGGGCGGCGAAGGCGGCGGCCGAGACGGCGGTGCGGGCCGTGCTGCCCGGCGCGGCCGTCGCCAGGACGTCGCTGATCGTCGGGCACGGCGCGTCGGCGCACGAGGCGCTGGTCCACTCACTGGTGGCCGGGTCCCGCACCGGGGTGCTGTTCACGGACGACGTACGCTGCCCGGTCCATGTGTCCGACCTGGCGCAGGCGCTGGTGGAGGCGGCGGTGCGGGGCTGCTCGGGCGTGCTGCACGTGGCGGGGGCCGACGCGCTGAGCCGCTACGACCTGGGCGTCCTCATCGCCCGCAGGGACGGCCTGGACCCGGCCCGCCTCCGCACCGGACGGCGGGCCGGCTCGGGCGTCCCGGGGCCGCTGGAGGTGCGGCTGAACTGCTCGGCCACCCGGCGACGGCTGGCGACCCGGCTCCGTGGCGCCCGCGAGTTCCTGTCGCCACCCGCCTGAAGACACCCCTGGGCGGCCCTGGCACCCGAACGGGCGCGCACGAGTTCCTGACCCCGCCCCCGCACCCGGGCGAGACGCACGCGGAGCCCTGGACGCCACCCACCCATGTCCCGCGACACACGCACGAGTTCCCCCTGCGCGCGGGACCGCACAGGAAGCGGGACCGCACAGGAAGCGGGACCGCACAGGAAAACGCCCGCGCCCCCATCAGGGGGCACGGGCGACCGGCCGCCGTCGGGATCACCCCCGATGCGGCTCGAACCGAAGCGTCCGGGACACCCCGACCCGCACCGTGGTGCCCGGGGCGATCGTGACGGGCTCGTTCGGCGGGATGTCGTAGAAGTTGGGGTCGCCGGGCGGCTGGATCTGGGTGCCGTTCACCGAGCCCAGATCGACCAGGTTGACGTCCCACCCGTCGAGCGCCACCCGCAGGTGGCGGCGCGAGACCGAGCCGTCGGGGCTGGTGACCTTGGCGGGCCTGGCGGTGCCGCCGGCCACCTCCGGCGCGCGCTCGGGGTCGCGGCCGAGCAGGTAGTCGCTCTCCAGCGGCAGCGCGGTGCCGTCGTCGAGGACGAGCACGCCGAGCGAGGGCCGCGGCCCCTTGTACGGCACGAGCGTGCGCTGCACCAGGGCGATGCCGCAGACCGCGCAGTAGGGCACGCGGGGGTCGTTGAAGTGGTCGTTCTTGCAGTCGACGCCGTAGACGAGCGGGCGCTCACCGTGTTCGGGCTGCTGCTCCTGCGGCGGCGGACCCGGGTGGTCGAACTGGTCGGGCGGGCCGAGCAAGGGCGGCGCGGGCTGGTCGTAGGGGTCGGGCGGGCCGAGATGATGCTGGGCCTGCTGGTCGGTGATGCTGTTGCCGGAGGGCAGCGGCTCGTCGTAGGAGGGGAACTGCGGCTCGGGCAGGGGCGGCGGCTGCTCCTGGAGGGGCTGGTAGGCAGGCTCCTGCGGCGGGAGGTAGAGCGGCGGCTCCGGCGGCGTGTGGTAGGC
>NZ_SSXE01000119.1 GCF_021699195.1 Nonomuraea sp. MG754425 | reverse complement strand
ACCTCCAGGCCCAAAGCCGCCCGACAGGCGAGAAACGGAGAACCGGCATGCCCGAGGGCTATGACGTGCTGCTGAGGGACGGCGGCATCGCCCGCGTACTGCGTCCCTGACGGTCCTGCTCACCGATGGGAGGTATTGCCATGAGCTCCGACAGGTTGCGACGCAAGCCGTACGAGAAGGAGCTGGTCCGGCTGCAGACCGAGCTGGTCAAGCTGCAGGAGTGGGTGAAGGCGGAGGGCCGGCGGGTGGTCGTGGTCTTCGAGGGGAGGGACGCCGCGGGCAAGGGGAGCACGATCAAGCGGGTCACGGAGTATCTCAACCCCCGCGTGGCCAGGATCGTGGCCCTGCCCGTGCCCACCGAGCGGGAGCGGACCCAGTGGTATTTCCAGCGATATGTCGAGCACCTGCCGGCCGCCGGGGAGATCGTGCTGTTCGACCGGAGCTGGTACAACCGGGCCGGGGTGGAGCGGGTGATGGGGTTCTGCACGCAGGAGGAGTACACCCGGTTCCTGCACCAGTGCCCGATCTTCGAGCGGCTCCTGGTGGAGGACGGGATCCTGCTGCGCAAGTACTGGTTCTCAGTGAGCGACGTCGAGCAGGAGCAGCGTTTCCGGGCCCGGCTGGCCGACCCGATACGGCGGTGGAAACTGTCGGAGATGGACCTGGAGTCGATCACGCGGTGGGAGGAGTACTCGCGGGCCAAGGACGAGATGATGGTCCACACGCACATTCCCGAGGCGCCGTGGTACCAGGTGGAGAGCGAGGACAAACGGCGGGCCAGGATCAACATGATCTCGCATCTGCTGTCCACGATCCCCTACCGGGAGATGCGGCGCCCGCCGCTGGAGCTGCCACCTCGGCCCGCCTCGACCGGTTACCGGCGCCCGCCGCGCATGGAGACGATCGTGCCCGATGTGACCGGAGAACTGTCCTGAGGCCCACCGGAGACCGGCGGCTCCCGCGAGGAGCACCAGATGCTCACAGGTCCCAACGGGGTTCGTCGCTCTCCCGTACCAGCCCGTCCGCCCCGAAGATCAGGTACCGGTCGAGGTCGTCGGCGAACCAGCGGTCGTGCGTGACCGCCAGCACTGTCCCCTCGAACCCGCCGAGCCCGGCCTGCAACGCCTCCGCGCTGGCCAGGTCGAGGTTGTCGGTCGGCTCGTCGAGCAGCAGCAACGTCGCCCCCGACAGCTCCAGCAGCAGGATCTGCAGCCGAGCCTGCTGCCCTCCCGACAGCGTCTCGAACGCCTGCATGCCCGCCGGGGCCAGCTCGTACCGGGCCAGCGCCGCCATGGCGTCGTTCCGGCTCAGCGCGAACTTCCCGATGATCAGCTCCGCGACGGGCCCGCGCAGGTCGGGCCGCAGGTGAGTCTGGGCGAAATGGCCGGGGACGACCCTGGCGCCGAGGCGGACCACGCCGTCGTGCGCGATCGGCTCACCGGCCAGCAGGCGCAGGAAGTGCGACTTACCCGTGCCGTTCAGGCCGAGCACGCCGACGCGCTCGCCGTACCGGATCTCGGTGGAAAAGGCCGCGAGCAGCCCGCTCAGCTCCAGGTTCTCGCAGGTCACAACCCTCTTTCCGGTACGTCCTCCGCGCAGCCGCATGCGCACGTTCTGCTCCTTCGGCGCGCGCCGCGGCGGCCCGGCCCGCTCGAAGCGCTCCAGCCTGGAGACGGCCGACCGGTAGGCCCCCGCCAGGGCGTCGTTGTTCGCCGACCGCTGCCGCAGCGTGTGCACCAGACGCCGTAGCCGGGCCCGTTCGTCCTCCCAGCGCTGCCGCCGCTCCTCCAGGCGCTCGCCGCGCCGCCTGCGGGCCTCGGCGTACCCGGCGAACCCGCCGCCGTGCACCCACACCTCGTGTCCCTCCACGGTGATGACGCGATCGGCCGCCTCGGCCAGCAGGCGCCGGTCGTGCGAGACGAGCAGCACGGTCTTGGCCGACGCGCTGATCGCCCGTTCCAGCCACTGCTTGGCCCGCACGTCCAGGAAGTTGTCCGGCTCGTCGAGCAGCAGGATCTCGTCGGGCCCGCGCAGCAACGCCTCCAGCATGAGCCGTTTCTGCTCCCCGCCCGACAACGTCGCCAGGCTCCGGCCGGCCACCCGCTCGTACGGCAGGCCGAGCGCCTCGGTCGCGCACACGTCCCACACGACCTCCAGTTCGTAACCGCCCACGTCGGCGTAGTCGGCGACGGCCTGGGCGTAGGCGAGTTGCCGTGGCTCGTCGTCTCGCGCCGCGATGGCCGCCTCGGCCCGCGCCAATTCGGCCGCCGCCGCGCGCACGGGACCGGGCGCGACGCTGAGCAGCAGGTCGCGCACGCTGCCCGTGCCCAGGAACTGGCGCATCACCCCGATCCCGCCGGCGCTCGCGATCCGGCCGTCGTCGGGCCGGAGGTCTCCCGCGATGAGCCGCAGCAAGGTGGTCTTGCCCGCGCCGTTGGGGCCGACGAGCGCCGCCCTGGCGCCCTCGCCCACCTTGAACGACGCCTCCAGCAGCAGTGGCCGCCCATCGGGCAGGAGGTACGTCAGGTCGCTCACCTCGATATAACCCACGGTCCATTACTAGACCATCGATCCGGTCCTCGTCCAACGTATTATCCTGACGTGGACAACGTGTGGCTGCGCTCCCCCAAGGACCCCAAGCCGAGGCTGACGCTGGAGCGGATCGTGACCGAAGCGGTGGCGCTCCTCGACGAGGAGGGCGTGGGCAAGCTGACCATGCGCCACCTGGCCGAGCGGCTGGACACCGGCTCCACCACGCTCTACTGGCACGTCAAGACCAAGGAAGACGTCCTGGACCTGGCCCTGGACGCGGTGTTCCACGAGGTGGCGCTCCCCGGGCGCGAGGGCGACTGGCGTGCGGCGGTGCGGAACCTGATGGCCGGCTGGCGCGCCGCCCTGCTGCGTCATCCGTGGTCGGCCACCATCCTCGACCGCCCGCTCATGGGCCCGAACGCCCTGGCCCGCACCGAATCCCTCTACCGGATCCTGGTGGCGGCGGGCTTCCCCGACCCGCAGGCCGCCCACAGCCTGTCGAACTACGTCATGGGCTCGGTCACCATGCAGGTCACCTGGCAGGAACGCGAGCACCTCGACATGGGCGCGTTCCTGCGGGAGCGCGCCGACCGCTATCCGGCCCTCGCCGAGCACGGCCTGCACCACGACTGGGACGCCACGTTCGCCAAGGGCCTGAGCTACCTCATCCGCGGCATGGAACACGACCTCGGCCGACCCGGGTGAGCCACCCCCGGCCGCCTCAGCCCGCCGCGACCTCGAGGACGAGCTTGCCCGTGGAACCGCCCGACTCGATGCGGCGATGCGCCTCCGCCGCCCGGTCCAGCGGCAGGGCCTCGACCCGCACCCGCAGGTCCCCGCGCGCGGCGGCGGCCACCGCCCGGCGCAGCGCCTGACCGGCCTGTGCGGGGAAGGCGGCGGAGAAGGCGGCCAGGTTGAACCCCGAGACCGTCCTGTTGGTGAACCACAGCTCGTTGGCCGGGATCCCGACGTCCTCGGCGCCGGAGGCGTTGCCCATCACCACCATCCGGCCCATGGGCGCGAGCAGGTCCAGGCCGGCCCGGCGGGCCGTGCCGCCGACCATGTCCACCACGACGTCGAACGCGCCGCTCCCGGCCACCTCCGTACGCAGGACGACCTCGTCGTACCCGAACGACCTGGCCGTCTCGATCTTGGCGGGGCTGCCCACGGTGCCGACCACGCGGCCCGCGCCCAGCAGCCGGGCGGCCTGGCCGAGCTGGCTGCCCACCCCACCGGCGGCCGCGTGCACGAGCACGCTCTCCCCGGGCTCGATGCGGGCGACCCGGTCGAGGACGAGGAACGCGGTGGTGCTGTTGGACGGCAGCGCCGCCGCGAGCTCCGGCCCCAGTCCGTGGCCGTCCAGCGGGACCACCAGTTCGGCGGAGGTGGTCACCACCTCGGCGTAGCCGCCGCCGTCCACGATGGTCAGGGCGGCGACCGGCTGCCCCACCCGCAGGCCCTCGACGCCGGGCCCGAGCGCGCGGACGCGTCCTGAGACCTCGATGCCGGGCACGAACGGCAGGGGCACGTCGACCACGCCCTGCCGGTAGAGGACCTCGGCGAAGTTGGCGCCCGCGTACGCCACGTCGATGGAGACCTGGCCCCGTCCGGGCTCGGGAAGCTCGACCTCGTCGAGGCGCAGGACGTCGGGACCGCCGAACTCGGGGATGGTGATTGCCTTCATGCCGTAAAGCCTGCCGGGACGGCCGCGGGCCGGGCAGTGTCAGCTCATCCCGGGTGTGCCACCACCAGGCTCGCCACCTTCGCCGCGGTGTCGGTGTCGGGGTGCGGCGTGTGCAGCACCACGTTGAGGTCGGCCCGGTCGGGGAGCCGGAACAGCGAGTACTCGAAGGTGAGGTCGCCGGCCTCGGGGTGCGTGATCGCCTTGATCCCCTGGGACCGGGAGCGGACGTCCGGACGTGCCCACAACTCGGCGAAGTCCGGGCTGGTCGCGCGCAGCTCGTCGGCGATCCGCCCGAAGGCCGGGTCGTCCGGGTACCGGGCGGCGGAGGCGCGGAAGTCGCCCACCATGTCGGGGGCGAACTCGTGCCATTCGGTGAACCGGCTCCGGTAGATCGGGTGGGTGAAGAACGCCGTCATGCAGTTGTGCACGTCGTCGTCGAATCCGAAGATCCGTCTGGCCGCGTCGTTCATGGCCACCAGGTTGTAGTGGCGGTCCAGGACGTGTGCCGGGGCGGGCATCCAGGCGTCCAGCACCGCTTGGAGCTGGTCGTTGACCGGCGTGCCCGGCTGGCCCGCGGGTTCCGGGGGGTTCAGCCCGGCGAGCACGTACAGGTGCGTGCGCTCGGCCTCGTCGAGTAGCAGGACGCGGGCGACGGCGTCGAGCACGGCGTCGGAGACCTTGATGTCGCGGCCCTGCTCCAGCCAGGTGTACCAGGACACCCCGACCCCGGCGAGCACCGCCACCTCTTCCCTGCGCAGCCCGGGAGTGCGCCGGCGGCCCGCGGCGGGCAGGCCGACGGTCTCGGGGGTGAGCGACTCCCGCTTGGCGCGGAGGAATTCCTTGAGCTGGTCGCGGCGGTTTCGGCTGGCGGTCACACCACACGATAAGGCAGTTCCCTCCCCCCGGCGTCCGCGCGTCAACGGGCTTTCGCGGCCACCCATGCCTCGACGCCGTCCAGGAACCGGTCCACGCCGAAGCTGAGTGCGCCGGGCAGCGATTCCTCCTCTTCCGGGGGGCCGGCCGCGGCTTCGGCTGCGTAGACGGCCGCCAGTGCGGGGTAGTCGCGCGGGTCGATGAGTTCGACGAGCGCCCGCGCCACTTCGCTCTCGCGGTGGGGGATGCCGTCTCCTGTCTTGTGCGCGCTGGTCATGTCCGCGCTGATCTGCGCCACGCCGCGGACGACCGCCGTCAGGTGCAGGGCCGCCGCCCGTGCCTCGCCACCTGCCAGGCCGGCCTTGAGCAGCGGACGCAGCAACTGGTCGAGCCACGCGAGCTGGCGCGGCCCGATGGGGGCGTGGCCCAGCGAGACGTGCAGGATCCAGGGACGCTGCTGGAAACCGGCCCAGAGCGCGGCGACCCATCGGCGGACCGCGCGCCGGAAGTCGTCCGTGTCGTCGAGCTCCGGCGGCTGCCCGGCGGCGACGTCGGCCACGACCTCCAGCAGCAGGTCCTTGCTGGGGATGTGGTTGTAGATGGACATCGTCGAGTAGCCGAGTTCGGCGGCGATCCGCTGCATCGACAGCGCCTTCACCCCGTCGGCGTCCGCGATCCGGACCGCGGCCTGCGCGATCCCCTCGACGGTGAGCTGGGGCCGGGGACCGCGCCGGCCCTCGGCACGCCCCGACCACAGCAGCGTGAGGCTGCGCTGGAGGTCCGGCTCCTTGCTGTCGTTCGTCACCGCGCCATTCTAAACTACGTATAACGTACATAATTCTGTATGTTATACATAGTTTCATGACCTCGATCGAGAGCCTGACCCGAACACCCACACCCCGCCGCGCGGAAGCCTGGTGGCGGCGTCCATGGATGGTGCCGCTGGCACTGGTGGTCGTGGTGTTCCTCGGCTTCTCCGTGCCGCCCTACCTGACCTTCGACCCGTCGCTGTCCCGCCTGGAACCACCGCCCGGCAACGACCTCTACTACCCGTTGCTGGTCGCGCACGTCCTGTTCGGCACCGTCGCCATGACCACAGCCTGCTTCCAGATCTGGCCGGCGTTCCGCGCCCGGCACCGGCGCGGGCACCGCATCACCGGCCGGGTCTACGTCTTCGCCGGCGTCTTACCGGCAGGCGTGCTCGGGCTGTACATCGGCTGGCACACCGCGGCGGGCCCATCGGTGCGCGTGGCCAACCTCGTGGGCTCGGCCCTCTGGCTCTTCGTCACGATCGCCGCGCTGCGGATGGCCCGGCAGCGCCGTTACGGCGACCACCGCAAGTGGATGTCACGCAGCTTCGCGCTCGCCATGTCGATCGTGCTGAGCCGGATCGTCAACGTGGTGGCCACCATCGTGCTGACGCCGCAGGTGGACACGACCTTCCTGGGCAGCGCGGACCTCATGACCCACAGCGCCGCGAGCATCGGCGTCTGGCTCAGCCCGCTCGTGCTGTGGGTGCTCACGGACTGGCTGCTGGAACGCCCCAGACGAACCAGACGCCCGGCCGCGCAGCCCCCCGGCTCGTAGTCGATCGCCCACAGGCGACCCTGTTGACGGTTCCCCCGCACCTTGCTGTGATCACAGATGGCCCACCTTTACGATCAAGATCGGCCGGTGTTCGGCTAGGGGGATGAGTGGACGGTCTTGCCCGGATACCGCTGGACGGTGGCGGGACGATCCTGTTCGAGAGTGTGCCGCCACCGGGCGACGGCCCGGTCAAGGCGGGGCGGGTCACCGACACGGTCCGCGAGTTGCCGCAGACCCTGCGCGCCACCGCGTACATCAGCGGCGCCGAGCCCGACGCCGCGTGGCGGCAGGACCGCCGCCAGTCCGTCGTCTTCAGCCTGATGTTCGGCGCGTCGTTCGGTCTGGTGAACGCGGCGGGAGCCCGAGCCGGCGACTACACCACCGGCCTGGGGGTGCTCCTGATCTTCCTCAGTATCGGCCTCGCCTTCGGCCTCGGTGCCTTCGTCGCCGTGTCGGACGTCGCGCTGGCCAGCCTGACGTTCCTGCAACTGAGGCTCCGAGGCCACTTCCCCGTCCGGGGGATGCGGTTCCTCAAGGACGCCCACGGCCGTGGCATCCTGCGCGCGGAAGGACCCCGGTACCAGTTCCGCCACGCCCTCCTGCAGGACAAGCTCAGCTCGGAGCCCACCCGGGAAAGCTGATCGACCAGAGCTCGGCCGCGATGTCCGGGTAATGCCCGGTCAATTGCCTGGTCCCGCGCCGCCCGGGAGCCCAGACTCGTTCGGGCGCGGATCCCCTCGGTCCGATCCGGTCCGCGCCTTCTTGCTCACCCACGAAACCAGGGAACCACTCATGAGGAAATTCCTCCTTACCTTGCTCAGCGTCGGCATGACGGCCGGCGCGCTGGCCGTCATGACCCCGCCCGCGTCCGCGGCGGGCAGGTGGTGCAACGCCAGCACCTGCATCAAGACCTACGACGTCGGCACGTGGCACGGCCGGGTCGAGGTCCAGATCATGGTCAGCGCGAACATGACGGTGCACGGACGGGTCTGGAACTCCCGCACCGGCTGGGCGGTGAACACCCAGGTCGAGAGCTTCACCCGCACCCGCACCTACATCGGCTACACCTACCCCAAGCGGAACTTCCCCGCGGGCTCGAAGCTCTGCGCCCAGGGATACCAGCACCTGGGGGGCAGCAACTACCGGACGCTCGGCCTGCCCTGCGTGACCGTCACCAGATGACCGCCCTTGCCCGCGTACGGGTCTACGCGGGCATCACAGGTCGTCGGTGACCTGGAAATCCCTTACTTTCAGCCCGTCGGTGCCCTTGGTGGTCAGTTTCGCGTTCCAGCCGTCGTTGACGGTCAGCTCTCCATCCACCTCCAGATCGGAGTCGATGTGGAGAGTCTTGTTGAACGACACTCTTTCGCCGAAGGTTGCCACATCGGTGTTACCGCCATGGCAATAGATGTTCATGCCGTTGCCCGCCCATACGGTGTCATTGGCCCACAGGATTCCGTCCACGTCGATCCGGGATTTGGCGGCGATTTTTCCGGTGACGGTCAATTCGCTCAGGGTGGGATTGTTGATGGTGATGGCGAGCGTGGCGTACTGGTAGACGGGGCGGAAGCCCGGGGTGGATTCCTGGGTTTCGGATGCCTGCAGCGTGAAGGTGGTGTCGTTGAGGATCCTGCCCGGCGGGACGGTCCAGGAGGTGGCGGGGCCTTCGTGGAGGGTCGTGCCGTCGCCGTCGTAGAGCTGGAAGTAGCTGCCGTTGCTCTCCCAGGTGAGACTGATCTCGGCGCCGGCGTTGAACTTGGTCCGGGGAACGGTCGGCTCGTCCGGGGCGACGGCCAGGAAGCTGTGCAGATAGAAGGCGGGTTTCGCGGTGTCCCAGGTCAGGTCCTGGGGCGTTTTCCGGGCGTATTTGCCGCTGGTGGTGCCGGAGGTTTCGGTGGTCGGGCAGGCGAGTTCACTGCCGGGGGTGGCGGCGACGTTGCCGGTGATGCTGATGATCAGCGGCGTGTCGATGAGGTCGAAGCCCGGAATGGGCGGGGCCTGGAAAACGACGTGGTAATAATTCGTCGCCGGGTCGAGGCCGAGTTCCCGCCCACTCTTCACCTGGGCGGACGCGGTGCCCCATTTGCCGGTGATCGAGGATTGCGGGTTCTCGGTGAAGTACGCGCCGCCGTCGTCGGGCGCGCTGACCGGCACGGCGACGTCGAGCTCGTCGCAGTAGATCTGCTGGGCAGCCGGGCTGGAGACGGTGATGTCGATCGTGTTGGCAGCCGGCTTGTCCGGGGTGCCCGCCTGGAGCGGCGCGGTGCTGGTGCTGTAGTGCAGCAGAGGGGCGTCGGGCATGGGCGTGGCCTCCTTGCGGGCGAGTTCTCACCCGGGCGTCCGAGGGATGGGGGTGACCTCGATGCGTGGCGACGCACCCCCAGGAAGATCACTCCCTAGATCCAATCGCCCGGGGTTGGAGCGTGACAAGAGCTGCCAAGGAAGGGAGAAAGAGCCGCTTTGGTGACGTCCTCGGCATCTTGACAGGCCCGAGGACATCAAGAAGCTCGCGACGCGGGGACATCGGATATAATTGATCATGCGTCGGCCTCCTTCCAGCCCGACGCTTTTTTTATGTCCACCGAACTCACCCAGCAGCGCGCTCACGGGCGCCTCTTCCACGCCATGATCACGCATCCGCACGGTGACCAGCTCCTGCCGCTGGCGATGCTCCGAGATCGCTACCCAGACCTCCACACGCGTCACGTCGCCAAATACACCGGCCGGGAGCACCGTCTGGGTGAACGCGTGATACCGCTCGAGTGCACCTGGGCCGACGTGGTCTTCCTCGCCCCGCTCAACCCCACGGTGTTGTTCGACGCGGTACGAAGTGCCGGGCTGCGCATGGGCGACGTCCCGGTCTGGACGCTCGACGCCGCGCGGCTCGACCCGGCACGATGCTGCATCAGGCTCATGCGCGTCACACCGGGAGCCCGAACCACCGACCCCGGCACCGAGGACGACTATCTCCCACTCACAACCGCCACGCTCCGGGCGGTCTCCGAGGTGACCGACCGCGCTCTTGAGCGGCTCCGGAACCTCGGCCCCGACGAGCCGCTGCTGCCGTGGGGCGACGTGCCGCACGTTCTCCACCGCGGGCCGATAGCGCTCGACCTGTTCCGGAAACCGCCTTCGCCTGCCTCGCGTTGTCTTCCGGAGGGCTTCGGTCGTTCGGGTCCGGCGGCGGCGTCAGAAGGCTCCTAACGGTCCCGCACCCGCATCAGGAGTTTGCCGGGGCTGTTGGTCGAGGTCATGACGCCGCGTACCCAGGCTCCGGGTACGGGTTCCAGGCGCCATCGGCTCGCGACCGTCGCGAGCACCGTCGTCATCTCCGTGCGCGCGTAGGAGTCCCCGATGCACATGTGGCCGCCCGCGCCGAAGGGGACGAACGCGCCGCGCGGCACCTGCGGCCGGTCGGGAAGCCAGCGGTCGGGGTCGAACCGGACCGGGTCGGGGAAGTAGCGCGGATTGCGGTGCAGCACCCAGGCGCTGAAGATGAACTCGGTGCCGCCGGGGAAGCGGTGACCGCCGAGTTCGACCTCGGCCGTCGCCCGCCTGGTCGTCATGCCTCCGGGGTTGCGCATCCGCAGGGCCTCGTCGATCACCCGGCGGGTGTACGGAAGCTCGCGCAGCGCCTCGGGGGTGAGGGCGCCGGTGAGCGTGTCCCGCAGTTCCCGCTGAAGTGCCTGGTCGACGGCCGGGTTCTGCCCGAGTTCGTGGAAGAGCCAGGCCAAGCCTCCGGCGGCGGTCTCCGTTCCGGCCACCAGCAGGGTGATCAGCTCGTCGTGGACCTGCTGGTCGGTCATGGTCTCGCCGTCGCCGTCCTGGGCCTGGAGCAGCATCGACAGAAGGTCCTGCTGCTCTTCCCGCGCTTGCCCGCGCCGGGTGCGGATGAGGCGGTCGATGGCGGTGTGCAGGCGCCGGTTCGCCTCCGCCAGGCGCCGGTTGCCCGGGGTGGGGATCTTGTGCCACAGGTTGGTGGGGTCGAGCACCCGGGTGTACGCCCCCCGCAGGACGACAGGCATGGCGCGGCGGATGTCGGCGACGAGGCCCTCGTCGAGGGCGGTGGAGAACAGCGTGGCGGTGACCACGGCGAGGGAGAGGGCGTGCATCTCGTGCGTGACGTCGATGATCTGGCCGGGCTTCCACGACGCGGCCCGCTGCTCGGCCAGGCGCGCCATGATGTCGACGTAGTGGGCGATCTGGTGGTGGTGGAAGGCGGGCTGCATCATCCGCCGCTGGCGCAGGTGGAACGGGCCCTCTGAGGTGGCCAGGCCCTGGCCGAGGTAGTCGTGCAGCTTCTCGAAGGAACGGCCCTTGGCGTACCGGGCCGCGTCGGTGACCAGAACCTGATGGACCAGGTGCGGGCTGACCAGGACGTAGCTCGGTTTCGGGCCGAGGTGGACCGCCACCAGCGGGTCGTAGGCGGTGAGGGTGTCGAGGAACTCCAGTGGCCGCCGCCACAACTGGAGGGCGTGGCCGAGCACAGGAAGACGTCCGGGCGCAGGCGGTGGCGGAGTGCGGGTGGCGCTGCTCAATGTCGCCCCTTCGGCAGACGGGCAGGGAATCGCTGTGGCATGTCGCGAGCGGGTGTGGCGATGCCGGGTGAGGAGGTGGCGGGGTCCGCCCGTCTGCCACGTTGTGCCCGCTCGCACGGAGTTCTAGTCCCGATGTCGCCTGGTCGGCCTGACGGCGGTCCGCCAAGCCGGTGAGGACGGCAACCGGGCACCTGCCGGAACGACGTCGGCCGAGATCACTTTCGACCGCTCGCCCCGTGCTCAGAGGAGTTTCGCGAGCCGGGCCATCTCGGTGGGCGGGTCGATCACCGGCTGGATGAGCAGTTCGTCGATGCCGGCCTGTTCCAGAGCGGTGATGCGGGCGCGGAGGTCGTCGCGGGTGCCGACCAGGGCCAGCATGTTCATCAGCGAGGGCAGGATCAGGTCCCGGTCCGCCGGCGCGATGCGTCCGAGATAGCCGGAGTAGAGCTTGGTGTGCCGGTCGGGTGCGGTGGCGGTGGTGCCGCGCCGGTCGAGGAGTCGCCGCACCGCCTCGCGTTCCTCGGGGCCGAGTCGCCCGGCGAAGGCGTGTGCGTCGGCGGCGGTGTCGGCGGCGAAGGCCAGCAGCGACATCACGAGGTGGCCGGTCGCGTCCCGGGCCGCGTCGCCGTGGGGGTCCTCGTCTCCGTCGAGTACGTGCAGCGCGGTGACCGCGTAGGAGTCCGTACGGGTGCCGGGGACGCGCGGTGTGCCGTGGGCGGCGTGCCGGCGGGCGTCGTGCAGTGCCTGCCAGACGGCGGGGTCCGGCGTCATGGAGATCAGGCCGGTGCCGCGGCGGCCGGCGACGGCGGCGGCCTTCGGCCCGAGCAGCGCGGCCACGACGAACTCGATCGGGTCGGCCGTGTTCACGTGTCCGCCGGCGTGCAGGAACCGGACGTCGCTCACCCGGTCACCCTCGCGATACTCGATGCCGTGTCCGGCGCACAGGTCCTGCAGTGCCGCGGTGAAGCTCTCCAACGTGGCCGCCGTGGTCGGCCGCATGCCCAGCGTGCGCCGGGCGGTGTTCCCGGTGCCGACCCCGCAGATGATCCGGCCTGGCGCCAGGGCGTTGAGGCTGGCGAGCCCGCTCGCGGCGGCCGGGGCCGAGCGCAGCGCCGGTGAGGTCACGCCGATGCCGAGCCTGATGCGGCTGGTGGCCTTCGCACACAGCCCCAGGGCGACGAAGGGATCGCCGTGGACCATCGGGGTGTCGTAGACCCAGAAACTGTGCAGGCCCGACTCCTCGGCCTGCACGGCGAGGTCCTCCACCCCAGGGCGTGCGGTGACCACGACGCCTGCGCGCATCGCAACCTCCCAGGTTCAAGGGATCGAACCGAACGTACTCAGCCTGACATCAAGCGGCGGATCGAGCACGTCGATACCGATCCGCCGGTCATGCGCTGGCCGCCGGGTCAGCAGCCGCAGGCGGCCGCGATCGGCGCGGTCAGGGGCGTCGGCGTCGCGGCGCGTTTCCATGCGCCACCTGGAAGAGGTCTCCGGCCGAATCGGCGGCCCGGGCTCCGTCACGACCAGCGTCGTGCACTCGTCCCCGCTGCCCCGGCGCGCTGTCGGCCACTGACGCTCCCGACGATCCGGCCTGCCTGGGCACCTAGAGGATGAAGGTGAACAAGGGCGAGCCGGGCGGGATGCGCTCCACCGTGAGCGGGCCGGCCTTCAGCCGGGACAGGAGGCTGTCGAGGTCGCCGGCCTGTTCGAGTTCGATGCCGACGAGCGCCGGGCCGGTGTCGCGGTTGTTCTTCTTGATGTACTCGAAGGCGATGATGTCCTCGCCCTCACCCAGCACCTCGTCCAGGAAGTGGCGCAGGGCGCCGGGACGCTGCGGGAAGGTCACCAGGAAGTAGTGCCGCAGCCCGATGCTCACGAGCGACCGTTCCAGCACCTCGTTGTACCGGCTGACGTCGTTGTTGCCGCCCGACACCACGCACACCACCGGCTGTCCGGAGGCGTAGGGCAGGAGTTCGCGGGCCGCGGCGCCCGCGAGGGCCCCAGCGGGTTCGGCGATGATGCCGTCGTTCTGGTAGAGATCCAGCATCTCGGTGCACACCGCGCCCTCATCGACCGTGACGATCTCGTCCACGAGCTCCTTGACCAGGGGGAACGTGAGGCTGCCCACCCGGCCGACGGCGGCGCCGTCCACGAAGGTGTCCAGTTCGGGCAGGGCGATCGGTCCGCCCTCGTCGAGTGCGGCGCGCATGCCGGCCGCGCCGGCGGGTTCGGCGCCGACGATGCGGGTGGCGGGTGAGTGCTCGCGCAGCCAGACGGCCATGCCGCTGATCAGGCCGCCGCCGCCGACCGGGACGACGACGGTGTGCGGCGCCTGCCCGCACTGTTCCAGGAGCTCCAGGCCCACCGTGCCCTGCCCGGCCATCGTCCTGACGTCGTCGAACGGGTGAACGTAGATCGCGCCGGTGTGCTCGCTGTCGGTGTGCGCGGCGCTGCTCGCCTCGTCGTAGGTGCCGCCGCGGACCACGATCTCCACCCGGTCACCGCCGAGCGCCGCGATGCGCTCGCGCTTCTGCCGCGGCGTGGTGGACGGGACGTACACACGTCCGCTGATCCCCAGCCGCGCGCACGCGAACGCGACACCCTGCCCATGGTTGCCCGCGCTCGCGCAGACCACGCCACGCCGCCGCTCCTCCTGCGTGAGCGAGGCGATCAGGTTGAAGGCGCCGCGTACCTTGTAGGAGCGGCAGACCTGCGCGTCCTCGCGCTTGAGCAGCACCTGGCCGCCGAGCAGGCCGGACAGCCGCTCGTTGGGCTCCAGCGCGGTACGGCGCACCACCGGCCGCAACCGTTCGGCCGCCTGGCTGATCATCGCGGCGGTGAGACGGTCGGACATGGGTACTCCTGGCCTTTGCGGTGGATCAGGGGACGGTGACCGGGCGGCGGCCGTCGCCCGGCGGCGATCCCACCGGGCCGACGGATTCCGCCGGAGGAAGCTCGGGCGCGCAGTGAGTCGACCGGTGTGCCACCAGGTCACGGTGCCGGCGCGGCAACGTCGCGGGCGTCACGAAGGATACCCGCCATGACGCTCGTGACAGCAACCGCGACAGCACGGGCGAGGAGGACACGAGCCCGGGAAACGCCGTCATGCCTGGGAGGACGGCGCCGGCGCGAGGAGGTGCCGGCGGTTCAGCCAGCCGGCGATGGCTCGGCCGATGGCGTGCGGCTGGTCCTCGGGGGCCTGGTGGCCGGCGGGTCCGATGCCTTCGATCTCGAGGGCGGCGATGGTCCGGCGGGCCCATTCCACGATCTCGGGGGAGGCGATGCCGACACCGTCCTGGACCGTGAGGAGCAGTTTGGGTACCTGAGGGCTGGTGGCGAGCCATTCGCCGTAGGCGTCCATGCGCTCGGCCACATCGGCCGGTTCGCGGTCGTAGGGGATCTCGCGGGGCCACTGGAGCAGCGGACGGCGCGCGGCCGGGTCGAGGTAGGGCGCGCGGTAGACGTCGTGGTCCTCCGGGCTGAGGCCCGTCCTGATGGCGAAGGGGTGGGGCAGGGCGTACTCGATGGCGGCGTTCTCCTCCAGCAGCAGCCGCTCGCCGAGCCCGGGGGTGCGCAGCGCCTGGGAGTGGTCGATCACGTCCTGCGGCAGTTCCGCCCACATCTGCGGTCGCAGGAACGTCTCCAGGAGGGCGACGCCGCGCACGCGGCCGGGGTGGCGGGCGGCACGGTCCATGGCCAGCGCGCCGCCCCAGTCGTGGCCGACGAGCACCACTTCCTCCAGCCCCATGGCTTCGAACCAGGCATCCAGGTAGCGGGCGTGGTCGGCGAAGCGGTAGCCGATGTCGGGCTTGCCGGAGGCGCCCATCCCGATCAGGTCCGGGGCCAGCACTCTGGCGTGATCGGCGACGTACGGGATGACGTTGCGCCAGACGTAGGACGAGGTGGGACTGCCGTGCAGGAACACCACGGTCGACCTCCCCTCCCCGGTCTCCGTGTAGGCGAGATGAGAGTCCATGACGGCGACGGTGTGCATGATCGTTCAGTCCCTTTCGACGAGTCGACGCCTGGACTCTAGATACGCATTCTCCCAACTGTCAACATCCCAACTAATCTCTCTGCAACCGTCCTCATCGGAACCATCAGCCTGCTAGCATCGCGCCAGGAGGTGAGGCTCGTGCCCGACCAGGCGGGGAACGCCGTCGACGACGAATCCGGACCGCTGCACGCGACCACCGGTCACCTGATGCGCCGCGTGTTCACCACCGTCACCGCTCATGCCATGCAGGACGGGCCACAGTCGCGCGAGTTCGTGGTGCTCGACATCCTCGCCGACGAGGACGCCCCCTCCCAGCAGGACCTCGGCCATCGGCTCGGAATCAACCGCACGATCATGGTCAGGTTGCTCGATCGGCTCCAGGAGGCGGGCCATGTCGTGCGCACCCGCAATCCGGCCAACCGGCGCACCTACGTGCTGTCGCTGACCGAGGCGGGCCGCAGCGCGCTGGACGGCATGCGCCAAGCCGTCGCCGACCGCGACGCCCAGCTCACCGGCGCGCTCACCGGGCCCGAACGGCTGCGCCTCATGGCACTGCTGACCAAGCTCGTCGCCGACGACGGGCCCTCCCCCATCCACAGCATCGAGCACCTGATCGCCCAGGCCCACTACCGGCTACGCCGTCTCGGGGATCATCGGCTCGCGGCGTACGACCTGCGTACCCGCCACTTCGCCCTGCTGCCCGCCCTGAACCGGCTCGGCCCCTGCCCGCAGGAGCAACTGGCCCGATACCTGCACCTGACCGAACCGGCCACCGCATCACTCATCGAGGAACTGGTGCAGGCCGGCCTCGTGTCCCGCGGCCAGGATCCGCATGACCGGCGTCGCTATGCCCTCCAACTCACCGACCTCGGCCGCGCCCGCGTCCCCGCGGTGCTCGAAGCCCTGGAGAGCATCGAGCGCGACATCGACGACCTCCTCGGCCCGCCCGCCGCCCGAGAACTTCGCGCCCTGCTCGCCAAGCTCCTGCCGTAAGGCGGCGGCGGCCGGGTTCCCGCGTCGATGACCGGCTTCCAGGCGGTCACCCGGCACCCCGGCTCGCCGTTCCAGCGCTCGGGGTCCGGGTGCGGCGCGAGGTCGTCCAGCACCGCGAGTTGCGCGTCGAGCAGCCGGTCATCCGGGACGGCGGGACGGCGCCGTCGCGGGCGAAGCGGCTGCCGTCGTGGAGCACGCTGGAGCCGCCGCCGTGCGGCCATACCATGACCGGCCGCCCCGGCCTTTGAACGCGGGCACCCCGCCATCGGTACTCCCTCGGACGAGCCCGGAGCCGGTGGCGACCAGGCGCCCGCTCAGGCCGCCCGCCGCCAGGCCCGCGCGACGACGACCGCCCCGGCCACGACCGGGAGCAGCCACAGGGTTCCGTACAGGACGGGGACGACCCGGTCGTACGCGCCGCCCGAGAGCGTCAGGTTGACCAGCGCGACGCAGGCGCCCAGGGAGAAGAGGGTCGTGGCGAGCGCGCGCACCCGGCGTCCCCCGGCCGCGGCCCGGATCGTCCAGAGCCAGCCGGCGACGCCCAGCACGCCCGCGACGGTCAGGTAGCTCACGATGGCGTCGTGATCGGCCGCGACCAGCTCCGGCGGCCAGTCGGGGTAGGCCGCGCGCACATGGCCCGTGAGGCTGTCGGCGGTGACGAGGTCGAGGAGCGGCACGAGCGTGACGAGCACGCTCAGCGCGAGTCCCGCGTACAACACGAGCGCCGAATTCTTACGATGTATGTTTTCCATGAGCCCACTATACTTACGCCGTAAGAATCCGCGACGCGAGGAGGGTCACCATCCAGAATGGGACGGTGAACGTTCCTATGGCCGGTCCTGGCTCACCGGCATCATCACCTCGGGTCCGTCCTGTCGATGACCGACCTGGCCTGGAACTTCACGTCTACCGCGTTACGAAGTACGACCCGGCCGACCGCAATGAAGCCGGCCACTACGTCGGCCACGAAGATGTGAACAGCGACCACGGCCCCGTGGAAGCGGCCTACCTGGCGTCTGTGGCCGCTTTCGCCGAAGAGAGCGGCAGCACCCACCTCGCCATCCGAGACCCTGGGGTGACCGGCTTCGTCAGCTTCGGTACGGAATCGCCGATCGACGGCCACGGCCTGGCCGGGCTGTTCCCACCCGACCTGACGGGTTACCACGACGGCGCGCAGGTGCCGATGTCCGTCGCCCTGGAGCTGGTCCGGGCGATGCTGCGCGGCAACGGTGCCTGGTGCCGCCTGGAGGCCGAGGACCGGTTCTTCGTCCACGTCGGTGACGACCAGTACGTCTACGTCGGCAGCGCGTTACCGTGCCCGCACGCGTTGGCGCTCACCCACCGGCGCGGGCTCTTCGCCGAGCCGATCGACCGGTCGCCGTACGACCCACGACTCGATGAAGACGATCCTGCACGGCGGCGCCCCGCCGACGACGCGTTCTGGGCCGAACTGGACGCTCTCCTCAGCAGGAGAGGTGCGGTGCTGCTTGAGGAGGGCCATCTATCCAACGCCTCACGCTGGCACCACATCACGCTCGACGACGTCGCCCTGACGCGGACCCGGCTCGCCCCACGGGCCAAGCTGCTGATCTGGCCCGACGGCCTTTCGACAGACGTCGACGCCGCCCTTGCCGGCCTCCCCGACGACGGCCTCGTTGAGATCGTCTGGCAGCACTCTCGGGGACACCTCACGAGTCTGATGATCGACGACGCCACCTGCCCGGCACTGCCCGCCATGCTGGCCGAAGCTCACGCGGTCATGGTTCTCCCCGGCTACGCCGACGAACGGACCCCGCTGATGACCGCCGTGCTACCCGACCCCGATGGCGTGCTCCGCGCACGATGGACGCCCTGATGCGCACCACCCAAAGGGGCGTCCGGGGCCGGGGGCTCGGGCTTCAGCGAGGCGGGCGTGGATCGCGGGGCGTTGCGGTGAGCAGCGCCGCCAGGTCGAGGTGGTCGCCGTGGATGTCGGCGAGCCATGGGGAGTGGATGTACTCGAAGGCGTAGGTCCGGGTGTCGAGCAGGCCGATGCTGCCCGGTGCGATCCGTTGCCGGGGGTTGATCGGCAGGGAGTCCCGTCTTCTGACCTTGGGTGGGACGAGTTGGGCAAGCGCATAGGAGGTTGTCGCGCCATAGTGGCGTGGGCCGTTCTGATGGTGGTAGTGGCCGCTGACGTGCAGGCGGGGTTGTAGGCGCTCGATGAGTTCGGTCAGTTTCCTCGACCCTTGGGTGATGCCGCGCCAGGACGACATGCCGTAGGGGCCGTCGTGGGTGCCCAGGATGTCCACGCTGCCGGGTTCGACGGTCATGAGCCGGGTGTGGGCCTCATGGTCGAGATCCATCGACTCCGGCCATTCGATCTTTCCGAGGAACGCGATGCGTTGTCCTGCGATGTCGGTTATGTGCCCACAGGCCGTGTGGTGAAATGCGCCGAGGGGATCGACCGGGGTCACGGCGGCGGCGTCATGCAGGCCGGCGAGCCATCGATGATCCTCCCTGGATCACGGCGTCGAGCTCGACCGCCTCGCGGCGGGCGAGCATGACGGCTCCGGCCAACGCGTGCACCACACAACCGTGGACATCGCCGAAGAACGCGATCTTCATCGCCATGCTCCGCTGGTCTCTCGGAAGAGGTCTGATCAAGAACGTTATCCGAGCGGCGGCCGGCCACGAGCTGGCGTCCTCCGCACGGAGGTGTTCCATCGAGCGGCCCGGCCGGATCAGCGCTTCATCGCGCCCTCGGCCGCGGCGTCGGCAGCGGCGGCGATGGCGGTGCCCGCGATCTCGAGGCGGCGAGCGAGCTCTCGTTCCTTCATCTTGTCCGTCGTCAGTTCGCCGGTGAAGATCCCGGCGATCTCGTACTGGTACATCCTGCGCACCGCGCCACCGGCCTTCTTGGCCGCCAGGGCGTCTCCTACGGCTGCCGACGGTTTCGACGCCAGCGCGCACACGGCTTCGTCCAACGCCTCGATGCCCTCGATCACCTGGTCGAGCAGCGGGACGAATCTGATCTGCCCAGGTATCCGATACAGGTGGGCTCCCCTGACGAAGTCACGCAGCGCGTCGAGCACGTCGTCGATGGCGCGCGAGAGCCGGAACAGGTCCTCCCGGTCGATCGGGGTGATCAGGACGGACTCCAGCTCCGCCACCAGCCGGGCCCGCTGGGTGTCGCCGAGGTGCTCGATCGTCCGCATCTGCTCGTGCGCCCTGGTGTGGTCGATCTCGCCCGCCACCATGGCCAGCGCGAGCCGGGCGCCCTCCTTGGTCGCCCGGAGTTGTCCTGCCAGAGCCTTCGTCAGCGCGGTGTCCATGCGCCCGGCCAGCAGATCACGAACCCGGCTCAGGCGCCTCATACGACCATCCTCCATCCGAACGCCGCCAGCCCCGCGAGCAGGGCGCTCGTCGGCAACGTCAGCAGCCAGGCCAGCACGATCCGGACGGCCGCGTGCCAGCGCACCCTGCCGCCGCCCTCCGCCATCGCCGATCCGATCAACCCGCCCGCGACCGCCTGGGTCATGCTCACCGGCATGCCGGCCGCGGCGCAGCCGATCACGGTGAGGCCGGAGCCGGCCTGGGCGGCCACGCCGTACCGGGGCCGGACCGAGGTGATCTCGATGCTCAGCGTGCGGCCCGCTCTGGGCAGGCCGTACAGCGCTCCGACGCCGAACAGGGTCGCGGTCGTCAGCGTGACGGCAGGCGGCGCATCCGGGACGCCCAGCGCGAGGATGAAGACGGCCAGCATCTTCTGGCCGTCGTTGGCGGCGTAGGCGAGGCTCTGGACGGCGAACCCGGCCCAGTGCCAGCGCGCCAGCCCCCGGCTCGCGGTCACGGCGCCCAGCAGCCGCGACACCACCGGCGCCACCAGGGCCCCGGCGAACGGCGCGGCCAGCCCCACCGCCAGCACGAGCACCACCGGCCCGGCCGCCACGGGCATGCCCCAGCCGATCCCGGCCCCGGTGAGTCCTCCGACGATGGCCAGAGTGAGGCTGGTGGGTTTGCCGAAATGACTGAGGGTCAGGACGACGACCAGCGCCGCGATCACCGCGACCGCCAGGACGTGCCGGGCGTGCGGGCCTTGCGGCGTGGCCAGGCGCCGGGTGAAGGTCTGTGCCACGTCCTGGGTGAGCAGGGGGACCAGCGCGTTCATCGCGACGAGCACGGCGATGCCGGTCCGTGGCCGTACCGTGGGCAGCTTGTGGCCGGGGGCCAGCAGGGCGCCGCCGTCGTTGACGCCCGCGACCAGGGCGAAGACGGCCGCGAGCAGAACCTCTAAGGACATGGGAGGCTGCCTTCTCCCGTCACAGCCCGAGCCGTTCCCGCTCGACGTGGTCCAGCGCCATGCGTACCGCGCCGAGTGCGATGCTCTCCTCGCCGAACGTGGACAGCGCGACCTCGGGCGGGTTGAGGCACATCTCGGCCAGGTGCGCCCGCATCCGTTCGAGCAGCAATTCGCCCCCGCGCGAGAATCCACCGCCCACGACGACCAACTCGGGGTCCACGACGAGAACGAGCGCCGACGCGCCACGTGCGAGCCCGTGCGCGAGTCTGTCCACCACCGAGAGCGCCTGCTCGTCGCCTGCCTGCGCCGCCTGGAAGATCTCCTCCGCGTCGCGTCCGGCCTTGGCGAGCACGACGGACGAATCCTCCCAGCCGGTGAGCGGCAACCTGCCGAGTTCGCCGGCGCTGCCGGTGCGGCCGGCCCGCAACCGGCCGTCGAGCAGCAGGCCGTGCCCGGCCCGGTAGCCGGAAAGCACGTAGACCAGGTCCTCGACGTGCCGTGCGCTGCCCCGCCAGTGCTCGGCGACGGCCGCGAGGTTGGCGTCGTTGGCCGCGAACCCCGGGCAGCCGAACCATCGTCCCACCTGGCCGCCGAGGTCGAGCCCGGTCCAGCCGGGGATGAGGTGCGAGACCGACACCCTGGCGGACCGGTCCACGACGCCCGAGGTGCCCACCGTGGCCGCCCACACGCCGCCACGGGTCAACCCCGCCGCCTCCACGCACGCGGTGGCGGCTCGCTTGGCCAGCGCGAGGCGTTCGGCGGCGGGCATGTGCTCGTCCGCGTCGAGCCGCCGCTCCTCGATCACGTCGCCGTTGAGGTCGGCCAGCATGGCGAGGATCCGCCGTGGCCCCACGTCCAGGCCGACGACGTGACCCGCTTCGGCCCTGAACCTGAAGCGCCGGGCCGGCCGTCCCGCCTTGCCCTCGGTCGGCGCGGACTCCTCCGCGAGCCCTCGTTCGGTCAGGTCGGAGAGCGCCACCTCGGCGGTCTGCCGCGACAGGCCGGCGGCCCGCGCGAGCTGCGTCAGCGTCTGAGCCCCGCCTTCACGCAGGGCGTGCAGGGTCGCGCGGGTGTTGAGGCGGCGCAGCAAGGCGGTGTCGTTAGTAATACCGAGAGTTCTCATAAGGCCCCTTGACGGTAGGACTGGGCAAACTCTAGCTTTACGTCGCGTCTTCTCATAATTGGAGTGCAGAACATGCGGCAGGTTGATCTGGCCCTGGTCGGCGCGGGCGACCGGGGGACGAGATACACGAGGTACGCGACGACGGACGGCCGTGCCAGGCTCGCCGCCGTGGCCGAGCCTGATCCACGGCGCCGGGAAGGATTGCTCGCCGAGCACCCGGGGGCCGTCGGCTTTGACGACTGGCGGGAACTCGCCCAGCAGCCACGGCTCGCCGACGCGGTGGTGATCGCGACATTGGACGCCAACCACGTGGAACCGGCGGTGCGCTTCGCCGAACTCGGCTACCACATCCTGTTGGAGAAGCCGATGGCCATCCGGCTGGAGGACTGCCGGAGGATCGTCGCAGCCGCCGAACGGGCGGGTGTGTTGTTCGCCGTCTGCCACGTGATGCGCTACACGTCCTACACCCGTGGGGTGAAGGCGGTGCTCGACAGCGGGCGGCTCGGCGAGATCGTCAACATCGAGCACCTGGAGCCGGTCGGCTGGTGGCATCACGCCCACTCCTATGTGCGGGGCAACTGGCGTCGTGCCGATCAGGCCACATTCATGCTGCTCGCCAAATCGTGCCACGATCTTGACTGGCTGACGTACGTGATGGGCCGGCGGGTCACCCGGGTGTCGTCGTTCGGCGGGCTGAAGCACTTCACGGCGGCGAACCAGCCGGAGGGTGCGGCGGATCGCTGCCTGGACTGCGCCGTCGCGGACACCTGCCCCTACGACGCCAAGCGCATCTACCTGCCCTTCGTGGGCAGCCAGGACCGCTGGCCGCTGGCCGTGCTGAGCGAGGACACGACGGAGGCGGCCGTGCTGCGCGCGCTGCGCGAGGGCCCCTACGGCAGGTGCGTGTACGCGTGCGACAACGACGTGGTCGACCACCAGGTGGTCAACCTGGACTTCGACGGCGGGGCCACCGCCTCGTTCACGATGACCGCCTTCTCCCCGAAGTCGCCCCGCAAGACCCGCATCTTCGGCACGCGCGGCTCCCTTGAGGGGGACGGCGCCCGGCTCACCGTGACCGACTTCGTGACCGGAGCCGTCGAAGTCATCGACACGAAGCCGCCCAAGGACGGGCACAGCGGCGGTGACCAGGGCCTGGTCACCGCGTTCCTGGACGCCCTCGCCCGCAACGACCCGGCTCCGATCCTCTCGGACCCCCGTGAAAGCCTGCACAGCCACGAGATCGCGTGGGCGGCCGAGGAAGCCCGCCTCACCGGAACCGTCGTCACCCTGAAGGAACAACGATGAAGAAGACCCTTCTGCTCGCCTGCGCGCTGACGCTCGCCACGACCACCGCGTGCGGCGCCGGCGAAGAGGAAGCGTCCGCCGACGGACGCGGCCCGATCACCATTGTCGACACCCAGAGCCACGAGGCCGCGACCAGAAAGGTGATCGACGCCTGGAACGCGGCCCACCCCGATCAGAAGGTGACCCTGGACATCCAGCCCAAGGACGCCGACAGCCAGCGGCAGCGCCTCATCAACAACGCGCAGACCAAGTCGGACGCGATGGACGTCATCATGCTGGACGCGGTCTGGACGGCCGAGTTCGCGGCCAACCGCTGGGTGGACCCCGTCGCCGCCGGCACGTTCAAGGCCGACGAGTTCCTCGCGCCCACCCTGGCGACCGCCACCTACCGCGGCAATCTGTACGCGATGCCGTGGCTCACCGGGACCGGCCTGCTCTACTACCGCGGCGACCTCGTCGACAAGGCCCCCACGACCTGGGCCGAGATGAAGGAGACCTGTGCCGAGGTCCTGCCCGAGCACAAGGAGATGTCCTGCTACGCGGGCCTGCTCGACAAGTACGAGGGCCTGACCGTCTCCTTCGCCGAGGCCGTGCAGTCGGCGGGCGGCACCGTGGCCGACGAGTCCGGCGTCCCGCACCTGGACACCGACGCCGCCAAGGCGGGACTGACGTTCCTCGTCGACGGGCTCAAGAGCGGCATGATCCCCAAGGAGGGCATCACCTTCAAGGAGGACGAGGTCAAGAACGCCCTGCAGAGCGGCAAGGTGCTCTTCGCGCGCAGTTGGGCCTCGCTGTACGGCACCGCCAACGCCGCCGACAGCCCCGTGGCGGGCAAGGTCGAGGTCGCCCCCATTCCCGGCCTCGACGGACCGGGCAGCGGCACGCTGGGCGGGGCGAACCTGGCGATCTCCGCGTTCTCCAAGCGCAAGGAGACCGCGAAGGACTTCCTGACCTTCTTCACCTCGCCCGAGCAGATGAAGATCTGGGCCACGGTCAACAGCACACCCGTCGCCCGCACGGCGCTCTACGACGACCAGGAACTCGTCAAGCAGTACCCGTACCTGCCCTCACTGAAGCAGGGCATCGTCGCGGCCAAGCCCCGGCCGGTCGCCGTCAAGTACGGTGACGTGACCGCGGCCATCCAGAACGCCGTCTACCCGGCGTTGTCCGGCGAGGTGGCCGTCGAGCAGGCGCTGTCCGGGCTGCAGCAGCAACTGTCGGGGCTGCTCAAGCAATGAGGCGCGGCTCGCGGTGGTTCACCGCACTGATGATCTCCCCGACGCTGCTCGCCCTCGCCCTGGTGGTCCTGTACCCGCTGGTCGCGGCCGCTCGGGAGTCGATGTACGTCCGGGGCGAAGGCCTGGACGCCGACGGTTTCGTCGTCGAGGGCGAGCGGTTCGTCGGCCTGGCCCACTACGCCGAACTGGTCGGCGAGCGCTTCGTCAACGCCCTGCTCAACACCACGGTCTTCACCCTCGTCACGGTCACGCTGGAGACCGTGCTCGGCGTCGCGATGGCGCTGGTCATGCACAACGTGCTGCGTGGCCGCGGCGTCGTACGGGCCGGCATCCTCATCCCCTGGGCGGTGCCGACCGCCATCTCCGGCCTGATGTGGCGGTGGGTGTTCCAGGCCGACGGCGTGGCCAACGCCATCCTCGGCGAGAAGATCCTGTGGACCACCGAGGGCGTCCAGGCCAAGCTCGCCGTCATCATCGCCGACACGTGGAAGACCGCGCCGTTCGTCGGGCTGCTGGTGCTGGCCGGGCTGCAGATCATCCCCACGATGGTCTACGAGGCGGCGAAGGTGGACGGGGCGTCGGCCTGGCAGACGTTCTGGCGTATCACGCTGCCGCTGGTCAAGCCCGCGCTGGTGGTGGCGGTCCTGTTCCGCATCCTCGACGCGCTGGCCATGTTCGACCTGCCGTTCGTGATGATCGGCCGGGGCAAGCTCTCGGTGGAGACCCTGTCGGCCCTGGTCTGGGACGAGGCCACCCAGCTCAGATACGGGTCGGCCGCCGCCTACGGGATGGTGCTCATCGCGTACGTGGCCGTCGTGGTGTTCGTCTTCGTCCGCCTGCTCGGCGCCGACCTGCTCGCCGACACCCGATCAAGGAAGAGGACGGCATGAAGAGGGCCCTGGCGGCCGGGCTCGTCGTGGTGTACTGCCTGGCGCCGTTCTACTGGATGGTCGTCTCCAGCCTGCGGCGCACCGGCGACATCTTCGAAACCACGCCGTGGCCGTCGCCCCCGTCGCTGGAGAACTACGCGGCGGTGTTCTCCGGGCACAGCGACTTCGGCCGGGCGCTGCTCAACAGCCTGATCGTGTCGGCCGGCACCACCGTGCTGACGCTGACCCTCGGCATCTGCTGCGCCTACGCGCTGGCCCGGCTCACCTTCCGCGGCAAGAACCTCGTGCTCGGCCTCGTCATGGGCACCTCGATGTTCCCCGGCGCGCTGCTGATCGTCCCGCTGCTCAAGCTCTTCACCGAGCTGGGCTGGATCAACACCTACCACGCGATGATCGTGCCCAGCATGTCGTTCGCGCTGCCGCTGGCCGTCTGGACGCTCACCGCGTTCTTCCGCCAGATGCCGCACGAGCTGGAGCAGGCCGCCACGATCGACGGCTGCAGCCGCTGGGGCGCGTTCCGGCGGGTGATCCTGCCGATCGCCGCGCCGGGCGTGTTCACCACGGCCATCCTCGCGTTCTTCGCCACCTGGAACGAGTTCATGATCGCGCTCACCATGATCAGCAAGGCGGACATGCAGACCGCCACGGTGCGCGTGGCCCAGTTCGGCGGAGCCTCCGACTTCGACACCCCGTTCGGCACCCAGATGGCCGCGGGGGTCATCGTCACGATCCCCCTCGTGATCCTCGTCCTGGTCTTCCAGAAGAGGATCGTCGCCGGGCTCACGTCCGGCGCGCTCAAGTAACCCCGGAAAGGAACCCCCCATCATGAGCATCAGCAGGAGAGGTCTGTTCGGCGCGGGCGCCGTGGCGGCGGCCGGCGTCGGACTGGCCGCGATGCCCGCCTCCGCGACCGTGGAGAAGCGCAGGATCAGGCGCGGCGTCATCCGCGTGGCCTCCTTCAACATCCACTACGGCGCCGGCGCCGACAACGTCTTCGACCTCCGGCACACCGCCGAGATGATCGAGGCCATCGACGCCGACGTCATCGGACTGCAGGAGGTCGACAAGCACTTCCGCGCGCGCAGCGAGTGGCTCGACACCCCCGGCGAGCTGGCCAGGATGCTCGGCATGCATCATGCCTACGGCGCCAACTACGACCTGGACCCGCTGGAGCCGGGTCAGCCGCGCAGGCAGTACGGCACCGCGTTCCTGTCCCGTTGGCCGATCCTCGAATCGCAGAACACCCTCCTTCCGCAGTACGCCGGCAGCGAGCCGCGCGGCCTGCTGGAGGTCGTCGTCAACATCCAGGGCAAGCAGGTACGCCTGGGTAACTCCCACATGCAGCACACCAGCGACGCCGAGTGGCAGGAGCAGGCCGACGCCATCACGGCCCGGCTCGCCGGGTCGGCCCAGCCGGTCGTCTTCCTCGGCGACACCAACGCCGTACCGACCTTTCCCGGCATCAAGACCTTCACCGACCGCTACGACGACGTATGGGCACGGGTCGGCGTGGGCCCCGGCCTGTCGGCGGCCGACACGTGGCGCTTCGACTACGTCTTCGTGCCCAAGGGCACCGACGTGCGCTCGGCCTGGCTGGTCAGCACCGACGCCTCGGACCACCTGCCGCTGGTCACGGACCTGCTGCTCCCGTGAAGGACCTCTCCGTGCTCTCTCGGCGGCTGCGCACCGCGTTACTCGGCGTGGCGCTGGCCATGCCGATCGCGCTTCCCGCACAGGCCGCCGAGCACTGGACCGACGCCTGGGCCACCTCCCTGCACTCCTCGGCCGCCGCCGCCGTCCCACCCGCGTACGAGAACCAGAGCATCCGCATGGTCGTACGGATGCGCGGCGACGGCAACCAGGTGCGCATCCGGCTCTCCAACCTCCATGGCGACCGGCCGGTGACCTTCGGCAGCGCCACCGTGGCGCTGAGGAGCTCCGGTCCCGCGCTGGTCGAAGGCACCTCACGACGCCTCGCCTTCGGCGGCGAGCCCTCGGTGACGGTCCCGGCGGGTCAGGACGTCCACAGCGACCCGGTCGAGCTGAAGGTCAGGAGCGGCCAGGACCTGGCCGTCAGCATCTACCTCCCGGACGCCACCGGCCCGGCCACCTGGCATCGCTCCGCCGTGCAGACCAACTACCTCACGGCCGGCGACCATACCGCCGAGGAGGACGGCGGCTCGTTCAGCACCACGGTGCGAAGCTGGATCTTCCTCAACGCGGTCGCCGTCACCCACGGGCCCACCCGCGACACGCTGGCCGCGCTCGGCGACTCCGTCACCGACGGCTCCGGCACGGCCGTGGACGGGTTCGAGCGCTGGCCCGACTACCTGGCGGCCCGGCTCGCCGGCACCCCCGGACGCGATCCCGCCGTCGTCAACGTCGGCATCGGCGGCAACCGCGTCCTGGCCGACACCGCGCAGGACGGCCTGAGCGCGCTGAACCGGCTGGAGCACGACGTGCTCGTCCGCGACGGCCTGCGGTACGTGCTCCTCCTCGAAGGTACGAACGACCTGCGCAACCGCGCCACCGCCGGCCAGCTCGTCGCCGCCTACCGCCAGATCATCGACCGGGTCCAGGCCAAGGGCGTGAAGATCATCGGCGGGACGCTGCCACCGCTCAAGGGCAGCGCCGGCTACAGCGAGGCGCTGGAGGCCGAACGCCAGGCCGTCAACACCTGGATCACGACCGGCGGCGCGTTCGACGGCGTCGTGGACTTCGCGACCGCGCTGGCCGACCCGGCAGACCCACTGCGCTACCTGCCGGCCTATGACCGAGGCGACCACATCCACCCCAACGCCACGGGATTCGCGGCCATGGCCGACGCCGTGGACCTCACCCTGCTGCGCTGAGCACGGCCGGGCGGAACGCGAACGCCGCGTACCGCCCGGCCCTCGACGCGCGTGACACGTACCTGATCCCGCCGGAGCACCGGCCACCCGGGAAGTCCTGCGCGCCGCTGGTCAGTGGCCGGCCGGGCGAAACGTGATCCCGGCGAGACCGCGCAGGACGAGGTACTGACCTCGGAAGATCCCGTCCGCTCGCAGGAAGGAAGGAGATCCCGCAGCGTGCCGGACGCCTCCGAGAAGTTCACGGGCGGATGCCCGTATCCGCCCGGTGACCGGCCCGGCACCCGCCGACGAGGAGGCGATCCCGGTGAACTGCAGGGACATGGAGTCGTCGAGCGTCACGTTGCGGCGGGTCCTGCCCAGAAGTTGTGTCGCGAGCACCGCGGGCCCCGGAGGACCGGTGAGTTGATCATGACCGGAGTCCATCGCCAGGTAGAGGTCGTGACCGCACCGCCGGCTCGCCAGCCGTCTCGGGCCAGGGTGCCCTGATCGGGGGTCAGCCTCCCGGAGACGGCCCCGTCGCTCACCAGGACCGTCCGCTGCCGGGGAAAGCCCTCGTCGTCGATCGGTCCCGACGTACGGGGCTGGCTCGCGGGCTTCTACGCGGCGCTGTCCGCCGAGACCATGCCCGGCCCCGATGCGCCCGGCCCGCACTTCGTCAGCCCCGGCGCAACGCTGCGCGACCGGTTCCCCGGCGGCCGGCCGCCTTCCTGGCTCACCGAGGACGACCTGGAGGTGTACACCGGGGAGTTCGAACGTACCGGCATGACCGGCGCCCTCAACCGCTACCGCAACATGGACCGGCTGCGGCCCACTGGATCCAGCAGGAACGTCCCGAGGAGGTCAACCGCCTCCTGACCGAATGGCTCACAGCCCTGCCCGAGGCCCCGCTGCCTCCGCGCCGGACTAGTTGAAGCAGTCCTGCTTGTGCAGCGCGATGCCGTACTCGGTGACCTTGCCCTGCGTGACGGCGAACGAGTAATAGGCCTTCTTGTTACCGGGGACCGTGATCACATAGTAGTCGTGGGCGTTCTTCTTGATGTGCGGGTAGGCCGCCTTCAACTGCTTGGCGGTGGAACCGATCCTGATCCCTTGCGGGGTCTTCATGTCCTTCGCCGCGAAGATGGCAGCCAGTCCCACGTTCGGCGAGACGTAGATGCCCACAGAGTCCTTGGGGGTCGGGAACTTCTTCAGGTCCCAGCCGGAGCAACCGCCGCCGCCCGGCATCTTCTGGACGACGCCCCCGGTCGCCTTGGCCTGCTTGGCGGTCATGCCGAGCTTGACGGCGCCGTAACCGTAGGGACCCAACGTCGTCTTCGCCTGGGCGTTCGCCGCGGTGGCGCCGGAGACCAGCAGCGCGGCGGCGAGGAGCGCGGTCCCGATCATCGTCTTCTTCATACTCTGCTTTGACAGCGAACCGCCATGAAATGTTCGGAAAATGTGGGGAACACTGAGTCGTTTTCCTCCTCTTGCGGCGAACCGCTGGTCACAGCATGAACGCAAGGTCGACGTTCGTCTTCGGATGCCGGCGCGGTCGTGGCTGCGGCCGGCTCCCTGCGCGGGGGTCAGGATCGCGCACCACGCCGCGCTGTGCCGGGTCCTGCCCGATCCGCCGGGCTTGGGCGGCGTCCCCTTCGGGGAGCGGGTGGATCGTCCCAGGATTCAGCCGCGCCGCCGCACCAGCCCCAGGTCCAGCGCCGCCAGCACGGCGGAGGTGCGGTCGGAGACGCCCAGCTTCGCGTACACCCGCAGCAGGTACGTCTTCACCGTCGCCTCCCCGATGTACAACCGCCGCCCGATCGCGGCGTTCGTCAGCCCTTCCGCGACCAGCTCCAGGACCTCCCGTTCGCGCTCCGACAACGCGGGCGCCTCCCGCCGCGCGTCCAGCAGCCGGGCGACGGAGGGCGACAGCACGGTCTCGCCCCTGGCCACCGCCCGCACGGCGGCGGCCAGGTCGGCGCGGGAGACGTCCTTCAACAGGTATCCCGCCGCCCCCGCCGCCACGGCCCGCAGGATCTCCCCGTCGTCCTCGTACGTGGTCAGCACGAGCACCCGCTCCC